>NZ_VXCU01000010.1:0-114301 GCF_052850615.1 Psychrobacter sp. 1176_08
AATATATAAATTTTACTGTTTATGATATTTAGCCATAAACGGTAGCGCTACAATTTTGTCCAACGAAGTCTACATTTTGAAAAGTGGCAAATAATTCGGCTACTTTTGAACATATCTGTAAAAGTTTCAACGCTGTAAACGATACATTCGTTACGTTTTATCAGCATAAATCACTTGGACATCAAGATTAACACTGTGTCATCATCCTAATCGAAATAAACATTTTATTAAGAGTGTCATTACTAATTCATGACATTATTTAACTGAATAATTGTCTTCAAAGGATATTTGGAGACCTATTAGGATACTATTATGAAAAAAACATCGATTATGAAAAAAAAATCAACGTTAAAAAAATCGCTAGCGGTGGCACTCAGTGTCGCAACCATTAGTATGGCTTCTGTTTCAGCCAGCCAAGCGGCTACTTCTATGAGCGAGATTGCCGCTGCTTCACAAAGTAAGATCAGTTTAGAGCAGGCACTTACCCTTGCTAATAAAGCAGTTAAAGGCGACATTATTAGTGTAGATTTTGATCAAGAAGATCGTGCAGAAAACAGTCATTATGATATTAAAATGATTGCCAATAATAATGAACAAGAAGTAAGAGTGAATGCCAATACAGGAAAAGTCACAAAAGATGAGACAGAGCGTCTAGATAAAGAAGATTTGGCAGAATATAACACCATGAAACAAGCAAAAGTCAGCTTGTCTCAAGCCATCAAAAATGCCAATAAAACGTTGAAAGGAACGGTACTTGAAGCTGAATTCGACATGGATTTTGGCAAGCCCGTTTATAAGATTGAGATTGGCAAAGGCAACCAAGTCCATAAAGTGATTGTCGATAGTATGACTGGTAAGATTACGAGCAGTCAGGTTGATAATGACGATTAATACTTAACGGTTTATATCGCTTATTGATTGCCCCAAACTGCCTTTACGAGTGGTTTGGGGCTTTTTAGTGTCAGCTTAACGATTCTGTCTAAACAAATGATCGATACTATTTACGTCATATTTAACTTAAGTCACATTCAACGAAACAGCATCTAATCAAAACTTATCTAACCAAATGATAGTTAAAGTAGGTTTATGTGTCCGCCTGAATTGCTGTTTTAAGCTGACGAATGACTGAGCTGAGTAGCATCTCATCAATATCAGTCATAGCGTTCAACCCGTAATCATAAGTCTTTAGGATCATTGCTTGTTGGTCTTGTGATAAATGGACAGTGACATCTTTACTGACGACCAGATGCCTATAGTCTTCTATGGTCTTTTTGTCATTACTCATTGTTAGCTCCTATTTCTCATTTGAAACTTTGCTTTATCCTGATATTTTTTATGATTTTTTTAGTAACATATTAGCTGAAACTTTATTAAACTCTGATGACATGAGTCAGTATTTTTTATGAGTGGCGATTCATCTCTGTCGAGGGTGTTTAAAAAATTTAAGCAGTTATATTGGCTGTCACAATGACGATGCTTTACAACCATCTTAACTGATAAATATTTAAGAGCACGATATTTTTTACATTTACAGTAAGAGAATATTAAAAAACTGATATGTATGACGGCATCGAGTCAGTTAATTCTGTAGGCTTTTTAACCAGCGCAAATCTCTTAATAAGCAAAACCTTTTAACAAGTACCATCACGAGATCAGCTCAAGCTGCTAGCAACAATCGAAACCTTTCTTCATCTTTCATAAATCTAATTAACGCTTAAATCACTTATTATTTTCGTTGTGGATAGAGCCGCGCTTTATCGCAATACGTTATTTTATTTAAGAGTAAATAACGCATATTCAACCACCATTCATACCAATTTAGATGGAAATAACAATGAAAAAGATAATGATAAGTTCACTTTTAGCGATCACTACGTGTTTGACAGTGGCTAGCCAAACCAATGCTGCACCGCACTTTACTGACCATCATGCCGCGCAGGTAAAGCACCAAAAAGCGGGTGCAGGAGTCAATAACAAGTACAAACATGTCAAACATAAACCAGCTGTCTCACACCATAATCCAAAAAAAATAAAAACAGCGCACAGCGTAAAAAGCAAATATCAAGGTAAACATATCGAAGGGCATCGTACCTAATCGTTAAATATAAACCATAAAAAATGGCCCCTATTTAAGGCGCCATTTTTTATTTTATTTTTACTTTAAGGTTTTATGGGGGTAAACAGTATTGATGACAGCTATAGTAAGAATTATCTGCTTGTAAAGGTCACTGTGTTCGTCCCATTATTAGAAGGCTGGCTGATCGTCACCTTACTGGCTAAAATATCGCCTTGAGCATTTATTTTGTAGCATTCTGATGACGTACCTTCAGGATCCACATCAAGCAGCAAATTGCTCGACGTATCTATACAGAACCACGCCGTATTGTTGCTATCCCGTGTTAGAGACCAGCTTTGGTTGTATGTGCCTATTTTTTTGCGCATGCTGCGATCAGCATAAACGTTTTCGGTAATTAATGGACTAGAAGCACCAACCGTTGCCATTTTTGGAATGGCTGTCGTTTGGTTTGATAGGGAGTATTTACCCGTACTGTCAGTAAAACCGTGGAAGACTAATGGGTCTATAGTAAAGTAATTAATAGCGACAGACTGATTCGTAACTTGGTTATTTACCTTGTTAATGGTATTAATTTCCGTGCCTTGGACAGTCTTATTATTGTATGTCATCTGACCTTTGGGAGTGACTTTGATGTCTGCTGTAGCAGTTTGGTTGCCTACGGTGGCGACCAAACTTTCACTGCGTGCTTTGGTATAAATATTAAGCAGCGTAGCTTCTACGGGGTATTGAGTCACTACGTTATTTTGAGTATTGCCCGTTGTTCCGCCATTCATACCTGTTGCACAGGCACTCAAGCTCAAGGCTGCCAGCGTACATAATCCAAGTGTTTTCATGATTTGATTCCTCAATGTGTTTAAATAAATATTATCAATATCCACTATAATCGAATTCATGAACGATGACATCTGCCAAGCACTTTAGACCTTGCTATTATTACATCACTATAACAACCAGTAATTTTTCAGTACTTTAAGACAGCGTAAACATCTGTCAATTTTGTTCACTTTGTCTATTAAATTCTATCAAACGCTCTTGTTACCTTATCGATGCCAGCTTTTATTAAAACGGGCTTTTCTAATGACTCTTTTAAAAAGACCCAAACATGGTGCCGAGTATGATGACTAAAATAAGCGCAATGATAGGAACGATCACCGCGACTACGAATATGTCTTTGTACGATTCTCTATGGGTTAAACCACAAATAGTGAGCATGGTTATGATGGCACCGTTATGGGGTAGTGAGTCTAGACCGCCTGAGGCGAGAGAGGCGATACGGTGCATCAGTTCAGGATTGATATTGTATTGCTCTGCCAATTGCATGTAGTTTGCGCCCATAATTTCTAAAGCGATCCCCAAGCCCCCAGAAGCCGATCCAGTAATCCCTGCCAAAACGTTGACCATAATCGCTTCTGAGATAAGAGGGTTTTCAGGTGAGATACCCATAAGATACTGTTTGATCACTGCAAAACCAGCAAGTGTGGCAATCACAGAACCATAACCGACTTCTGAAGCTGTGTTAAAAATGGGTAGCAAAGAACCCATAGCGCCTTTATTTAAGCTGTTTGCAACGCTATCTATTCTCTTAAAGCTGAACACAATCACAAAAATGCAAGCAAGAAATAGCGATAAAATAATAGACCAAATACCAATCACTGAATTTAATGCTACGCCACCAAATTTTTCGTCGGCTAAATAGCTATTGTTCCATAGAGGAATGATCAGTTTTGAAAAAGCATAGTTGCCCACTATCACGATGATAATGGGTAAAAGTGCTATCCAGAAATTGGGTACATTCACACCCGAATAAGGTTCTTTTTCATTTAATGTATGATTGCCATACCCCTCATTATTAGCGCTTGCAATACGCAGTTGGCGGTGCATCCATAACATGGCTCCGCTTAGCATCACAATCGATGCAATGATACCCAGTCCAGGTGCTGCGAATGCATCGGTCTCAAAATAAGGCATGGGTATCACATTATGAATGGCAGGAGAGCCTGGCAATGCAGTCATTGTCAGAGTGAGTGCGCCGATACAAATGGCTCCAGGTATCAGCCTTTTAGGTAGGTTGGCTTGTTTGAATAGAGCAGCAGCAATAGGGTATATAGCAAAAGTCACGACAAAGGCTGAGACGCCGCCGTAAGTTAGGATAGAGCAGGCAAGTACCACGGCCAATAACGCATGTTTGTCGCCTAGTCTATCAACGATATGACGTGCGATGCTGTAGGCATAACCTGAATCTTCCATCAGCTTGCCAAAGATAGCGCCCAATATAAATAATGGAAAGTATTTGACCGCAAATCCTCCAAGACCCTGCATAAATACTTCGGTATAAATACCCATGGTTTGACTACCTTCACCACTTAAAACCACGGCTAAAATAGCGAGTATAGGGGCAAGAACCAATACGCTAATACCTCGATAAGCAAAATATATCAAAAGTGACAAAGACAACAAAATGGCAAAAATACTCATAATTTTTATTTCCTTCCATGGAAAACGACGCTGTTGAATATGTTTGTGACACAATATTTGTTTTTAGCAACAGATACGGCTCAATCTATTCCATTTATTTAAAAGAACAGGCCATATAAATACATGATGGCTACATACTAAAAAAGATTGGTACTTTTGATTTTGGCTGTGCGGGAGGTGTTTTGGATGGTAAGAGTAGATTTGGTAAATAATCGCTCATCATAGCTATCCTTGGCATGAACTAAATTGACTGACACAATCACTCACTATTGAGGATATTGTGACATGGCGGAAAAAACGCTATCCATAGCATTTATTAAAAACGATACGTTTTGTATCGTATTAAAATCTAACAGAGCGGCAAACAAAGGTCAATCGTTAATCCTGTCATTGACTATGCTCAATCCCAAAGATATGTGAATTTAGTCAAATGAGAAAGTTTGAGAGATGAAAACTCAAGAGATGAACATTTAATAAGCCAAAAAAAAGAGACCACTCAATGGTCTCTTTTTTTAAGTTACATGCTATCTACATTAAATTTTACTTCGAGTCATTTCACCGTTGACTAGCCTTAAAATATTAAATGGATTTTCATCCTTCAATGCTTCTGGCAATAAGCTTTGTGGATAGTTTTGATAACACACAGGGCGTAGATAACGGTCAGTCGCCAGCGTTCCGACTGACGTGCCACGTGCATCAGATGTGGCAGGATAAGGTCCGCCATGAACCATTGCCTCACAAACTTCTACGCCTGTTGGATAACCATTTAATAGCAGGCGTCCAGCTTTCTCTTCTAATACAGGTACCACATCTGCGAATTCAGCAAAATCGGCTTCATCAGCAATTAAAGCGGCTGTTAGCTGGCCGTTCATGCTACTGAGTGCTTGAATCAGCTGTGCCTTGTCTTTGACTTCAATGACGATGGTCGCAGGCCCAAAAATCTCTTCTTGTAGCAACTGATTGCCTGCCAGTAGTAATTCGACGTCTGCTTTAAACAGTTGCGGCTGCGCTTGATCCCCTTGTTGAGTCTGGCCTGCTAAATGCTCAAACCCTTCATGTGTCATCAGATCTTCCAAACCTGATGAGTAGCTTTCTAGCGTACCCGCATTCAACATGGTTTGTGCAGGTTTAGCCCCCATAATGTCAGTTAAGTTTTCAATGAATTGACTGTATTCAGGGGATTTAATTCCAATAATCAGACCAGGATTGGTACAAAACTGTCCACAGCCCATCACGACAGAGTCTGCTAAGTCTTGAGCAATGCTATCACCACGATTTTTTAAGGCAGCTGGCAGCATGAGCATCGGATTGATACTACTCATTTCTGCAAATACTGGAATAGGGTTAGGGCGAGCGGCTGCCATCGCACTTAAGGCTTGACCACCTTTTAGTGAACCCGTAAAACCAACCGCTTGAATCAAGGGATGTTTTACTAGCGCTTCACCGACACCATTACCATAAACCATACTAAACACGCCTTTTGGCATATTGGTGCGCACGACTGCTCTGTCGATCGCTTGTGCTACTTGATCCGCTGTTACCATATGTCCGCTATGAGCTTTGACAATCACAGGACAGCCTGCAGCTAACGCAGAAGCCGTATCACCACCCGCTGTCGAAAATGCTAAGGGAAAGTTACTTGCCCCAAACACGGCAATCGGACCGACACCTATCTTCACTTGACGCAAATCTACACGTGGCATAGGCTCACGTTCAGGTAGTGCCGTATCGATACGCGCCCCTAAATAGTCACCGCGGCGTAGCACTTTAGCAAACAAACGCATTTGACCACTAGTACGACCACGCTCACCTTGTAAGCGTGCAAGCGGTAGCGCTGTTTCTTGTGAAATAGTGTCAAGAAAGTCTTGTCCTAGCGCATCTAGTTCATCAGCAATCGCTTCTAGAAATAACGCACGCTGTTCAGGTGATGTATTGCGATAGCTTTTAAAGGCGTCACTGGCGGCTTCGCACGCTTTGTTGACTTCTTCTTCAGTTGCTTGATAAAACTCATAAGCCAACGCTTCTCCTGTGCTGGCATTAATACTTTTTAAGACTTTGCTACCGAGCGCACTGCGTTGACCTGCAATAAAATTATGTCCGATAATCATAGTATTCTCCTTAGAGTGTTTTAACTGAACCAATGGATAGCTCAGGTTGAGTATGTGCAATCTTATTTTTTAAAGAATGACCAAATTCCTTCATCTCAATCTCGAATTCATCACCGACTTGAGTTTGCATACCGTCTGCAAATGACAGCGTTGCTGTACCAAAATAATGAATATGTACATCACCTGGTTTTAAGAATTGCTGATATTTAAAGTGGTGGTATTCAAGATTGGTCAGGCTGTGACACATATTGTCTTCGCCTGATAAAAATTCTTTTTCCCAAATCACCTCACCATCACGGCGCAGGCGACTGGTACCGACCAAGTGTTTTGGCAGCTCACCCGTGCGTAGCTCTGGACCATAACTACAGAAACGTAATTTGGAGTGGGCAAGATATAAATAGTTGCGACGTTCCATGATGTGATCAGAAAATTCATTGCCCATAGCAAAGCCAATTCTGTAAGGTTTTGAATCTAGACCAATCACATACAGACCTGCAATTTCAGGTTCCTCGCCACCATCTTCTGCAAAGTCAGGCATCGGTAGCTCTGCACCAGGACGAACCACAATAGAACCGTCTCCTTTATAGAACCATTCAGGTTGTGCACCTACCTTACCGTCAGCAGGTTTACCTTTTTCAATACCTAACTGAAATATACGCATGGTATCGGTCACTGAGGCAGTATCAGCCGCGTTCTGCTGATGCATTTTGTCACGAGTAGCCGCTGATCCTAGATGGGTCAAACCTGTACCTGAAACAAAACAATGCGCGGTATCTGGATGATCTAAAGGCGCAAGTACCTGTAGATTATCTAGTAGTTGTGCGTAGTCATAGTTCTCAGAGGCAAACCCTAACTGGTCGATTTGTTGCTCTAGGCTCAACTTATTTTCGATTGCCATTAATGCTAAGTCTCGAACCGTCGTCACCTGATTGACTGGTTTGACAGTATTATTTTCGACAATGCCAACCGCGCGCTGCTGGTCTTGGGTTTCAAATTGAATAATATTCATGATTAATGTCCTTAGTACGCTTGTTCGCTAACGGTTGTTTTTTCAGATTTCTTTTTTTCAAACTTGGCGTAGACGAAATAGGTTAGGAGTAAGCCAAACACCATAACCACAGAGAGAAAATACAAGCCTGATGCCATGTGACCTGTGTATTCTTTTAATAAGCCAATGCCATAAGGTCCCAAATAACCGCCCAAATTGCCCACAGAGTTGATCAAGGCAATACCAGCTGCCGCACTACTGCCTGTTAGAAAGCGGCCTGGTAGTGTCCAAAAAACAGCCGTGGTTGAAAATAAGCAAAACGCGACGGCAGATAGAGCCACCAATTGCAAGATAGGAGAGGTGAGCCAAGCACTTAAGAACATGGCAAACGCACCTACCGCATAAAGAAAACCAAGATGGCCATAACGATCATTTAGACGATCCGTACTGCGCGGAATAATCAGCAGTCCGATAACCCCAAAAATATAAGGAATACTCGATATGAAACCAACTCTTAGATCGCTGCCGCCACCAAATTGCTTGATAATAGTGGGTAGCCATAAATTTAAGCCATAAATACTCAAGGTGACAGGCAGGTAATACAATGCAAGGAGCAGTACACGTTTGTCTTTTAGCGCATGTAAAGGATTGGCATGCCTTGTCTGTTCATACTCAGACTCATCTTTAACCAATTCATTTTGCAACCAACTTTTTTGCTCTGTGGTTAACCATTTAGCGGTTTTAATATCATCTGGCAAATACAAATAAGTGGGTAGCGCCAAAAGAACAGCAGGTAAGCCGACGGCTATGAACAACCACTGCCAGCCATGCATATTTGCCATGCCATCCATACCTAGCAAAGCACCGGATAACGGCCCTGCAATAACCATAGCAATAGGCTGCGACAGCACAAACATCCCCATAATTTTTCCTCGGTGACGCACTGGGAACCATTGGGTAATCAAATATAGAACACCAGGGAAAAAACCTGCCTCAGCAACACCAAGTAAGAACCTAAGCGCATAAAAGCTCTTAGGGCCTTGGGTCAGCGCCATCGCCATGGTGATCAAGCCCCATGTCAATAAAATACGCGTAAACCACTTGCGTGCCCCAAACTTGGCCAATAACAAGTTACTTGGCACCTCAAACATGAAGTAACCAATAAAGAATAAGCCTGCGCCAAATCCGTAAGCGGCGTCACCGATACCAACATCAGCGCCCATATGTAGATGGGCAAAGCCGACTGCACCGCGATCAATATAAGCGACCACATAAAGGACAATTAATGCAGGGATTAATCTGTAGGTCACTGTTCGTATAACGTTCTTTTCGAAATCCATATCCGACTCCACGTTCCATGTGGTAATTCTCAAGCATCATGCCAAAGAGAAATTATCTGTAGTTAAGGGCGTTATCAGTAGATAACCAAAATAATGTATAAAAGCTTTAACTAAAATATAGTAATACTATTTAAATGTAAACCCTTTTAAAAAGATTGTTTTTAGTGTATTTTGATTAATATTATTTAAATAGTATTACTATATAAGGATATAGAGATGTCAAATAAGAAGCCATTACGTTCAGCAGCTTGGTTTGGAACGGCGGATAAAAATGGATTTATGTATCGTAGCTGGATGAAAAATCAAGGCATCCCAGACCATGAGTTTGATGGCAGACCCATTATCGGTATTTGTAATACGTGGTCAGAACTGACCCCTTGCAATGCCCACTTTCGCAAAATCGCTGAGCATGTAAAAAAAGGCATTCTAGAAGCGGGTGGGTATCCTGTTGAATTTCCCGTTTTCTCAAATGGTGAATCTAACCTACGCCCGACGGCGATGCTAACGCGTAATTTAGCGAGTATGGATGTAGAAGAAGCGATTCGCGGTAACCCAATGGATGGGGTTGTGCTATTAACAGGCTGTGATAAAACCACGCCAGCACTACTGATGGGCGCAGCCAGTTGTGATGTTCCTGCCATCGTCGTCACAGGCGGGCCGATGTTAAATGGCAAACATAAAGGCAAAGATATCGGCGCAGGTACCATCGTCTGGCAAATGCACGAAGAGTTAAAAGCGGGAAAAATTGATCTAAACGAATTCTTATCTGCAGAATCAGGTATGTCTCGTTCAGCGGGTACGTGTAATACGATGGGCACAGCTTCTACCATGGCCTGTATGGCTGAAGCATTAGGTACATCTTTACCGCACAATGCTGCTATTCCTGCCGTGGATTCTCGGCGTTATGTCTTAGCGCATTTATCAGGTATGCGTATTGTTGATATGGTTAAAGAAGATCTGACGCTGTCTAAAATTCTAACCAAGGAAGCGTTTGAAAATGCGATTAAAGTCAATGCCGCCATTGGTGGATCAACCAATGCGGTGATTCACTTAAAAGCCATCGCTGGGCGTATTGGTGTTGATTTAGAGCTAGAGGATTGGAATCGTATTGGTCGTGGCATGCCTACCATTGTTGATTTGCAGCCATCAGGACGATTTTTGATGGAAGAGTTTTATTATAGTGGTGGTCTGCCTGCGGTATTGCGCCGTATGGGTGAGCACAATCTGCTACCGCATCCGCAAGCACTGACTGCCAACGGTCAAAGCATTTGGGAGAATTGTCAAAGCTCGCCCATTTATAATGATGAGGTCATCCGTCAAGTAAACAATCCACTGAGTAAAGATGGTGGGATGTGCATCTTACATGGCAACCTAGCACCAAAAGGAGCTGTTCTCAAACCGTCCGCCGCGTCAGCAGAATTGATGAAACATCGTGGTCGTGCCGTGGTATTTGAAGACCTTGACGACTATAAAGCCCGTATTGTAGATCCAGATCTAGATGTCGATGAAACCTGCATTCTGGTACTTAAAAACGCAGGACCTAAAGGCTATCCCGGTATGGCTGAAGTTGGCAATATGGGATTACCGCCCAAACTGCTAGAAAAAGGGATCACAGATATGCTGCGAATTTCTGATGCGCGTATGAGTGGTACGGCGTATGGCAGCGTGGTACTACATGTGGCACCAGAAGCCCGCGCAGGCGGACCATTGGCTGCGGTACAAAACGGTGACTTTATTGAGCTTGATGCTTACGCCGGAAAACTGCACTTAGATGTTAGCGATGAAGAGCTACAGCAGCGTCTGGCCAATTTACCAGCACCGCCGACACCTAATTTCATCGGCGGCTATCGTGAACTCTATGTCAAGCACGTGCTGCAAGCGGATGAAGGCTGTGATTTCGATTTTCTAGTCGGCTGTCGTGGTTCCGAGGTTCCTCGTCATTCGCACTAGTTTGCTCAAAAATTGGCACTAGTTTATGCAAAATAGAAGCCCTTGTTTATTGATAAGGTCTTCTATAACATACTAATGTCAAATATGAGTAATGATAAGATATGAGCGCTGCCGACTACAAGAATCCTGTTCCAAGCAAAAGCCAACATGCATTGATTGTTCAACAATTGGGTCTAAAAATCGTTTCTGGTCATTTTCCTGAAAACGAAAAACTACCTTCCTCAGATGAGTTGTGTGAGGAGTTTCAGGTCAGTCGTCCCGTCTCTCGTGAAGCTATACGGGTACTAAACTCTAAGGGTTTGACGTACTCACGTCCAAAAGTCGGTACGGTCGTGCGTCCAAAGGATGAATGGCATATGCTTGATCCAGATGTGCTGTTTTGGTTGATTCAGTCCACACCAGAAAACGATTTTTTTAAAACCTTATCAACCGTTCGACGTGTTTTAGAACCTGAGATGGCTTACATCGCTGCTAGCACTGCAACTGATGATGATATTGCACAGATTAAAACAGCGTATGATGGCATGGAGAAGGCGACCAATGCAGAAGAGTTTATGCAACCTGACATAGAGTTCCATCTTGCCATTGCCAAGGCCACACATAATGACCTACTGGCTTATATGTCAAAAATGTTGGTATTACCGCTACAACAATCCATTAAGCTGACCAGCCTAAGGCCTAACTTACAAACGCACTCCTTACCAAGACACAAAGCAATATTAACGGCCATTGAAAATAAAGACCCGCTATCGGCCAGACTGGCGTCTTTAGTGCAGTTGGATGATACCAACGTGGCCTATACCTTAATCAAAAAGTAATTAGCCCTCTATTATGCTTTTGGCATGTGTATGCAGTGTCGTAATATAAAAAATAGCGCCCATTGTAGGCGCTATTTTTTGTCTTTATGTAGATAAGTAGTTAGATCTTAATATATAGCCCACATTAATAGTTGGCTTTGATTTGTGTTTCAAAGAATTTAGTTGCTACATCGTTATACAGATTACAGTAAACCTCTTCAGTGTCAGGATCAGTGTTTTCTTTTTCTTGGATGCCTTTTTGATTGTAGAACGCGTCGTAAATCAATCCATTGTATCTGACAACGGCAATGACATCTCCATCTCCGTCAGTATATCTAGCAGCTGGTAATTCATTATTGAGTCCGATATTTTCTTGCACAAGATTAGTAACGGTATTGTTTTCTCTCTCATTAGCAATCCACTGCTCAATAGTCATGCTACCGACATCGTCACCATCAGCAAAGCTATAGTAATTTTGCTCAGGGGTCTCTAAAATAATATAGCATTGAGAGCCACTAGGGAAAGTAGCATTAAAGCCCTCAGGGAAATAGTCTAAATCAGTATCTATACCGGTAGTAGCATTGCGTGGTTGCTTGCCTACGCCCGTAAGGTCAAGAGTAGTAATGTCATAAGTAGAGTTAAAAGTTGAATTATTTGACTGAACTTTTAGCGTAAAGGTATCGCTATCAACAAAGTTGATTTTATAGAACTTACTGTCAAAACTCTCAGGAACAGCAGCAAACGCGTTTTTACTGGCGTAATATTCCAATTCATCGTCGCTTCTACTGTCTTGATAGGCAGTAGGTGAGCTTCCTATCACGGTAGAGATTGTTTCCGTCAAGCCATCATTACTGATTTTGTACGCCAGCTTGCCCCAAGCTTCTTCATATTTATCATTTGACATGTCAGTGAAAGGATCGAAAGTTGCATAGTTCAGCTCATTATTAACGATAGGTCCCCCATTATTATCTGGGTTTGATACATTGTCATCGTTATCATCACCGCACCCTGTCAGTATTAATGTACTTGCCAATGCAATCCCTGCGTATAGCTTATTGATTTTCATAATGTTACCTATTGTTAGCTTCTCGTAAGAAATATAAGATTAGTCTTATAACTTTCTATTTGCAAAACAAATATTCAGTTTTAACACTGTCGCTACAATAGTGCTTCGTTCTTATAAATCAGAGTATTCGTATGAGTGTATTGATTGCATGATATCGCTCGAGTCATATCATATGCCTGAGTTGTATTTAAATGAGTAAGGAAGAGTGATGGGAAGCTTAAGACACTTATCTTTGTCTAAGGCATATAATTCTAGATAGAATGTTAGTCTAATTGAGGTGTATATAAATAATAGACCAACACAATGTTTGGTTCTACTGGGTTTTGATAGGTTATATTAGGAAAACAACAGACACAAAAAAAACGCTAGACGCGTTATGTATAAAAATTTTAAGGGGTATTTGGGACAGGATGGGAAAGCTGAAATAAAAGATGATTTTATAAGATTGGCGGTGAAGGAGGGATTCGAACCCTCGATACGCGATTAACGTATACACACTTTCCAGGCGTGCGGTTTCAGCCACTCACCCACTTCACCGTTTTGAGACGGGTTAGTATAGCCGATAGCATTTAAAATGTCACGACTTACGCCTTATCTTTCTTTATTTGCAGACGCCTGCTACGATAGCGTACACGTAATGATACGCATAGATAGATGGTTGATAGTTGCATGATAAGTCTTGGCAGGCTCAAACACAGTTTTAAAAACAGCGTCATGATGACAGTGATGACTATGGCAATCACTTTATCGTCAGCATATGCTCATGATTTTAGTCAATGTAGTCAGTCTTTTTATGGCGGTATTTATCCTGAGTTTACGAATACCAAATTAAATAATAAGACGCAGGCATTGTGCATGGATGGTTTTGCAGTGATGTACTCTGGTGTATCACGTACACCACTATGGTCAGCAGAGTATTTGGATCGTACCCGTCTACAACAAGCCAAGCAGATAGACCGCGAAGACAGCTTTCATGAAGAGAGTAGATTACCAAAATCTATGCGCGCCTCATTATCCGACTATTCAGGCTCTGGCTATGATCGCGGCCATTTATCGCCAAATGGTGATATGGCAACGCGTAGCCAGCAATATGACAGCTTTAGTCTGGCCAACATTGCTCCGCAGTCGCCACGCAACAATCGCTATATCTGGCGCAATATTGAATCGGCAACTCGTTACTTGACTCAGCAGTATGGTGAGGTTTATGCGGTAACAGGGGTGGCATTTACAGACAAAAAAACCAAGCAACTGGCTGATCGAGTGCTTGTACCCAGCCACTTTTATAAAGCTGTTTATATTCCAGCAATTAACCAAGCAGGCGTTTATTACGCGCCCAACGACGAGTCAGAGCGTATACAAGTTATCAGTGTTGATGAGTTGATGGACAAGACGGGTATCGATGCGTTACCTGTGCTTGATACCGAAACCAAGGCACAGGCTTTTGATTTGCCATTGAAGGCAGGAGAGAGTTCAGACGTGCCTGAGGCGTCACAAAAAGAGCCTGAGTGGATGCTATTCGTTTGGGCAATTATTGATTGGATATTAACGCAGCTAAAAGCGTAAAGAGAGAGCAAACCAAGGAGGTATTGATTTCATGGTACCTTATTTTAAATAATGATTTAGGAAACCGTTGATCAGATACTGATTGGTCAAAGGCTGTTTGGTAAACAAATATAAGCAAAAGACTATCAATAAAAAGGATGATCAGATGATTGAACCATTTGCCAACAACCACCAAAGCATGCAGATAGGTGAGCTTGTCATTGAGAATCAAGAAGATAAAATCATTATGTATGGCGATGTCGAATTGACGCTAGATGCTGCTGGGTATGAGCAAGCGCAGCAGTTACAGGAGCTAGCGAATAAAATTGTCCAAGCGTTCGAAAGTTATAGTCTCTATAGTAAGCAAGAGGGTAAGTCAAAAGAAAAAGATGACCAATTGGACAAAAATATCGACAACCCCTTTCTGTAACTCTTTGATATGGTTTTGTTTTATGGAAATAATAATGCGTAAAAAAATTACTAGGCAAACGCTAAAAATTGCTTATAATGAATCCAAGACATCGCTTATGTCTTTGAAAAAACTAGCAGGCAAACACGATAAATATCTTTCACATTATATAAAATCGCGGTGCCTATAGTAGGAAATTCTAGCAAAGGATAAGCATAGAAATCAGAAACATCATGTTTCGAGCAATCATTGTATGAAGGGAGTCAATCTATGAAACTATTTACAAAAACCACATTAGCTGTTGCCGGTATCAGTATTGCTAGCATGGCATTTGCCGCTGATCCATTAGCCAATACCACTTGGCAGACGTTTGATGAAGGTCAGCCAAAAGGTACTGTAAAAATTACTGAATCTAATGGCGTGTTGACTGGTAAACTTATTGCTGCTAATACGGAAAAGGGTAAACAATATATTGGTACGACAGTCATCAAGGGCCTGAAATCTGATGGCAATGGCAAATATAGTGGCGGTACAATTACTGACCCAGCAAAAGGTAAAGACTATCGTATGACAGCTACCTTAAGTGGCAATACCTTGAACATCAAAGGGTATATCGGTCCATTTTCACGCAGTCAACAGTGGAAAAAGAAATAAGCTGATCGTATATTTTTTATAAAGTTAAAACTAATAAAAACCCGCAGAACCTTTTGGCTCTGCGGGTTTTTTGTTGGATGAGTATTTAGTAAAACATTCTCATGTTATCTGACAAACTCTGGATACGCTTCCATACCACACTCAGCGATATCCGCGCCTTCATACTCATCTTCTTCAGAGATACGTAGACCAATCACTAATTTGATAATCGACCACACGATTAAGCTGGCAACGAACACCCATACAAAGATCGTGGCAGCACCAGCGAGTTGTCCGACAAACGTGACGCCTGAATTGGTAATCGGTACAATAAGTATGCCAAACAGACCTACCACACCGTGAACTGAAATAGCACCAACTGGATCATCTATTTTTATTTTATCCAATGCTAAAATAGACAGTACCACGATGACACCAGCGATCAAACCAAATAGAGTGGCTTGCAGGGCAGAAGGTGTAGAGGGTTCTGCGGTAATTGCGACCAAACCTGCAAGTGCACCATTTAAGAGCATGGTCAAATCTGCTTTGCCAAAAATTAAGCGAGCGATTAGTAGTGCGCCAATAGCACCGCCTGCTGCTGCTGCGTTGGTATTCAAAAATACCACAGCGACTGAGTTGGCACTGGCAATATCGCCAAGTTTTAATACAGAGCCGCCATTGAAGCCGAACCAGCCCATCCATAAGATCAGTGTACCAAGGGCCGCGAGTGGTAAATTTGCTCCAGGAATAGCACGTATCTCACCATTAGAGCCATATTTACCTTTGCGTGCACCTAGTAGCAAAACACCTGCCAAGGCTGCTGCTGCCCCTGCCATATGTACAATACCAGAACCGGCAAAGTCAGAAAAACCCATGTCGCCAAGATTGTATAAGCCAAAGACATCATTACCGCCCCATGTCCAGCTTCCTTCCAACGGGTAAATAAACCCAGTCATAATGACCGCAAACAATAAAAAGGACCATAGCTTCATACGCTCAGCCACTGCACCTGATACGATGGACATACAGGTCGCAACAAACACCACTTGGAAAAAGAAGTCAGACGCAGCGGAGTAAACAGAATCACCACCAAAGCCATTTTCTGCTGAAGCAGCCAAAGCATCTTGTACCAATGTCTCACCGCCTGCGATACCGCTTAAGAAAAACTCGCCACCATACATAATCGCGTAACCGCATACCATGTACATGATACTAGCAGTAGCAAAAAGGGCGACGTTTTTGGTTAAGATTTCAACCGTGTTTTTTGAACGAACCAGACCGGCTTCTAGCATAGTGAAGCCCGCTGCCATCCACATGACTAGCGCCCCACATATTAAAAAGTAAAAGGTATCAAGTGCGTACTGGAGCTCGAAGATTTGGTTTTGCATGTTAATTCCCCCTTGAATTGATGCAATAAGCTATCGGTATGACTGTTATGGTCTATCTATAAATTGGTCTGATGCGTTAGATAGCATCAGGACCTGTCTCGCCTGTACGTATACGGATGACTTGCTCAAGCGCTGTGACAAAGATTTTGCCATCACCGATTTTACCTGTACTAGCAATGCGAGTAATGGCTTCGATTGCAGGTTCAACCATCTCATCGATAACAGCCACTTCAACTTTTACTTTAGGTAAAAAATCCACCACGTACTCTGCGCCACGATAAAGTTCTGTGTGACCTTTTTGGCGACCGAAACCTTTGACCTCAGTAACAGTGACACCTTTTACTCCGATGTCAGAAAGCGCTTCACGTACATCATCGAGCTTAAACGGTTTTAAGATCGCAGTGATTAGCTTCATAAAAAATTCCTTATTTGTGTGATGCCGCAGGTTGATAGAGACATTAGGATATATCGTATCGCTGCCTTGCTTACTATTAGTCATTCAAGAACTGTGCCAATTTACTCAAGGGGGGAGGTAAATCGGATATATTTTCTAAGAATGATGACAGTTGTGGCAAAAGATACTGACTCTGCTACAACGGTAAAAGCCATTGTAGCCAGCATAACTAATGCCTATCGACCTTTGGCGTGAACCAACGAAAACTTTATTATAACCAACTTTTTAAGTGCTTGGGGAGGCTATCCCCTTATTTCATGTGATGTTTTGCTAACTTGATTTTATAAGGCATTATTAGAATTTGATAAAGAGAGAATGAAGAGATGAGCGCAATAAAGACAAGCAGCAGAGCCTGATGTTACTCATACTCTGCGCTTAGATAGAGGAGACTTGGGTCTAAAACTACGCGTAATCTTTCGGTAAAAGAAGGTAAGGTGTTTTAGTACTGTGTAGCAGTTTTTTGGTATCGCTGCCTTTTAGTAGGCCACGCAGACGAGATTGGCCAAACGCGCCTGTCATCAAAAGCCCGATATTGTTTTGAGTTTGATAGTAATTCAAAGCCGCCGTCACATCACGGCAGTCTAATAGGGCTTTTTTAGATTTGATACCCGCCTGCCTGAGGCGCGCATAGGCTTCACGTAGCGCATCACAATTCTCAGAGTTCTCTTTGCCTACCATGACAATGTGAACCGTCAAAGCACGAACAAGGGACGTTTTGCACAGCCAATTGAGGAGTTTGTGAGACGTTGGACTATTATCGAAGGCGAATAAGGCCGTAGTAGGGGGCAAAAATGGTGCATGAGTCACCAAAATGGGGCAATGACTGACTCTAATCAGTTGGCCCAATGTTGATTTGCAGGTCACATGATGACCGATCACAATCAATTGTGCCTCATCATCGACATAATCGATACTCTCACTCAAGTTTTCATGACGATGTAAGGTATAAGTCTTAAGTTTATGGCGCTGCTGTTCGCAGTAGGTGGTGGCTTGATGTAGCAGCAGTTTGCCTTGCGATTTTAGTTCACAATTACCTAAATGCTCTGTGGTTGTAAACTGCTCAAGCAAAGTGTTTTCATCATCGATATTCAGGCAGCCTGAATAATTGACAGCGGCTTTTTGTTGCAAGCTTGGTACAGAATGTAGCAATCCCACAGGTGCTTGCATACGAGTAGAAGCCCACATACTTGCCTCTAATACGGCCTGTACATGATCTGGGCAGTCCAAGCAGGCGATCACACTATCGGGTTTTAAATTACTCATAAGACCACTCTATCATTGCAGTAATAAGATGCAGCTGCTTGCTTCAAGTAAGGGCAGTCAGATTGATACCCAGTTTTTATGCCAATACAGCTGTTTATTCAACCGTTTATTGATGATCGACATCTGACGGTCTGTTCGATCAATAAATGTAGCGTTGATTAATCGAGCAAACCAATCTCGCGAAGATCATGGACAGAAAAGCGATCAATCAAGGTTCGGCTTGCATGATTGAGTCCCACCACTTTGACATCTGTGCCTTCACGTTGCAAGCGCATAACCAGCTTATCCAACGTATCGACGGCACTGATATCCCAAAAATGTGCTTGACTGACGTCGATCTGAACGTTGTCTAACGCTTCTTTGGTATCAAAACTGCCTAAAAATTGTGTCGTAGACGCAAAGAAAACTTGCCCTTGCACATAATAATAGCGTGTGTTGCTGCTTTCATCATACTCACTAAATATGGTTAAAAATTGACCAATCTTATTGGCAAATGCCAAAGCGGAGAACAATACACCCACACCCACGCCATAAGCCAGATTGTGTGTAAACACGGTGGTCAAAACGGTCGCTAACATCACAATGTTGAATGACATAGGATGCGTTTTAAACTCGCGAATAGATTGCCAATTAAACGTACCGATGGAGACCATAATCATCACTGCAACGAGGGCTGCCATTGGAATTTGGCTGACCCACTCACTTAAAAACACCACCATGATGAGCAAAACCGCCCCTGCGATCAAGGTAGACAACCGTGTTCGCCCACCTGATTTGACATTGATCATGGACTGACCAATCATCGCACAGCCTGCCATACCACCAAAAAAACTAGACACAACGTTTGCCATACCTTGGCCGCGACATTCACGGTTTTTATCACTTGGGGTGTCTGTCAACTCATCAACGATGGTCGCTGTCATCATAGACTCTAATAAACCAACGATGGCAAGCGCGATGGAATAAGGCGCGATAATAAACAACGTGTTTAGGTTCAATGGAATATCAGGCAGCAAAAACATCGGTAGTGAGTCAGGCAGATCGCCCATACTGCCAACATTACGAATATCAAGATTCATATACATCGCAACAGCGGTTAATCCAACAATACAGATAAGCGGTGAAGGAATGACACGCCCAACCTTAGGAATAAGCGGGAACAAGTAGATAATCGCTAAACCCACTGCGGTCATGATATAAACCGTCATACCGATGCCTTCAGTCATCGGGTTTAGCTCTGGTAGCTGAGCGGCGAATATCAATATTGCCAGCGCATTGACAAAGCCAATGACCACTGAGCGCGAAACAAAGCGCATCAAATTACCAAGCTTTAAAATGCCCATCACAATCTGAAAGACACCGCATAATAGAGTCGCTGCCAGTAAATACTGTAAGCCATGCTCGGCAACCAAATCGACCATCACCAACGCCATAGCCCCTGTCGCTGCCGAAATCATAGCAGGACGACCTCCGACAAAACTGATGACCACAGCGATACAAAACGAAGCGTATAGGCCAACTTTGGGATCAACCCCTGCGATGATAGAAAAAGCAATGGCTTCAGGAATTAAGGCCAGTGCAACGACCAAACCTGATAAAACATCACCGCGTACATTGGAAAACCACTCATCACGTAAGTTATCAATAAAAGATGTCATAAGTAAACTGTATAAGGTTGGAGGCAAAAAGAGTAATCATTATTCACTGATAAAATGATTGCGTCGCTATAATCATAGCGGGTCATTTTTACAACAACGTGAGCTGTGTCGCGTTGTGGTATCGAATTATTAAGGGCTAGTACAAAGTATGTTTACTAGTTTGTTTACTCACACTACGCATGCGCTCAACAATCATCAACACAAGGATAAATGCTGTGAGATTGCCTAAAAATCATGTTTAAAATAGGATGCGTAAAGTCAGGTATTAAAAATAGCGTATATAATAACGAATAGCGTCAGCAGTGAGTTGCTGCGTTAGAGAGTGATAAATAACCTGTCAGATGACAGCGATAGTCTGATATACCGTTATCACAACATGGGCTTTGGCTAAAGAGATGACAATAGCGCGCCAACAGTGACAACATGATAAACTAAAACGGGTGGATTAATACCCAGTCATATATAAATCAGAATGACTATTATAACATTAGCTTCTGTATATAAAAACAGGCGCATCATAGCATAAAGTCATAAAAAAGCAGTACCGAAATCTAAGCGATACCGTTATGATGCTTCTCATCTCAATGGTATCGTTTTGCTTATTGCCACCCTAGGTTTGTTTGATGCCATTTCGCGCATTTAATAGAAGGAATAGATATGACCACCAGTACTGCAGCAGACGTTTTACTTCATAAAGGCAGTGGTCTACAAGTCGTGGTCGGTTTGGGACAGTCGGGGCTATCGGTCGCGCGCTATTTGGCCAATCAAGGCTATCAGGTAGCTGTCACAGATGCGCAAGCTGCACCCAAGTTAGCCAATCAGTTACCTCCTGAGATTAGCATTCGCCAGTTTGGTGGCATCGACGCAGAGCTATTACAACAAGCGGCGCGTATTATTATTAGTCCTGGTATCTCTCTTGATACCAGTGCTGTGGCGGCTGCACGGCAAGCCAACATTCCTGTCGTCAGTGATATTCAGCTATTCTGTGAAGCTTGCACTGTACCAATAGTAGCGATAACAGGCTCTAACGCCAAAAGTACAGTGACGACATTGGTTGGAAAAATGGCAGCGGATGCTGGGGTGAATGTTGGTGTCGGAGGTAACATAGGCGTACCAGCATTGACCCTACTTGCCAATGACGATATGGAACTGGCCGTGCTTGAATTGTCCAGCTTTCAGCTAGAAACGGTGACCAATTTGGGAGCGCAGGTGGCGACGGTACTGAATATGTCGCCTGATCATTTGGATCGCCATGGCGATATGCTTGGCTATCATCAAGCAAAACATCGCATCTTTCAAGGTGCCAAATCTGTGGTCATCAATCGAGAAGACGCACTCACTCGCCCGCTGGTTGCCGATAACCTACCTAGAGTGAGCACCAGTATTCAGGCTCCTGATAAGGGGCAGTATGGTCTTATCATTGATTCTGAAGGTCAAACTTATCTTGCGCGCGGTACAGAAAGGCTACTGTCGGCAGACAAACTGTTGATTAAAGGTCGTCATAATTTGCTCAATGCCCAAGCTGCATTGGCGTTAGGTGAGCTTGCCAGTTTGCCACTTGATAGCATGCTACAGACTTTGCAACAGTTTTCAGGACTTGATCATCGCTGTCAGTACGTCGCCAAAGTTGCCGATATTGACTATTTTAATGATTCAAAAGGTACTAACATTGGCTCGACCATAGCCGCTATTCAAGGACTCGGCGAAGTCTATGCGCCAAAAGATGGTAAGCTATTATTGATTTTAGGCGGGCAGGGTAAAGGTCAACAATTTGGTGAGTTGACGTCTTTTATCAATCAATATGTCAGTCATGTACTGATGATTGGAGAAGATGCCAAAATGATCGAGCAGCATCTTCGATCAGCTAAGCTAAGCGAGGATGTCGCACTCTATCAGTGTCAGACGATGGAGAATGCTTTTGCCACTGTACCGCAAGTGACTAAAAGTAGCTTATCACAAGTGCAGGCTGTGTTATTGTCACCAGCTTGTGCCAGCTTTGATCAATATAGCGGTTATGCTGCCCGTGGTGAACACTTCATTCAACTCGTTAATCAGTTGAGTATGGCCAATCAGGTAGTCTGATTAAGTAGATGCTTGCATTTTCTGCATAAATGATTGTTTTGGCTATAGATTACTGCTACTGTCAACCATGATTAGCCTATTGGGTAGTAGCCTCTATGGTTCGCTCAACGATATGTTCCATATTAAGGCTGTATTGAACGGGGAATAGATGTTGAGTACGACATTATTCCTCTATCAGGATTGGGCCGTACTGTCGGCATCTGATTCGATTTACTTCTTATTTTTCAAACGGTGGCGTTTAATAGACGCCGTGTTTTTTCGTTCGTTAGTGTATATAAAATTATGGCGCTCTCTTCCTTGTTTCGTTCCTCATCTCAGCCAAAACCAGCCTCAGGTACAGATGGTGTGCTATCTATACCGTCAGCCCGTGCCATCTTAATCTCAAGCGTCGGCTGTATGATGGTACTGAGTTTATTGATGGTGGCTTCTGCATCCATTCCTTTTGCGCTCAGTCGCGGTATGACAGAGCTTTACTTTTTTGATAACCAGCTTCTATATATGGCCATCGGTCTGATAATTGCGGCTATCCCTTATTATGGCGTGTCCTTACGAACCTTATATAAGACTGAAACTCAGTTTATGTTATTGGGTATCACTGGCTTATTATTAGTAGCCACCTTGTTTAGTGCGCCAATTAATGGTTCTAAACGCTGGCTAAATTTGGGCGTTTTCAATTTTCAGGTGGCAGAGTTGGCCAAATTGGTCATGATAGTCTTTGTGTCAGACTTTGTGGTGCGCCGCTCATTTGAAGTACGTAATGGATTGGATGGCTTTTTGCGGATTATGTTGGTGGTTGCGCTGATAACTATCTTGTTGTTGTCACAACCAGATTTTGGTTCCTTCGTTGTGATTTTAGGTACTATCTTTGCGATTTTTTATATCGCTGGTGCCCCTTATAAGCATTTTTTAGCATTGGGTGCAGCCGCCATTGGTGGTGCTGTTCTGATGGTGACAACGGCACAGTATCGATTGGTGCGTGTGCTGTCGTTTGTCGATCCTTTTGACGATGTGCAAGATACCGATTATCAGTTAGCACGCAGTTTGATTGCTTTTGGTCGCGGAGAGTTTGCCGGGGTGGGTTATGGTGAGAGCATACAAAAACTCTCGCATCTACCAGAGGCGCATACCGATTTCTTGTTGGCCATTACGGGTGAAGAACTGGGGTTTGTTGGTGTCGCTATGGTATTGATACTCGAGGCACTAATTATTGGTAGTGCGATGCGTATTAGTTATAACGCGCTAAAACGTCGACAGATGCGTATGAGCTATACCGCGTTTGGGATTGGTGTGGTGTTTATCGCGCAGACAATCATTAACGCTGGTATGAATATGGGTGCGCTCCCAACCAAGGGCTTGACCATGCCATTCTTCAGTTACGGTGGTTCTTCTATGCTGATTAGCTTGGTGATGGTTGCATTACTATTGAAAATCTACAAAGAGAGTCCTGAGATTGAAAAGAGTCAGTGCCGTTATTACTAAATGAAAATTGAAAGCGCTACGCCAATAGCGAGGTAAGACTGGTATGAATTTTACTCGCTTGCTGCGTGTTTGGCACGTCAGAGGCTTCGAAAAATTCATCTCAGTCTTATAGTAGCATTCATAGTAATAATGGTCTTAATAAGTGAATTTTGAGTTTGTTAAAGCGTCGCTAATGGCGGCGCTTTTTTGTGCTTATTACTCAATAGCGCTGAGCTGTTGTTTGCCTTGTAGAGGCGTATTATTCCACTGAGCAATCGCCTGTTTGAGCATATTGGCGGGTGTGTCTTTGTCAACGACAGGCTGCTGTAATAGCTGGAGCGCTTTAGCAATTAAACCACTAGGATCACGTGTGTCGATGGGCTGAGCAAGATTTTGTTTAGAGAGTTTTTGCCCGTCTGGGTTGCAGATTAGTGGTAAATGATACCAATGGTCGACGGCTGGCAGCTGAGCGGCCTGCATGATACTGACTTGTGCTGTTGTCATTGGCAAGATATCCAAGCCTCGCATGATATGAGTGATTTGCTGCAAACCATCGTCGATACTCGCTGCCAATATATAATTAATCATACCATCTTGGCGACGAGCCACCATGTCCCCCAGTGTCTGCTGAGGATTGTCCCATTGTATGCCTTGAATTCCGTCGTTAAAGCCAATCCAATAATTTGGTAACTGTATACGTAGCTTATGCTGCTGCCTATCTAGCTCTTTAGAGACACAGCAGCGTGGATAATGCGTTCTATTTGGCTGTAATTGATGGGTTTCATTCAGAGCGTTTGCCTGCTCTTCCTTTTCCCAATACTGCTCCAAATTCTTACGTGAGCACTCACAACCGTAAGTTAAAGGACGCAGAGCAGAGGATAAGTAATCATTATAAATATCGATGCGTTCGGACTGGTAAATAACATCGCCATCCCAATACAGCCCAAGCGCTTCTAGGTCTATTAGGATTTGTTCAGTAAACTGCTGGTCGCAGCGCTCGGTATCCGTATCTTCAATGCGTAATAGCCATCGACCACCCAATGATTTTATGTGGCAAAAGCTGGCAAGAGCGGTCGTTAATGAGCCCAGATGTAATTCACCAGTTGGTGAAGGAGCAAAACGGCCAATAGGCGGGGGTGTGATTGACGTTGGCATAAGAATTTGAATGGCTTGTAAAATAAAAGAGAAGTGATAAAAAAGATATATGTCTAGAATAATAAAGATAGTTGCAAAAAGATATGCATAAACTAGGTCTATTTTAGTTAGATTTAGTTCATGGTGATCATCATGCGTATCAGCTGTCTTTACTCTAGCGCAGAAAAGACAATTACTTATGATTGCTAGTCAAAATTGCACAGTATGAAACGCAACGAGCGACCAATAGCATGGTCGCTCGTGTTTTTACTTAACGTATCGTATTATGTGAGAAAATCTTTTAAGCGCCCTGATTTTGACGTTCTTTGATCTCAGACAGTGTCTTACAATCAATACATTGGGTGGCTGTCGGACGAGCTTCAAGACGGCGTAGACCAATCTCTACCCCACAAGTCTCACAAAATCCATAGTCGTCATTTTCAATTTCTGCCATAGATTTGTCGATTTTGCGGATAAGCTTACGTTCACGGTCACGCGTACGTAAAGCCAATGCAAACTCTTCTTCTTGAGTGGCACGGTCATTGATATCTGGCATGGCACTTGATTCGTCTTGGATATAGGTTTTAGTACGATCCGCTTCACCAATCAATTGGTTCTTCCAGTCTAATAAAATAGCCTTGAAGTGCTCTAGCTGCGCATCAGACATATACTCTTCGCCTTCGGCAGGCATATAAGGAGTAAATTTCACTTCACTCGGGTTTGTGGTCAGGGTGCTCATATAGGTATCCTACTTTTCTCAAATTAATTCAATAAAACGACGTATCAAAAGACAAGACGCTATCAATTTACCAACGCTAAGATTTGTCCCTTTACTAAACGTTTTACCACTTGGTGACACAAGTAACACAGCTGATCTAATAGTACGGTATCTTGATGTGCTGACATTGACACATGGCTAGTCAGGTATATTGTTGTATATTTTTTTATTTAAATAGCATCGTCTATACAATGCTACAAATTGTTGACTGTGAAAACTTAGCTTGTGGTCGGTCAAGCCATCCTAGCTATTATAATTCTGCCCAATATCCAATATCAGGTAGTCCTCGTTTTATTTTATAAGTTGTATCATTGTTTCTAAAAATAATGAAGTGATTTTTCATATTACCAACCTCTTTACCTCGTGAAGCCTTCCACATTCAACCAAAATATATGGGCTAAAACCATAGCGCATAAGGCCTAGACTCATTAGGTTGTCAATAAATCTGGGCATCAAGTATCCAGTCTTTCAACCCAGCTTGCAACCTTTCCATTGTTGGCTAATTGCAACCAGCGATAACCAGGCTGAGTGCTTTTATCATAAGCAAAATCGTTTTCAAAAGGCTTAAACTGGTAACAAGTAGAGGGCGTGCTGTAGACCGTCACCCCTTGACGATGACGAATCTGATCTTGGTGAGTATGACCGCTGATAATGACTTTTAAATGTTCATATGCTGCCATATGTTGCCAAAAGTCTTCGGCGTTTTCTGTCATATGACCATCAATCCAAGCAGAATCTACTGGTATTACATGGTGGTGTAGAGCAATTAAAGCAGGTTTATCGCAGCTCTCTAGTCTTTTACACAACCAATCAATATCCGCAGGCGTCACTTCACCTGCCACTTTACCTGTGATAGACGAATCCAATAACAACAACTGCCAATAATCTGTATCAATGACATGTCGACTCAGTAAACGGGCATCGGTTGGCTGAGGAATCAATTGACGCTGTAAAAACGGTAAATCTGAACCTGCTTCATCGGTGACATCATGGTTGCCAGCAATACAAGCAAACGGGATGCCAGTTGCGTGTAGTGTCTCAAAAATATGATCATAAATCGTGGTCTTAACTTGATTGACCAAGTCGCCAGTCACAAGAATCAAATCACAACGAATTTCTGTACTTAATGCTTGGTGTAGAACGGTCTCAAAGCAATCTTGACAAACAGCTGCTTTATCATCGCCATCCGTTATAGACGTCAGAGGCGTTGATAAGTGCAAATCTGTGATCTGTAGTATGTTTACCTGTTTATCTACTGTGCTGATTTTATGAGCCGGATAGGTTGGCATTGGATGAGCCCCTTATCGAGTCAAAACAATGAATGTTGTTAAAATAAATAAGTAAGCGCCTTCTATCGTTTACTGCCGTTATGCGTCGCATCAATGAGCATCTTCAACGAAAGTCTAACGTGGTTGTCAATAATGCTAAGAAAAATTTATAACATAAAGCCCATGAAAGCTCTAGCATTATTGATAAAATAAAGTTGAATTAGAAAGTAGAGCAAAACAATAATGCTTGGCCCTATATAGCGATTAATGACGAGCAGACCAAAACTTCTTAGCGATCAGTTTTGAGACGATTAGCGCCACAAAGAATAAAATGGCTAGGATTAATACGATAGAGAGTCCAGTCTGTATATCGAGCCAGATGCTACCCCAAACGCCTAATGTGACACCAAGCTGAGCAATAAGCAATGCTATGATTACCATATGTTTCGGTGATTTTGACCATAGGCGCGCTGTGAGTGCTGGCAAGACCAACAAGCCACTGATTAATAAACTACCCACCGCTTGTAAGGCAATCGCGCAGAATCCTGCCAGCACACCCATAAAAAATAGTCGCTGACGGGTTGGATTGATGCCCTGAATACGGGCTAACGCTTCATGGGTGGCAAGTTTGATTTGCGCCGGCCATATATAAATAAGCAAGCCCAATCCAACGGCTACGCTGCCAGCAATCAACGGCAAATCGGCCCAATCTAGCTCAAGCAGATTACCAAATAAGAATCCCAGCACATTGGCCTGATGGTCGGTCAACTGAGTCAAGGTTAATAGACCCAAACATAGTAAAGATACCGCCACAACTGCCAATACGGCATCAGATGGCAGGCGCTCATCATCAATCAGTACTAAGCCAAATACCACCACAAGACTGACCAAGCCAATACCAATACCCATTGGTAACTGCCACCATACTGCCAAGGCAACGCCGAGTAAGGTGCCATGTGCCAATGCATCCGCAAAAAATGCCATACGTCGCCACAATACCAAACAGCCTAAGGGTGCTGATAATAGCGCTAAAATACTGCCAGCGATCCAAGCAGGGGCAATGATGGCTAACCAAGCAGTCATAATATATATCCGTAAAATTTTTATAAAACATAACGCCGAATGCAAATATTATGCATTCAGCTTAGGTGGGTTTGATGGTAATAATTAGAGCTCAAGCTCACTTGGCGCGCGATGTGTACAAGCGTGAGGTTGATGTACATAGGGCTGCTCGTAGTAATGACCAAAAAGCTTTTGAAATTCTGTGCTAATCGCAAGCTCGCTTGGTTGCCCCTCACAACAAATATGCTTATTCAGACAAATCACTCGGCGACTGCCTCTCATGACCCAATGTAAGTCATGGGATACTACCAGCATGGCACAACGCAAGAAATCTGGTAATTGATCGATGAACTGATAAAGCCAAACCTCAGTGTCAGGATCCAATCCTTGCATAGGTTCATCCAAAACCAATAAATTGGGCTTGTCTAGTAATGCTCGAGCCAGCAATACGCGCTGTGTCTCCCCACCAGATAAATGTAGCATTTGTCGCGATAATAAATGCGTCAATGACAAATTATCAAAGATGAACTGGCGCTGCTCAGGCGTTAACCTTGTTTTGTTTGCTTGCTCCAATAAATCGCTTACTCGTAACGGTAGTATGGGCGGTACAGTAAAGCGCTGCGGCACATAGCCAAGCTGCAAGGGTTGATGTGCTTTAATGCCACCTTTGGTTGGATCAATCAACCCTAAAATCAGCTTCACCAATGTTGACTTACCAGCGCCATTAGGACCGACAAGACTCACTGTTTCATTGACAGCAATATCGATATCAATATCTGAGAGTAACCGCTGTTGCCCGATGTAGTAACTCACGTTTTGCAAACTCAATAGCTGCGTTTTATCATCGATAGCGTGAGTATCAGTGGGAGAGACTGATTGTTTATTCGAAGAGAAGGCAGAAGTTTTCATAAGGTCACAGCGACTTAATTAAAAAAGAATAGAAATAAAAAGAATAGAAATAAGAAGTATCAGTAATAATACGACTTATCTTGACTGGCATGTCTGACATAAACCACTCAGCTCAATCACACTACGTGCGACAACAAAACCAATGTCTTGTTCAGCAAAACCCATCATCTCTTGTACGGGCAAACTACTACATTCTTGTACACGTTGGCACTGCTCACAAATCAAAAATGCTGCCGTATGTTGCGCTCTTGGATGACAACAAGGTACATAAGCATTGATAGAAGTCAATTGATGAATCAAGCCTTCACCTAATAAAAACTCCAAACTGCGATAAACGGTCGGCGGTGCAACGTTCTTCGGGGCTTGTTGTTTTGATGATCCTTTTGGCGTCTCATCTGAGATATCAGATTCCAACGATCGCATTTGCTGCAACTGGGTGATTAAATCGTAGGCACCAATAGGTTTGTTGGCCTCTAATACCAACTGATATATTTGTTGACGCAAAGCAGTAAAGCGTGCGCCAGTTGAGGTACATTGCTCTTTGGCTGCCGCCAAACGTTCAGTTACATCCTGCGGCGTAAAGTCTTGTACATCATGCAAATGTTCGCACATAGATAAACTGTTGGACATACTGCATGCTCCTAAAAATAAAATGGCTCATTTTATTATAGTGTTTTTTGTTTTATCATAGTATTTTTTATTGTTATAGTATAACATAATAAAGTGAAAAACAGAGGAGTTGTCTTAAATTATCTCGACATACCTCTATTTTCAATCATCCAAGTTATACCAAGATATTGATTCATCCTTCTATTATTCAACTATCTAAGAATTTACTATGATCTCAGTTTCCAAACTTCCCCTATGTTCAAACGTCTTATCAAAGAGATTGTTGATGACTGGTGCTGTGCTACTTGGCTC
Source organism: Psychrobacter sp. 1176_08 (assembly GCF_052850615.1). NCBI lineage: Bacteria > Pseudomonadati > Pseudomonadota > Gammaproteobacteria > Moraxellales > Moraxellaceae > Psychrobacter > Psychrobacter sp. 1176_08. The sequence continues at coordinate 29,761 of NZ_VXCU01000010.1, forward strand.
TTTGGCTCTACAGGCACAAGCTGCAACGGTCAGCGTCAGCAACCATCCAATGTCTCTGCTCAGTCAAGCGGTCACTGAAGGCACACCCGCTGCCAATCAAATCCTACAAGCTGGTGATGTCGGGCATCATGGTAGTATTAGTCCGAGTGATAAAAAAGCCATCAAAGACAGCAAGTATGTGGTTTGGTTTGGTGACGCTTTAGAAAATAGTCTTACAGGAAGTTTAAAGACCGCACCCAATGCCATTGCACTATTCGATTTTAAGGCCTTTAATCGTCATCCGCTTCGTGATATCACAGGTGCACCGATTGCAGGTACTCTTGACCCGCATATCTGGCTTGATCCAGAAAACGCTAAAGCCATCACCCGCGCATTGGCAGTTATTCATAGCAACGCCAATCCAGAATATAAAGAAACTTACCAAGCCAATACCGAAAAATTTGCTCAGCGTATGGATGCAGCCGTCGCTCAAATCCAAAAGACCAGACAAAAAGCTCGTCCTTATTGGGCATATCATGATGCGTATCAATACATCGAAAAAGCAGCACAAGTAAAGCTGGCTGGCAGTTTAAGCCCAGATCATCACTTGTCTCCAAAAGCCAGTCAATTGCGTTGGTTGAACGAACATCGTCCTACTAAACAGATGTGTTTGGTCAATCAGAGCACAGCAGCAAAAGGCCTACTTGCTAAGCTACAGCCAGTCAGCACTACCGTACAAATTGAAGACATGAGTGACAGCCAAGAATTTGTAGAAGGTTGGACAAATATGGCGCAGCAAATCAATCACTGTATCGATGGTAAATAAGATTAAATGCAACCATTGACCAAATAAGTGTTAGTATACGCACAAATCAAGTCAATCAAATGTAGATAAGACTTGGTTTTGGTCATGGTTTGATGTTAAATAATTGACAAATTTAATATTATGCTTGCTTAAAGGAGTTAGGCTCCTTATAATAAGTAGCGTTTTATTTTGGTTAAAAAGTAATGATATAGCGTAAGCTGTTTAAGGATAAAAATATCGTACGCATAGGTATACGACATTATCCTGCTGCTATAATGCTATAGGAATACTCATGACCAAGCCTGCTAAACGCACACAAAAAGATAAAATCGGCATCTATATCAAACGCCAAGCATGGATATTATTTATTCTTATCCTGATTGTTTGGGCACTAGATACGGTTTGGCTTAACAGTAGTCAGTTGACCATAGCGAAAAGTACCGCGATTGGTGCGCTACTTAGTTTTGTCACTCAAGCAGTATTCGCTTTTTTTATTTTTTGGTATACCGGTTATCGCGCGCGCCAACATATTGTTAGCCAGCTTTACCGAGGTCAGATGGCCAAATGGTTATTGACCGTGTTTGGTTTCGCACTAATTTTTATTACCGTACAACCCCTATCAGCGCCTGCGCTGTTTATCGGTTTTATGGTAATGCAAATTAGTCACAGTTGGATGTTGTGGCATATACGCTAGTGTTAATAAATAATCGCTATGCAGATAATTGATTAATAGCACTCAGCAAGTCACCCTGCCGTCCAGCTTCTCTATGACTAGTTTTATCAAGTCAAAGCATAAAAGCTGTTTGCAAACAGTACCGATGATTTTTGAACCGCTGTATGAGCGTTTGAAACAAACGCAACATGCAATGAATGAGTAATGGAATAGACAGAAGGTTCTGTTCAAGATAATTAAATATTTACAATTTAATTATCCTTACAAAGCTATATTAGTAAACGTTACTAGTGGCTAACTTATTCATACAACGGACAAAAAAATCATAATTGACTTTACACGAATACAACGCTGCATTAATATAAGCGGCTCAATATTCTGCTTATAAGCGCTGCACTAAGCGCCAGCTGTGAAAACACGGTATTAAGCAAGCACACATATAATAATTTTGCGTATACATGCAAGGGCTATTACTGAATTATCATAAGCCCTTTTTTGATAACCAAAATTTATTTCAAGTTATTACATTTTGCATTAGTAATAGAACTATGGGTTGGATGTTATTGGTTATATGAGCGCTTTAATATAATTTATTTATTTGCTAATTAGTATGATAAATAAATATATCAAACCTCATCAAATGACAACCATATTTTTGGTAGTTGATTAAATCGTTGATTAATAAGAAGCTTACATTATGGCATCCGAACAAACATCATCAGAATATATCTCTCACCACTTAACGAATTGGACGTACGGCTATCTGCCGGGCGAGGGCTGGAAAGTTGCCTATACTGCTGAAGAAGCAGGGCTAATGGGCTTTAAAGCTATCCATCTTGATTCTATGCTATGGTCAATTGGTCTGGGCGTTTTATTTTGTACCATTTTTTGGATGGTTGCAAAAAAAGTCACTTCAGGCGTGCCAGGCAAAACTCAAGCAGCGGTTGAGATGATCGTCGAGTTTGTTGATAGCAATGTTCGTGATTCGTATAGTGGTACTTCAAAATTGATTGCGCCATTGGCGTTAACCATTTTTGTTTGGATCTTCTTGATGAACTTGATGGACTTAATACCTGTTGACTTTATTCCAGGTATTGCGGGTCAAATTGGCGCTGCTATGGGCCACGATCCACATCATGTTTTCTTTAAGATCGTTCCAACGACTGATCCCAACATCACGCTTGGCATGTCATTCTCTGTCTTTGCGCTGATTATCTTTTATAGCATTAAAGAAAAAGGTTTGGGCGGCTTTATTGGTGAATTAACACTACATCCATTTAGTGCCAAAAACCCAATCGTACAAGCAATTTTGATCCCTATCAACTTCATCTTAGAAGCCGTTACTTTGATCGCTAAGCCAGTGTCACTTGGCTTACGTCTATTCGGTAACATGTACGCTGGTGAGTTGATTTTCATACTGATTGCTCTAATGCCGTTTTGGATTCAATGGGCGTTATCGGTACCGTGGGCTATCTTCCACATCTTAGTTATTACACTTCAAGCGTTCGTATTTATGATGCTGACGATAGTTTACATGTCGCTTGCATCATCAACTGAACATTAATTAGACATTCAATAGGTAAATGAGGATACATCAATGGATCCAGTATTAGGTGGTTACACAGTTATCGCAGTAGCGCTACTTATCGGTCTTGGCGCACTTGGCACAGGTATTGGTTTTGCTATTCTAGGTGGCAAATTCTTGGAAGGTGTTGCGCGTCAGCCAGAGCTTGGCTCACAATTGCAAACTCGTATGTTCATCGTAGCAGGTCTTCTTGATGCTATTCCGATGATCGGTGTTGGTATTGCTATGCTATTGTTGTTCGCTAACCCTCTAGCAGGTTAATCCGAAAGCTCAGTTGTAAATGTTTGGTACTCAAGTGCTTTCTATTAGATATAGTCAAAATTTGACTGCCAAACATGATCAATGAAACTGATTTTTCATTAACAAAGAGGTGATCACGTGAATATCAATTTTACCCTCGTCGGTCAAGCCATTGCTTTTGCAATATTTGTGATTTTTTGCATGAAATTCGTGTGGCCACCACTTATCGGTGCCATTAATGAACGTCAGCGTAAAATCACTGAAGGCCTGAATGCCGCAGAAAAAGCGAAAGCAGATTTGGCAACCGCGGAGCAAGAGGTCCAGAACGAACTTGATCTTGCAAAAACCAAAGCTGCTGCTTTAATCGAGCAAGCGAACAAGAGTGCAAATCAGCTTGTTGAAGATGCCAAAGCGCAAGCCCAAGCGGAAAGCGAGCGTATTCGTCAACAAGCTCAAGCGTCTATCGACCAAGAAATCAATCAAGCGCGTGAGTCATTGCGTGCCCAAGTCGCTGAACTAGCAGTACTTGGTGCAGAAAAGATTTTGCAAGACAAAGTCGATGTGCAAAAACATGCCAGCATGTTAGACCAACTGGCGGCGAAGCTGTAATTGTGAGGATATAATGGCTGACTTATCAACATTAGCACGACCGTACGCTAAAGCCGCGTTTGACTATGCCAACGAAAACGGGGTAGTAAATGAGTGGGAAGATTTCTTATTTATTGCCAGTACCGTTGTCAATGACAAGTCTTTTAGCACTTGGCTAGACAATCCAGCTGTTTCTGCTGAGCATAAGTCAGCTGCTTTGATCGATCTTTATGATACACAAATAGCTAGTCCTAATGACTCTGCTTTTAAGCAATTGTTAGGTGAGACTCGAGGGGTTCGCCCTGACAGTAATGCCAGCTATCCAAATGTATCAGTAGCACTTAGTAACTTCGTTAAACAGTTATCAGAACAAGAGCGTCTGGCGCTGCTTCCTGAAGTTTATGAGCATTATCGCCGCCACAAGGCAATAAGCTTAAAGCAGCTTGACGCATATGTGACCTCTGCCTATCCATTGACCGACGCCCAGCGTGAAACGCTTCAAACGCGTCTTGCCGCATCGCTAAATGCTAGTGTGGTGATTCACGAGGCGGTCGATCCGAGTCTATTGGCAGGCGCCACCATCAAGGTCGGTGACAAAGTCATTGATGCTTCGATGCGCGGCAAGTTACAACAGTTAAAAACACAGCTAACTGCCTAATACCATTTATTAACGTAGTCATATAACAACTACGTAATTATCAGAGTATTTAAGTCAGTGGGCGGGTTATCATAAATTAAAGGAAACAAGGCAATGCAACAATTGAATCCAGCGGAAATCAGTAACCTGATTAAGCAGCGTATTCAAGACCTTGATGCGGGTGCAACTGCAAAGAATGAAGGCACGATTGTCAAAGTATCTGACGGTATCGTGCAGATTCATGGTCTTGAAGATGCCATGTACGGCGAAATGATTGAGTTTGAAGGCGAAATCTACGGAATGGCGCTTAACTTAGAGCGTGATTCTGTCGGCGCGGTAGTACTTGGTGATTACCTAAAGCTGCAAGAAGGTCAAAAAGCCTATTGTACTGGTCGTATCCTTGAAGTACCAGTAGGTCCTGAGCTGCTAGGTCGTGTTGTTGACGCCTTGGGTAATCCTATTGATGGCAAAGGTCCTATCGATGCCAAAATGACTGACAAAGTCGAAAAGATCGCCCCAGGTGTTATCGATCGTCAATCAGTAGATCAGCCAGTAATGACTGGTTATAAAGCCGTTGATACCATGATTCCAATTGGTCGTGGTCAGCGTGAACTTATCATTGGTGACCGTCAAACGGGTAAAACCGCGATGGCTATCGATGCGATCATCGCTCAGAAGTCATCTGGTATCAAGTGTGTATATGTGGCAATCGGTCAAAAACGTTCGACCATTGCTAACGTTGTACGTAAGCTTGAGCAAACAGGCGCATTAGAATATACCACTGTTGTGGTAGCTTCAGCATCAGAGCCAGCAGCACTACAGTACATTGCACCGTATTCAGGTTGTACGATGGGTGAGTACTTCCGTGATCGTGGTGAAGATGCATTGATTGTATTTGATGACTTATCAAAGCAAGCAGTTGCTTATCGCCAAATTTCACTACTATTACGTCGTCCACCAGGTCGTGAAGCTTATCCTGGTGATGTATTCTATTTACACTCACGCTTACTTGAGCGTGCATCACGTGTAAATGCTGATTACGTAGAAAAATTCACTAATGGTGAAGTGAAAGGTAAAACAGGTTCTTTAACTGCGCTACCTATCATTGAAACTCAAGCGGGTGACGTATCTGCATTCGTACCAACAAACGTGATTTCAATCACTGATGGTCAGATTTTCTTAGAGTCAAGCTTATTTAACTCAGGTATCCGTCCAGCAGTAAACGCTGGTATTTCGGTATCACGTGTTGGTGGTGCTGCTCAGACTAAGATCATCAAAAAGCTATCTGGCGGTATTCGTACGGCTCTGGCTCAGTATCGTGAATTGGCTGCATTCGCTCAGTTTGCCTCAGATCTTGACGATGCGACTCGCGAACAGCTTGATCATGGCGAGCGCGTTACTGAACTTATGAAGCAAAAACAGTATCAGCCGATGTCAATTTCTGAACAAGCTGCTGTTATTTATGCTTCAAACGAAGGGTTCTTAGCTGACGTTCCTGTTGAAAAAATTGGTTCTTTCGAAGAAGCTTACTTACGTTACATGCATGATGAACAAAGTGAATTGATGCGTGAGATTGATGATACTGCGAACTATAACGATGATATCGCAGGTCGTTTAAAGTCAGCTTTAGAGACCTTTAAACAAAATCACAGTTATTAATTTAACGGGTTAAACCGAATTGGTTATAACTGTCGTTTATAAAGTGGCGCGTTGTCTAACCAGATATTTGCGCCACTGTTTTAACCATTGACGGTATTAGATCGCGTAATGCACAAGATATAAAATATTATTCTATAAGATTGATGTTATATATTAAATGATTGTTGCATGCGCCAATGCTTTTTAACCCTCTTATATTGGAATCATTATGGCAAGCTTAAAAGAGATACGTGCCAAAGTCACCAGTATTAAAAGCACCCAAAAAATTACTCGTGCTATGCAAATGGTAGCAGCAAGTAAAATGCGTCGTGCTCAAGAGCGCATGGAAGTGGGTCGCCCGTATGCTGATAGTATGCGCCGGGTTATTTCACATTTGGTGCATGCCTCATCAGACTATAAGCATCCGTACATGGTATCGCGTCCAGTCAATAAGGTTGGCTATATTGTCATTACCTCTGACCGCGGTCTGGCGGGTGGTTTGAATATTAACTTATTCAAAGCTTTATCTAAAAGTATCCAGCAGTATCAAGACCAGTCAGTACAAGCTGAATTTGCAGTCATTGGCGCTAAAGGTGTGAGCTTTTTCAAAAACTTTGGTGGAAAAGTGACGTCAGCAGTGACTGATTATGGCGATAAACCCACGTTTGAACAACTAAATGCACCAGTTCAGGCGATGCTTGAAGACTATAGTAACGGTAAGTTAGACCGTATTTACGTGGTATACAATCAGTTTATCAATGCTATGACACAAAAGCCGACCGTCAATCAGTTAGTGCCTTTACCAGAAGGTTCACTAGATGGTGAAGACAGTGGCATACAGACAGAGCTTAGCTGGGACTACATCTACGAGCCTGACATCAAGACGTTGATTGATGAATTGCTTGGCCGTTATATTGAGTCGATTGTTTATCAAGCGGTAATGGAAAACATTGCCTCTGAGCAGTCCTCGCGTATGGTAGCGATGAAAGCAGCAACAGATAATGCTGGTGACCTTATTAACGATTTACAGTTGGTTTATAACAAGCTGCGTCAAGCGGCGATTACCCGAGAGATTTCGGAAATCGTTGGCGGTGCTGCTGCTGTTTCATAATTGACTACACCTATATATAGAAGTTCAAGGAGAACGCAATGAGTAGCGGTCGTATTGTACAGATTATTGGCGCGGTTCTTGACGTTGAGTTCAACCGTAACGAAGTTCCTCAAATTTTTGATGCCTTGCAAGTTGATGGCACTGAAACCACATTAGAAGTACAGCAACAGCTGGGTGATGGCATCGTACGTACTATTGCGATGGGCTCAACTGAAGGTTTGAAGCGTAACCTACCAGTTACTAATACTGGTGCACCTATTTCTGTGCCTGTTGGTACTGGTACGCTAGGTCGTATCATGGATGTTCTTGGTCGTCCTATCGATGAAGAAGGTCCTGTAGTAGCTGATGAAAAGTGGAGCATCCACCGTAATGCGCCAAGTTATGCAGAGCAGTCAAACAGTACTGAATTGCTAGAAACTGGTATTAAAGTTATCGATCTGCTTTGCCCGTTTGCTAAAGGTGGTAAAGTTGGTTTGTTTGGTGGTGCTGGTGTTGGTAAAACCGTCAACATGATGGAATTGATCAACAACATCGCTCTTAAACACGAAGGTTTGTCAGTGTTTGCGGGCGTCGGTGAGCGTACTCGTGAAGGTAACGATTTCTATCACGAAATGCAAGAAGCTGGCGTTGTAAATACCGAAGACTTTAGCAAATCTAAAGTAGCAATGGTATATGGCCAGATGAATGAGCCACCAGGTAACCGTTTACGTGTTGCTCTATCTGGTTTGACCATGGCTGAATACTTCCGTGATACGAAAGATCCTGCTACTGGCAAAGGCCGTGACGTACTATTGTTCGTTGATAACATCTACCGTTATACCCTAGCAGGTACGGAAGTATCAGCACTGCTTGGCCGTATGCCATCAGCGGTTGGTTACCAGCCAACACTTGCTGAAGAGATGGGTTTATTGCAAGAGCGTATTACTTCAACTCAGTCAGGTTCAATCACGTCAGTTCAGGCGGTATACGTACCTGCAGATGATTTGACCGATCCATCACCAGCAACCACGTTTGCTCACTTGGATGCCACTGTTGTACTGAGCCGTGATATTGCTTCACAAGGTATCTATCCTGCGGTTGATCCACTTGATTCTACGTCTCGCCAGTTAGACCCACAAGTCATTGGTGAAGAGCATTATAATGTTGCTCGTGGTGTACAGGTAGTCTTGCAGCGCTATAAAGAGCTCAAAGATATCATTGCTATTTTGGGTATGGATGAGTTATCAGAAGAAGATAAATTGGTTGTTTATCGTGCTCGTAAGATTCAGCGCTTCTTGTCACAACCATTCCACGTAGCTGAAGTCTTCACTGGCGCACCTGGTAAATATGTTGCGCTACGCGATACCATTGCTAGCTTTAAAGCAATCATTGCAGGTGAGTACGATGACTTACCAGAGCAAGCATTCTACATGGCTGGTGGCATTGATGAAGTAGTCGCTAAAGCAGAGAAAATGAAATCTACTGCAGCGTAAGTTGTGTTAGCATTTGCTAAAGAGCAGATAGGTTTTCACAGCCTATTTGCTGGTAGGTATAACGCATCGCAGTTTTGATTGTAAGGAGTTAAGTATGGCAACGTTACAATGTCGCGTCGTAAGTGCTCGCGAAGAGCTGTATTCAGGCGAAATTAGCATGTTAATAGCTACTGGCACCGAAGGCGAGATTGGTGTATTGCCAGGTCACACACCGCTTATTACTTTGCTGAAACCGGGTGCAATGCGAGTGCAAACACCAGACGGTGAAGAAGAAGTAATTTATGTATCAGGTGGTGTGCTAGAAGTACAACCAAAGATGGTAACAGTATTGGCTGATACGGCTACGCGCGCTCACAATCTTGACGAAAGTAAGATCGTTGCAGCACGCCAAAAAGCTGAACAGATGCTAGTCAACCAGTCTGATACGGTACAAACCAATGCAGCGTTAGCTTCGTTGGCAGAGTCAGTAGCACAGTTACAGACCATCCGTAAATATAAAAATCGTGCTTAAGATTATTGTTTACAAGGTTGAATCTGACTTTAGACGATAATAAAGGAACAGTCCATTATGGGCTGTTTTTTTATACCTACTATTCACTCTCTTAGCTGTCTTAGAGCGTATCAAACTGAGATATTAATAGGATAGCATCTATAGTATAGGCGTGATTGAGAGTATTTTTCGCAATATGCATATGAATAATAAGTGCATAAAACAATATTAAGAAATTATTAAAAATGTTGCTAGCGACAATGATAATATGTCGTTATATTAGATATGATAGATAATAAGTATTGAGTAGGAATCGAACGCGATGTTACTGTAAAAGCTACTAAGCTTGATTACTTCTAGATATTTAAAGAGTAAAAGGTTGATATACCTACTTTGCTCACTGTCATTCACTTAGAGTGCGTAATATTCGGACGTAGACTAAAGTTTTAATGAGTGTAGTTTATAGGTTTTGTTAACGACTATAAGCTATAGTATAGGAAGCTGTAGGTTTAATAGTATACTGTGCTACCAAGTTTGTAACAGCTATACGAACATCAATTGCACCAGTTTATGGTGCTATTAATTTTACCGCTCTTACTTTTACTGCTTTTAAATTAGATGTATTAGAGGATATAACAATGACAACGACTGAAGAAGACAACACCCCCCGAATCTTAATTGTTGAGGATGATGAGCGTCTGGCCATGTTGACGCAAGATTACTTGGTCAAAAACGGTTTAGAAGTAGCAATTGAAACTGATGGTAACCGCGCCATTCGCCGTATCGTCAATGAACAACCAGATTTGGTCGTACTTGATGTCATGCTTCCTGGTAGTGATGGTCTTACTGTGTGCCGTGAAGTTCGCCCTCATTATCAAAATCCTATTTTGATGTTGACTGCGCGTACTGAAGATATGGATCAAGTATTGGGTCTTGAGATGGGTGCTGATGATTATGTCGCAAAACCTGCTCAACCACGCGTATTGCTTGCTCGTATTCGTGCTCTACTACGTCGCTCAGAAAACGCACCATCAGAAGATGTGCCACAGCGCTTAGAGTTTGGTGAACTGGTTATCGATAATGGTGGACGCTCTGTCAACCTAGGCGATGAGTTGGTTGATTTCACCAGTGCTGAATATGATCTATTATGGTTACTTGCTTCGAACGCTGGCCGCATTTTATCACGTGAAGATATTTTCGAGCGTTTACGCGGTATTGAATACGATGGTCAAGATCGTTCAATTGACGTACGTATTTCTCGTATTCGTCCAAAAATTGGTGATGATCCAGAAAACCCGAAACGCATCAAAACGGTACGCAGTAAAGGTTACTTGTTTGTGAAAGAGGGTAACTAAGTCTATTTTGCTTATCTAGTATCTTACTGGCTATTACAGTAAAGAAAAAACCAGCCTATACGCTGGTTTTTTTTTGACTAAACTTTAATTTTTAAACTTAAATGCAGCGTTATGTGGTTTAATTAAGCGATTATTGATGAGTGCTGACTAAATAGACAAGATTAGAATGCAGTTTTATGAAGTGGGCACATATCAGGTAGAATATAGCAGCCAAAATGGTCTTTACTCAACAGTGCTCCGTATCATTTATAATGTAGCGTTCATTTATAAATAATATGAGCAGTTTTTATTCATTAAGTTGGTCACGGCACGTATGTCATTAGTTTCTTCTTTAAAACATAGTATTTTTGTTCGTATTTATGCTGGACTACTCATAGTCTGTCTGTGTGTAGCATTGTTTGCTCAGCTATTGATGGATACAATCAATAAAGAACGCGTGCAGTCCTACCGTGAAAGTATGGCAAATGGGGCATTTCATCTGGTGAGTGAGGGAATCGCACATCAGGACAGTGAGCAGCAGCGCGAATACTGGTTATCAGATGCCAGCAGCTTATTTGGCTCAAAATTCAGTATTATTCCTATCGATGAAGTAGATTTTAACGGCAGTGAACTGAGACGTTTTGAAAGTGGTGGTACAGTCGTTCGTTATGTCAGTCAGCCTGTCTACGCTGATGTCTATTATCGTCTGCCAGATAAACAGAATGTTTTGACGGCAAGAATATCGCAAGTGACTGAACAGCAAGTACGAGCAATCGCTGTTTTCTTATTAGATGATTTGTCCTATCACATGACATTGGCAGATAAACGAGCACGTTTGGATCAATTAGAAGAAAAATTTACTTTTCCATTGGAATTAAGAGCAGCAAACACATTAGATCTGGATACAGATCAGATGGCGCGCTTGCGACGTGATGAAGTGGTTATTTCATTACAGGACACCAATAGTAGTAAAAGCAATTCGGCTATTAAGATTGTGGTACCTTCTGAAATCAACGACATGGCAATTTTGATTGGGCCCGTACCATTATTTAATTGGTTTCCTCTCAACCTGATCATCAGTATGATTCTTATCAGTATGTTCTTAATAAGCTTGGGTGTCTATGCACTGATTTTCCCACTCGAGCGCAAACTGCAATTGATCCAAGTTGGTGTTAATGAAGTCAGTAAAGGCAATCTGGATATTCAAGTCCAGGTCATTGGACAAGATGAAATTGCTCGTCTATCGGCAACCTTTAACGCGATGACTTCGCACATCAAACGTTTGATTGAGTCACAGCGCGAGTTGACGCGCGCGGTCTCGCATGAGCTACGTACACCTGTTGCCCGTATTCGTTTCGCTGTAGATATGTTGGCGGATACTGACGACGAAGATTCTCGATTTATGCAGCGTGACTATATCGATGAAGATATTGAAGCACTAAATGGTTTGATTGATGAAATTTTGACTTATGCTAAGCTAGAAGAAGGCTCACCAAAGCTAGATTTGGAGCCGGTCAATCTTAGAGAGCTATTGGAGCAAGTCGAACGTGAGACCAATGCCTTAGGTAAGCCGATCAAAATCGTGACTAAATTACCAAGTGCTAAAGTAACGGCAATTGCAGATCGCCGTTACTTACACCGTGTGATTCAAAACCTTGCTGGTAACGCATTACGATATGCAGAAACGACAATTATCATTAGTGCTGGGGTCAAAAAGGGTAATGCTTTTGTGACAGTCGAAGATGATGGTCATGGTATTCCTGAAGCAGACCGTGAAAAGGTGTTCATTCCTTTTTCACGTTTGGATGACAGTCGTACACGTGCTTCTGGCGGCTATGGCTTGGGTCTATCGATTGTGTCGCGAATCGCTTTTTGGTTTAATGGTGGCATGAAAGTCGATGAGAGTGAAGAGCTCGGAGGCGCCCGATTTGTCATGACATGGCCGATCAAACCTCTGACACAAATCCTTGCTGCAGATGAATTAACACAAGAGAAAAGCGAACGTGATTTCGACGCTAAATAAATTCGTCATATGAGATGACAGGTTTGTTTTGGTCAAAATTAAACGTATAGGTTAATCAGATTATGGAATCCTTTGATTAACCTATAAACAGACTATTCATCACTGATAGTAATTTTGAAAACAGCTTGAAAATATAGGAGGGCAAAGGATGCCATATTTATTCGGCGGTTTGGTACTTTTAAATGCGATAACCTTGGGCTATTACCTTTTCTTGCAGCAGCCATCCACGACTCAAACCTTAAAAGCGGCGCAAGAAGACATTACTCAACCCTTAGCGTTTACCAACAGTGCCAAATATATTCCGCCTATGATTGGGACTAAAGACTAGACGCTGTCTAAAAATATGGGCATAACACAGCACCTGACACAGGTTTTCTTCCCTTTTTTTCATTTACTTTCAGTTTTTTGATTCAGCTCATTATTATCAGTGCTGATATTTTGTTCTGCATCCGCAGCCATGGTTGTATCGCCCGCTACTTTAGAAAGTAGAGGGATGCGCACACAGACTTGCAAGCCGCCATCAGGGTGGTTGATAGCCTCTACTGTACCGTGATGCAATCTTGCAATACGATCTACAATGGCAAGACCAAGACCACTGCCTTGTGTGGTACGGGCGGTCTCTCCACGCTCAAACGGCTGCATGATTCGCTCTAGCTGGTCTTCTGCAACACCATCACCGCAGTCGCGCACACATATCAATAGCTGCTCTTGTGCTTCTTTATTAACAACATTTTCACTGATAACATCATCATCGTCTTCTGCAACAGTCTCAATAAAGGTTGGCACGACAGTTGCGGATAGATAAATTGGTGGCTCGCCATACCGTTTTGCGTTATTGACCAAATTGATGATCAGGCGTTTGATAGACAAGGGACGTATGGGCACCACTTTGTGACATTCTGACTGATAAACAAAAGCCATCGGCGCAAATTGCACCATAATTTCATTAAAAATAGTGTCTAGATTGGTTAAGCTGACAGGTTCATCGGAGCCATCTTTCATAAATGAGATGAACTGCTCCAAAATGGCATCCATGTCTTCAATATCATAAATCAACCCTTCACGAAAAAAGTCATCTGGTAGCATCTCGGCGGTCAACCGCATACGAGTTAAAGGCGTACGCAGATCATGCGAAATACCTGCAAGCATAATCGTTCGTTCTTTTTGTGCTTGGTTCAGCGTGGTGAATAGACGGTTAAATGCCATATTCACTTGACGTATCTCAGTAGGGCCTTTTTGTGTTGGCAGCGTGGTTGCGTGTCCAAGTCGAATGTAATTGGTTGCTGCCCGTTGTAAGTATCGCAGTGGGCGGTTTAATTGTCGTGCCAGTAAGATGATGGTCAATAGCGATAAAATAGGCAAACCAATGAGAAATAGCACCAATAATCCTGGACTATACTGCGAGTAATAGACCACCGGTTCGCGAATCCAAAAGCTATCATCTCGACTGTCTTGTACCCAGAGTTGCGGTGTTGGCTTGAACTTAAAATATACCTCAACAGGTCGCCCTAACTGCGCACTGATTTCACGCTGTAATACGTCAGTAAATACGCCTACAAAGGCTTTATCAGACACTTTTGGAAAGTCATTGGGGTTGTTTACCACCACCACATGTGAATGCTCGTAAACCCAGCGTCGTACTTCAGGTTGATCCTTCCAGTCTTCGTTGACGCTAATCATGAGCCGTAATTCGCTGGTGAGGTAGCGGGCATGGTTTTTGAGTTCGGGTAAATACAGACTGCGCCAAAAAAACAAAATCGACAAGCTCACACTGATGAGAACAATGAAAGACACCATTAAGGTTGTCAGCCAAGTGTTGGAATAAGAGCGCGCGAGCCAACTTCTACGGCGGGGTGGTGGGTTTGGTTTGGTCATGTGAATCCAAAGTGTGAAGATGGGTTTTATTAAATCCAATACGAAGTCCATGCCCCACTTATATCGTAAGGGCGTGACTTTTTTCACTATTATATCAGTGCAACTCTATTAGGGTATGGCAGTGACATGTTGTTATAGAGTATCACAATTTATAAGTAACCCTGATGGCTTTAAAGGGTGGTGACTCTACCAATTTTGATACTTAAATAAGCTATGGTATCTGACTGTTTTGGTCTAAGTAAGGGGCAGATGAGCATAGAAATTGCGGGCTAAATATCAAGGATAGCTAGCAATTGTATTGTACATCGATACGCATTTAAGCTATTGTTAATAAATAATTAAATAAGCACAGTTTATGTTTTCAATAAATCAAGACTGTGATATAATTATGCCCTTTTTGGTATACCTGCGAAAGAGAGAATTCACATGGTTGTTATTCGTTTAGCACGGGGCGGTGCCAAGAAACGCCCATTTTATCAAGTAGTTGTTGCTGATCAACGCCGCGCGCGTGACGGTCGCTATATTGAAAACATCGGCTTTTTTAACCCACTCGCTAAAGAGTCTGAAGAAGCGGTACGTTTGAATATGGAAGCGTACAATGCGTGGATCGCAAAAGGTGCACAGCCTTCAGATCGCGTTGCTTCATTAGCAAAAGCTTACAACAAGTCTGCAGCTCAAACTGAAGCAACTGCTTAAGTTTTTGTGACTGTTATCAAGATGCCAATGGCATGACTTGATAGACTTTAGAACACATAGCGTAACTGGTCTAACCAGTGTACGCCATTAACTGTTTATCGCTTTTGACTCAATTGTTTTTACAATTGCTGTTTAAATCATCGTTAGGTTAGCTGTTATGTCATCTGTTCCAAACGCTAGTGCCCTTATGAAAATTGGTCAGCTTAAAAAGCCCTACGGTATCAAAGGCTGGCTTTGGGTATTTAGTGATACTGATGATCGAACGGCGATATTCGACATGCAGCCGTGGTGGATGAAAACCGCCACAGGTATGAAACCTTTGACTGTTAAAGCTTGGCGTGAACAAGGGACAGGAATTGTGGCTCAATTTGAGCAAGTTCCTGACCGTAATGTTGCTGAGACCATGAACGGGGTGACCGTTTGGGTCGAGCAAAACGTTTTGCCAGAAACAGCCGAGGACGAATATTATTGGTCGGATTTGGTCAGCTTGCGCGTTATTAATGAGCAAGATGAGTATTTAGGCAATATTACTGAGATGTTTGAAACCGGTGCCCATGACATCATGCGGGTAACAGCAAATTCAGACAGCTTGGACAATGAAGAACGCCTAATTCCCTGGCATAAGCAAACTGTGATAGAAGTCGATATGACTGAAAAAACAGTACTTGTGGCATGGCCAAGTGACTATTAATATAACTTTTGGCTTTATAGCCAAGCGTTTTCAATAGGAACTCCGACTTTTTAGCCGTTATTCAAGTAGACATCAGATGTATTGTGCCGTCATTAGTATTTTCCCCGAGATGTTTGCGACGATTCGTGAGTTTGGTATTACGGGTCGGGCAGTGACTCAGGGACAAGTTACGATTGATTGTATTAATCCACGTGATTATACCGAGGATAACTATCGTCGCATTGACGAACGTCCGTATGGTGGTGGTCCTGGAATGGTGATGATGGCTGAGCCATTATCAAAAGCTATTGAGGATGCGCGCTTGCGTGCTGGTCAGTACGGTTGCCGTGTCGACAGTGAGCATTGTCCGGTGATTTATATGTCGCCGCAAGGACAAACGCTTAATGAAAGCAGCGTGGTCAGTATGGCTAAGTATGACGGCATGATTCTATTATGCGGTCGTTACGAAGGTATTGATGAGCGTTTGCTGTCGCAGTATGTCGATATGGAAATATCGATTGGCGATTATGTGCTGACAGGTGGTGAACTGCCAGCAATGGTACTGATGGATAGTGTGATACGTCGTTTGCCTGATACCATGGGTGATGATAAGTCAGCTGAGCAAGACTCTTTTGTTGATGGATTGCTTGACTGCCCACATTATACTAAGCCCCACGAGTTTGCAGGTATGGCAGTGCCGGAAGTGTTACTTTCAGGTCACCATGCCAATATCGCTAAGTGGCGCTTTAGCCAACAAGTCAGTCGTACGCAAGCGCGTCGTCCAGACTTATGGCAAGCGTTTACACCAACGATAGAGCAAGCAAAATGGTTAAAAGCATTGGCAAAAGCAAATAAAAAGTAGCTTTCATGGCGCTGAATTTTTTTAAAAAGTGCATGGAACGTCATTTCGATATACTGTTAAGTAGTAAAATTTTGAGCAATAATAAAACGGGTCATAACATAATGGCCGTTGGTTATAACCCCTTTACGTTGTGTCTCACTATAAAGAGATACGATTAATTATTACAAACAGGTGATATGCGTTAAGCCTCTATTATCTAATGTGAGGAGATAACTCTCATGAGCAACAAGCATCCATTGGTTCAGGTCATCGAAAACGCTCAATTGCTTGAGCGCCCAAACTTTGCACCCGGCGATACCGTTGTGGTTCAAGTAAAAGTACGTGAAGGTGAGCGTGAGCGTCTACAGGCTTTTGAAGGCATTGTAATCGCTAAGCGTAACCGCGGTGTAAACTCAGCGTTCACTGTACGTAAAATCTCAAGCGGCGTTGGTGTTGAGCGTGCATTCCAATTGCATTCACCAATCATTGACAGTATTGAAGTGAAACGCCGTGGTGCTGTTCGCCGTGCGAAACTGTACTACTTACGTGAGCGTTCTGGTAAATCAGCACGTATCCGCGAAAAGCTTCCTGCTCGTTCAGCTCAGAAAAAAACTGACGCTGGCGTACCTAATGCAGTTGACACTGCGCCTGGTATTTAAGCAGCAGCTCATTGCTCTTAGTTGATCGGAAATTTTCGGTTGACTAAAAGTAAGGTAAAAGTAGATACAAGCCCTTATTCATAGGTTTATTTATAAATAAGCGGGCCATACCAAAAAAGACAAAACCCCAATCTATGCGAATGCTAGATTGGGGTTTTTGTATGTGCAAAGATAATTGTAAATTAAGCGCTCAGCATTGATCTGTATTTTTTAACTCTTCAAGCTAGTCATCTAGATTTTCTATGCGACTACTTTGGTCTTTAGACTTACTGTACTTACGTAATCGAATATATATTGTCTTAGTAATCGTGGCGATCACTTTTTGCTGATCATCGACGATATCGGCTTGGTATTCACGAAACACAGCATCGCCATCTTTTGCCAGCTCTTGGATAGTCATAATCTCAGAGCTGGGTATCTTCATTCGCGTGGTTACTTTGCTATTACCTGGCGCAATAAATTCAATGTGCGAGCTTTTATCCCAGACCACGTAACTGTTGCCCAGTTGGTGCATGAGTATCAGCATATAAAATGGATCAACCATTGAGTACAAGCTGCCACCAAACTGTGTGCCAACGATGTTTTTATTCAGGCTATTCAATCCCATACTCACCACGCAAAGCCCTTGATCAAGGTCGATATGATCAATTTTGATACCCGCGCCAACATAGGGTGCATATGTATTGATACGTAGCTTGAGCAAATGAGGCGTCAGCAACGGCATGATGTTCTTTTTGGCTTTGCGTTTTAATGTCTCAAAGTTGATGGGTAGTAAACTCATAAATTAATCCTACTATCTTGCTTCTGAATCTTTTGTATTTGCCAGTCGAGAGACGTTTATTAAGTCTTCAAGATCAATGGATAATAAAAGCTCTCATCATAATTAAAAATTATGTATGTCGCTAGTCTTAAAGTGGCTAAAGGCAGCAGTACCATAATGATGATGGCAAGCTGAAAAAACGCTTCATCTGATTACTTTCATAGTAACGTATCAGTATCTTATATTCTAATGTTACTTTCAAAATACAGAGACAGCTTTCAGAAAGACAGTCATAAATTTTGAGTGATGGCTCGCCATAATGAACATAATATCTCTAAATGGTTATAAGTTCGTATTTCAAGGTTCGTTGACATACAATAGTCTGCAATTCTTGGCTAGGCCTAGAGATTGGATAAACATTCACATCTCTAGGCTTAATCAACCGCAACCTCAGCCGATATTAGGAAATGTGATGAGTGATACACAGCTTCCCACTTCAGGAGCCAATCCGCAGCACCCAACCCCCTCTGATAATGATTTACACGCAAGCTATGTAGACTTGCATAAGCCCAGTTCACATTTTGAAAATCGTGATGCTTACTTAAATCATGAACTACAGATCATGCAGCCAAAACGCTGGCGGCCTAATTTGCCGTTCCGCGATTATCGTTTTGAGTATGAAGATACCATTCCAGCGATGGCCGCAACCATTGGAAAAGTGGTGATGGTCGGTGCTATTGCGGCAACTTTTGCAGGGCCGTTAGGTTTAAGTGATGCATTTGTTTTAGAAAATGTACGCTATGAGCTTTTGATAGTTTCATTTTTTATAATTTTATTTTCAGGGTTTTTACTACCGACTGCCAACCTTGCTGGTACTCATGGTCCGCTTATCCCACTCATTCCTATTGTTGTTGCTGCCGGGGGTCACCCCATGGCATTTGGTTTGCTCATTGGCGCTTTTGGTTTGCTGCTGGCAATCAGTAAAGGAGGCAGTTTGCTGGCAAACTTGACCAGCAAAGGCGTGTGTGGCGGTTTGCTACTTTATCTGGGTTTTATCGGAACCACCTCTCAAGTCAAAAATCTATTTGCTTGGGCCGAAGGTATTGGCATGGCACATATTGCTTTTGTGGTGATTCTTCTGACGATTATCCTCTATGCGGTGCTAGAGAATTTTCAAAAGCGCTGGCTTGCGGTTCCTCTCAGCTGTTTATTAGGCGGCGGCGTTGCGTTTGCTATGGGAGCACCATTTGCATTTGAAACGGCGCCTGGATTACCAAACATGAACCCAATGTACTGGTGGGGTGAAAATACGGGTTGGATGTTGGGGTTACCCACAGTTGAAAGCTTTATTGTGGTCTTACCATTTGCGGTACTAGCGGTAGCCATGTGGTCACCAGACTTCTTAGGTCATCAAGTATTCCAAAAAATCAGCTATCCAAAACGTACTGAACGTGTGCTTATGGATATCGATGATACGATGACCAGTGCTTCTATTCGTCAAGTTGCAGGCTCAATACTTGGGGGCGCAAATTTTGCGTCATCGTGGGGAACTTATATTGTGCCCGCAGCGATTGCCAAGCGTTCCATTCCTGCAGGAGCAGTTTTAACAGGGCTGTTTTGTCTTATCGCTGGTATTTGGGGCTATCCTATGGATCTGGCCATCTGGGAACCGGTTATGTGTGTGGCGTTGATCGTTGGGGTCTTTATTCCGCTTCTTGAGGCAGGGATGGAGATGACACGTGAAGGTAAAACAACGCAGTCTGCTGCCATTGTGGTATTTGCTTCAGCTTTAGTCAATCCAGCTTTTGGTTGGTCGATTACTTTGGTATTAGATAACTTAGGTCTTATTGGTTCAAAAGAGCGCAGTGCCAACCTGTCGAAAATGAGTCGCTGGATTATCCCTGTCGTTACTTTTGTGATCTTAACTGGGGTTATGGCAATCGTTGGCATGTTGCCTGGTATTCCAGCGTTATTACCGAATTTTCGTCACTAGATACTTCGTGTCTTATCCAGAAAGCCAGCCTTGTGCTGGTTTTTTGTGGCGATTGCAAAATCGTACGTTGGCTTGCAAAACCCGTTACGTTGCCCCATAAATGTTGGTATTACTCACATTTTTGAGAGCAAAAAATTCTATGGTCAATGTCTCAGCATCGAGTCCCGTCGACGATAAAAAAGCCCGCCTTAAGCATTTGATTCAACGTCTACCGAACCTACCTGGGGTATATAAAATGCTGGGTAAAAATGGGGATATTTTGTACGTTGGTAAAGCAAAATCATTAAAAAGCCGTGTGAACAGCTATTTTGCCAAGACGATTGATCATCCAAAAACACGGGCGCTGGTGGCTCGTATTCATAACATCGAAACCATCATTACTCGTAGCGAAACGGAAGCGTTGCTGCTTGAGCAAAACCTGATTAAAGAGCATCGTCCCCCTTACAATGTGCTATTGCGTGATGATAAATCTTATCTTTATGTGTTTATCTCAGCGGATAAGCCGTATCCAAGATTGGCTTATGGTCGCGGCAAAGGCAATCATCAAAAAGGTCGATTTTTTGGCCCATTCCCCTCAGCCCATGCTGCCAAAGAAACGCTGGTATTGATGCAAAAAATGTTTCAAATGCGTCAATGTACCAATACTTTTTTTAAGCAGCGTAAGCGTCCTTGTCTTGAGTATCAGATCAAGCGTTGCCGTGCGCCTTGTGTGGGTTTGGTGTCACCCGAGGAATATAGCGAAGATGTCAATAACACCATTCGCTTTTTGAAGGGCGATTCTGGTGATATCCATAGCACGTTGATTGAAAAAATGGAGGGCGCTGCTGAAGCATTGGATTTTGAAAAGGCGGTGTTTTATCGCGATCAGCTGTCAATGCTGCGAGAAGTACAAGCGCGGCAGGCGGTTTATACGGTAGAAGGCGAGGCTGATGTGATTGCCATTGCCAGTCAAGCAGGTATGACTTGCGTCAATGTATTAACCGTACGTGGCGGGCGTGTGTTGGGTGGTAAAAATTACTTCCCTGATGTCGATAGTAGCGAGCCATTAGCGGACAACTTATCGGCGTTCATCACCTCGTTTTATTTTCAGGTGACCGATGACTTGCCAGCAGAGATTATTTTAAGTCATGAGCTACCTGACCAAAATGCGGTTGGTGAAGCATTGGCGACACATTTTGGCAGTAAGGTGGTCATCAAGACTAGCGTGCGTGAGCATCGGTCAGAATGGTTGGATTTAGCAAAATTAAATACCAACAACGCCCTAAAAACCAAATTGGGCGATTATTTAGAGCTGCATGCGCGTTTTGGTGCGCTAAAAGAGGTGTTGTCTGATGTCACAGAACGTACCATTGATCGGATTGAGTGTTTTGATATTTCTCATACGATGGGTGAGGCAACGATTGGTAGCTGCGTAGTCTTCGATCAAGGCGGCTCGCGTCGTCGCGATTATCGCCAGTACGCCATTCATGACATTCAAGGCGGTGATGACTATGCCGCGATGAAGCAAGTCTTGACGCGTCGCTATAAGAAACAACCATTGCCTGACTTGTTGCTCATTGACGGCGGTAAAGGCCAGCTTGGTATCGCAAAAGAAGTGCTGACAGAGCTGGGTATCTTGGGAGATACGCTGCTCATCAGTGTGGCAAAAGGCGAGGGACGTAAAGCAGGTCTTGAAGTCTTGCACTTTATCGATCATGAGCCGTTAGATCTGCCGATGGACAGTAAGGCACTGCATTTATTGATGCACATTCGCGATGAGGCGCATCGTTTTGCCATTACTGCGCATCGTAAGAAGCGTGACAAGCGCCGCTCGTCGTCAGTGCTGGAGGTTATACCAGGGTTAGGCGAAAAGCGCCGTCGTGACTTACTCAATCACTTTGGTGGTATGCAGCAACTACTTGGCGCATCCCAGCAAGAGCTGGCAGGCGTACAAGGGATTGGGCCTGTACTTGCAAAAACCGTCTATAAAGTATTGCATGAGTAACTTTGCATGACTGAAGCTGTATAGCTACTCGACAGTTATTAAATAACTATTAAATAAAAAAGGGTCTGCCTCAGATAATCTTATTTATCAGAGGCAGACCCTTTTTTGATATACCAAAACCTGCTATTCAGCAGCATCTACTTTATAAGTCGTAAACTTAAAGCTTAAAGCGCTTTTGTCATCGTGCATTTGCTCAGACTCTTTTACTGCTTTAAAGCGCTCTGGCAGCGTAGGATAAAATGCGTCACCATCAGTAATATCAGTATCGACGTGGGTCAGCTCAATACGATCGGTATACATCAGTGCATCATTGAACACGCGCTCACCACCAATGACCCAAATCGTCTCAAGATGAGCACCGTGAGCAAGACTGGCCGCTTGCGTTAAGGCATCGTCTAAATTATGCACCACATGAGCGTTGTCTTTGCCGACCAGACCTTTTTGCTCAGCATAATCCATTTGAGTGCTGATGATAAAGCTCACACGTTTTGGCAACGGCTTGCTGCCCATCGACTCAAATGTCTTGCGACCCATAATGACAATACCTTGTATGCCACCATCATTCTGTATGGTCGTCATCTGTTTAAAATGCTGCAAATCTGCTGAGATATGCCACGGCAACTCGTTGTTCTTACCGATACAGCGATTGCTACTAATCGCAGCGATTTGGGCAACTTCAGTGTGGGCATAACTCATAATTTATCCTTATTTTTCTTTTTAAAATATAGTAAAAACCACTATTTATATAGCGACTTTTGCTTTGATGGCAGGGTGTGATTCATAACCATTAACGCTAATATCTTCATAGTTGAAAGCAAAAATATCATCAACATCGGGATTGAGCGTTAAGGTTGGCAGCTCATAAAGTGAGCGTGTCAATTGCAACTCAACTTGTTCGCGGTGGTTTTGATAAATATGGCAATCACCGCCTGTCCAGATAAACTCACCAACGTCCAGTCCACAAACCTGTGCGACCATGTGGGTCAAGAGCGCGTAGCTTGCAATATTGAATGGCACACCTAGGAATAAATCCGCTGAGCGCTGATATAGCTGGCATGACAGTTTATTGTCAGCGACAAAGAACTGAAATAGAGTATGGCAGGGCGGCAAGGCGACTTGTTCGGCCTCTCCTGGGTTCCAACCCGATACGATAAGGCGTCGTGAATTGGGATTACTCTTTATTTGCTCAACAACTTGCGTGATTTGATCGACGCCATCGTTGTGGTAGCTGCCGTCATCAAGCTGGCTTGCACCATAATTACGCCATTGGTGACCATACACAGGACCCAAATCGCCTTCAGGACGATTGAAGCGAGCGGTTTGTTCTGCTGTCGCCCATTCATTCCAAATACGGACGCCATTTTTTTGCAGATAATCGACATGAGTGCTACCACTCAAAAACCACAATAGCTCATAAACAATGGATTTAAAATGGACTTTTTTTGTGGTTAATAAAGGAAACCCTGACGCTAAATCAAAGCGCAATTGCGCACCAAA
This sequence comes from Psychrobacter sp. 1176_08, assembly GCF_052850615.1. Classification (NCBI taxonomy): domain Bacteria; kingdom Pseudomonadati; phylum Pseudomonadota; class Gammaproteobacteria; order Moraxellales; family Moraxellaceae; genus Psychrobacter; species Psychrobacter sp. 1176_08. Next base: position 53,311 of record NZ_VXCU01000010.1, read on the forward strand.
GTGACTGAGTGTACCAGTACCAGTACGGTCACCTTTTTCTGTTCCTTCGGTTAGTACCTGATGCAGCAAGTTTAGATACGCCTGCTCATTTTTATTATTTAAAGGTTTACTATCAAGGTTACTACTGTTCATAAAACGGCTCTTCTATGCTCTCAAAGCATATTATTAATTTGATACTCGCTAAAAATAACGCTTAATAAGCGGCTTGCTTACCCCAGTCATAAATACCGCGCTTGTAAGCATAAATCAGTAAGGCAAAGCCAATAATGATCATTGGCGCACTTAACATCTGACCTTTGGTGAGCCATCCAAGCAACACAAACCCTTGGTCAGCATCTGGCTGGCGGAAGAACTCAATGATAAAGCGACTGATACCATAACCTAATAAAAATACAGCAGTGACGGCCATACGTGGACGCGGTTTTGATGAATACCACCACAGAAAAAGGAACAACAATAAGCCTTCAGCAAACGCTTCATATAGCTGCGATGGATGGCGCGGCAATAGGTATTGTCCGTTTACTTCAACCATCAATTCTTGTAGCTGAGGATTGGCTTGTAGTTGCTGCACATCAAAAGGCGCAGCTTGCGGGAAATAGGTCAGCCAGTTATATCCACCATCAGAGACACGGCCCCATAGTTCACCATTGATATAATTACCGATACGGCCAAATAACAAACCTGTTGGTACGCAAGGCACGATAAAATCCAGCACTTGAAACGGTGTTTTTTTGTATTTGCGGGCAAAGTACAACATGCCAAGCAAGACACCAATCATACCGCCATGGAAAGACATGCCGCCTTCCCAAACTTTGAACAGATAGGCAGGATTTTGTAGCAATTCACCAAATTGATAAAATAAGACGTAACCAACGCGGCCACCTAAAATAACGCCAAGGGCACCATAAAAGACCAAGTCGGAGACCATATCAGTCGTCCAATTGTCGCGTTTGGTGCTGCGATACCAAGCCAAACCGTAAGCTGCGGCAAATGCCAGCAGATACATGAGGCCATACCAATGGACTTCGACTGGTCCAAGTGCCAAGGCTACCGGATCGTACTGAGGATGAATCATCATAAGGGCATCATAATATTGGTAATAAAGTGCTGACTATAATAGCAAATTTCATGCGTCGGGCATACATTATTGCTATACCGACAATCAGCGAGGGTGAGTTAACGCATCTGTCTTGTGCCGCCTCTTTAGGTTGTTAGGTACGAAAAACAATAAATAAAATGCAGCAGGTATCGGTGATAAGAGCTGTGGTCGGAAGATTTTTTGGGCGAATAGAGGTGGTATTGATAATGGATAAGAGTAAACTATAGTTTTTAGATCAGTCATGTAATAGAGTATGATTTTAAAAAGACACTTATTATCGCTATCGTAAAAAAGTGGTAATCATGCGTTTAATACATTCATACATTTAATATTTTGTTGTGCGTTTATCTCATATGAGACGTGCGCTGACATTATGAGAAATCTCACTTCTAATATTTCAATTCTAGGGAAAGATATATGAAAGCACGCCCAACCCTCTGGTTTGTCTCGACTTATGATATAGGCGCATTATCACCGCTTAATCTAATGAATAAATGCTTTGTCTTACCGCTTGTATTTGGCGGAAGTACCATATTGGGATTGTCTAGCGCACAGGCGGCAATAAGTAGTATCGAGCAAGTGACCGTTTACCAAGGCTTGGCAAGCGTCACACGGGCATTACCAATCACAGGGAGTGGTGAGCAAACCGTTGTATTTTCTTGCTTATCGCCTTATATTGATAAAGAGAGTCTAAGCGTACAGTCAATGGGTAACGTCAATATTGGTGAAATCAGTATTGAAGAGTTGGCGGGGGAGCAAGCAGCCGAGTGTCAATACCAGGGTAATGCTAAGGCTCAGCAAAATACCCTAGCCAGTATCAATGCTGAATTAGAAGCGGCGCGCTTGGCAAAAGCATACTTGCAAAATTTGACCATAGTCACGCAAGTCAATATGGATGGAACTATTGCCAACAATGCACGCGATATAGAGACTCAAGCTGCCAGTCTTAACCAAAAGATTTTAGAGATCGAGCAGCGTCGGGTAAGTGCACAAGACGCACTGAATCAGCTGATAGCAGGCAACTCAACGTCAATTTCTAATAGTGTGATACAGGTGAGTGTGCGTACTGCCAGTCGCTCGCCAAGTACGCTTAAATTGCATTATCAGGTACAAGGCGCAGGTTGGGAGCCAACCTATCAAGCGCGTCTAAACACAAATAGCGATCAGTTGAGTATCACCGCCTCTGCAATCATCGCCCAACAAACTGGCGAGAACTGGTCCAACGTACCTGTGACACTTAGTACGGTTAATCCCAACCAAAGTGCGACAGGACAGCTGCCTTATGTGCCGCGCTTATCGCTATATGAAGAAAACCAAAATGTTCAGTATGTACCACCTATGTCGGAGGCTATGCCTGTTGTATTAGTATCTGGAAGAGAGAGCTATAGCGACGCTTCTGGATCACCAAATATAGCGCCATTACCGAATTTTACGGTCAGTAGCCAAAACAAAAATGGTATTATTGAGTATCGGTTGCCACAATTAGTGACTATTCCCAGTGGTGGTAGACGAGTGCGTACGGTTATTGGAGAGCAATCTGGCAGTAGCAAGCTGTGGGTTCGGAGCACACCTAGTGTTGAAACCGCTGCCTATTGGTATGCGTCTGCACCATTCTTAACCTCAGATTGGGTAGATGGATCCTTGCAGCTGTACCGTGACGATAACTACGTTGGACAATCGCGTTACAATTATCAGATGCTAAAAGAGCAGGGGATTGGCTTTGGTCGTGATCCAAACATCATGGTGAAAGAGATAATAAATGAAGACAAGCAGGGTGAGAAAGGCGTGCTGAGTCGGCAGCAAATTTTAACAACAACTAAAGCTTATCAATTTGCCAACCAGCATAACCGATCTGTGCGTTTGCAAGTATTAGGCAGTGAGCCTATCAGTCGCGATGACAGTCTAAAAGTTTCGGTTACTCATACACCGCCCGTCACTAAGCGAAATTGGAATGACAATCAAGGTATGGTAGCGTGGGAGTTTGACTTACCAAGTAAGCAGTCACAAGTGATACGCTCGACGTCTCAAATCAGTTATCCTGCCAATAAGATATTGAATGGAAATTAATAAAGAATGATTTTTTAGTTAATTGGCTTTAAAAGATAGCTTTTATTTTTACTAAAAATCACTCCCATAATAGACTGTTGTAAAAGGAATACTATGTGTATTGTCGCCATTGCTTGGCAGTTATTTGACGAGTTGCCATTGGTGCTATTGTCCAATCGTGATGAGTTTTTAGAGCGTCCAACTCAAGAGTTGCATCAGTGGTCTGATCAGCCCATCTATGCCGGACGTGACAAGCAAAGCGGCGGTACGTGGTTAGGGATTCACCAAGAAGCGCATGATGGTGTGTATCAACAAAATGGACGCTGGGCGGCGATCTTAAATTTTCGTGATGGTGTGCAAGCTGGTCGTGATGAGCGTTCACGTGGCGAGCTTGTGACTGAGTTTTTAACCAGTGCTTTAAGTCCGATGGATTTTGCACGAAATATCAGATTGCAAGATTATGCCGGTTTCAACTTGATTATTGGTGATGCAACGCAAGCGGTTATTGTTAATAATCGTGGCCATGCTCCCACACCGTTGTACGCAGGATTGCATGTGATATCCAACGGTCAACCAGAAGACAGTTGGTTCAAAACTGAACGATTACGCGGCAGGCTGCGGCAAGAAGTGCTGCCTCTCATTGCTGAAAATAACTCACCTGAATACTGGCAACAGGCTGCTTTTGACGTATTGTCCGATACTGTGCAAGCACCCAAAGAGCATTTGCCGCATACAGGTGTGGCTGTTGAAATTGAGCACGTCTTATCGTCTGTTTATATTAAGCCGGTTGCTTTTGGCAATGGAGCAAAAGATGTACCAACCTATGGCACACGCACGCAAAGTATTGTGACTTTGACCAAAAATAGTGAAACAAGTACAACTGTCATTGCAGAGATAACCAGTCGAGAATGTGCTTACGCTTCATAAACTGCGCTCATAAAAAATGTCCACGATAAACACTAAGATTTCTAGCGATTATCGTGGACATCTCTTAATACGTTTTTATCAAGCGGCTTATTCCACTAATAAATGGTTGTCTTGCTCAGGAATAATCAGCTCTTGTTTTAGGGGAAGTTCGCGCACCAACTCTTGCAAAGCGCGACGATAAACTCCACGTTTAAAGTGAATTACTTGTCCGAGTGGATACCAGTAACTGACCCATTGCCAATGGTCAAACTCTGGTTTTCCTTCATCAAAGCGGATATGTTGTGTATTTGGCTCATCTAAGCGCAGCAAAAACCATTTCTGTTTTTGCCCAATACATAAAGGGTGCTGTCCATGCCGTACATAACGTTTTGGCAGCCGATAACGCAACCAATCTTGCGTCACTGCCAATAAGTCTACGTGACGCGGATGTAAGCCGACCTCTTCCCAGAGCTCTCGATACATCGCATCCATCGGCGTCTCCCCGCGGTCGATACCACCTTGCGGAAACTGCCAAGCGTTGTGACCAATGCGTTTTGCCCACAGTACTTGCCCTTGTGTATTTGCCAAGATGATGCCGACATTGGCGCGAAAGCCGTCTGCATCTATCATGACTAAACCTTTTTAATTTGTTTAAAACATAGCCTATTCAGACAAGACATCGTGACAGCAATCATAATTATTATAGGGTGATTATTATCGACATCCAGTTAGAATAGGATTCATTACCATCATTAAACCAAGAAACAAGCAAAATGTGTAACAGTATTTTGCTATAAAATGTTTCACGAGTTTTACTGTTTAAAATCAGGTAGTTATAATTGGACTTTTGTAAACTTTTCTAGAAAATTTTACGTTAAGGATAGGTTGCTGTTAGAACGAAAAAATGCTGATAACCTCTAACAGACATTATTGGTAAAAAATGAACGGCAAAAATGAAAAATTTGAGCTTGTGTTACTTTTACTTTGACGACAATCTAAGACAAGGGTGCTATAAAACCTCATATTGGCTTGTGCTACACTAGGACAGGTTTCTGCTCGAATCATTATAGCTAAGATGATATTAATAGCTAAATGGCTGAATGATGATCAGAAAATAAGTCAATTGATTGATATTGCCTGTGAGCATCTTTTCAATTGGCTCATATTTACTGCATGTGATTATAAAAATCAAAATTAAGGCACGTTCTAGCAAGCTAGATCGTTTTTAAAAATAAAAAACAGATAATTTATCAATTACTATAAGGATTACTCGAAATGTCAGAGTTAAAAGCAAGTGTTGCATGGCAAGAAAACAAAGCGTTTATGGGCGTGTCACCATCAGGGCACAATATACAAATGGATGGCGGTAAAGAAAAGGGTGCAAGCCCAATGGAGCTGATTCTGTTAGGACTTGGTGGCTGTGCCAGTTATGATGTGGTATCGATTTTACAAAAATCTCGTCAAGAAGTGCAAGATGTACGCTGCGAGCTGACGGCACAGCGTGCTGAGACCATACCAGCGGTGTATACGGATATCCATCTACATTTCATCGTGACTGGTAAAGACATCAAGGACAAGCAAGTTGAAAAGGCTGTGAATCTATCAGCAGAAAAGTACTGCTCAGCCAGTCGTATGTTGGCGCAAGGTGGCGTAAACATCACTCATGATTTTGAAATTGTTGCAGGGTAGGGGCAGAGACGCTAATGAATGCACTCTTTGGAATGGTCTCTGATACAGCCGCATCCGCCATTTGGGCGATGGTAGTGGCAAGCTTACTGCCAGTAACGATGGCAATGTTGTCAAAGATATTTGGCGGCTTTCATCTGGCTGATAACGCGCATCCGCGTGATTTTTTGCAACAGACAACAGGTACGGCCGCCCGTGCAAATGCGGCACAGCAAAACAGTTATGAGACGTTGCCAGTATTTTTGGCTGCCGTATTGGTGGCGATGCTGTTCTTTGTACCGCAATTGATTATTAACACATTGGCGTGGCTGTATGTGTTGATTCGGATTGGTTATTGCGTAGCTTATATCACCAATTTGGCAACGTTTCGTTCCATACTTTGGGTGCTGTCTATTGCTTGTTGTTTGATGCTATTTTATTTAGCAATTCGCATCAGCACTTAATTTAACAGCTGTTCTCACCGTCATTTATCAAAAAAAGACAGTTGGTCATTATCGTACACTGGCTTGCAGTGCGTTAATAATGACTGTCTTATTTTTTTCTCGCTTGATCTCTTCCCACAGGGTTTGCGCTTCACTAAATCCTTTGGTGAGCATGCCTAGCCATTGCTTATAACGACCGACCAAGACCACATCGCTTTTCGCTGCACCTTCCAAAAATTTAATCTGATGCGCAATCAAATCTTGCCATAATAGCGTAGCCGTGTTGTTTAGGTTTTCAGCGTTATTATCAACCTGTGCAACCAAATCAGGACGAGTGACCGCGCCGCGACCTAACATAAGATGCTTAGTTGCTGCTTGCTCCATACAGTTTTGTGCTTGCTCTACATTCCAAATCTCGCCATTTGCAATCACGGGAATGCTCAGCGTATTAAAATTCTGAATCTTGTCCCAATAAGCAGGTGGTTTGTAGCCTTGGGTTTTGGTGCGTGCATGAATAGTCAGCCAATCAGCACCGCTTGACGCAATCGCACCGCGAATATCATCCATACGACTGGTATCGGTATAGCCCAAACGAATCTTAGCCGAGACAGGAAGGTGGTCAGGCACTGCACCGCGCACCGCGCTGATAATGTCATACATAACTTCAGGCTCATCGAGCAAGACGGAGCCGCCACGATGGCTGTTGACGGTTTTGGCAGGGCAACCAAAGTTAATATCGATAGCGGGCGCACCAAGCTCGGCAGCATAAGCGGCGTTTTCTGCCATCAGCTGTGCCTCGCTACCGAGTAGCTGCACATGAATAGGCGTACCAGAGGACGTTTTGGCATCATGATGCAACTCTGGCACGTATTTATAAAAGACATGCGCCGGCAAGACATGTTGAGTGATACGAATAAACTCGCTCACTGACCAATCATAGGGACGACCCAAGTCTGATGCAATTTGCGTTAGGATTTGGCGCATTAAAGGATCAGTTAAGCCTTCCATCGGGGCGAGGAGACGAACGGGATTGGCAAACAGTTGGCTGATCGTGTTTTTACGTACTTGACATGGCTGATCGGTATTCATGCTTGTGTTTCACTGCTAAAGAGTCGTGATAAATAGAAATTGAAAGTCTGGATAGGTAACTACAAAGAGTAATTAAGTATTGCCAAAAATTACTTTTTTGCCTGTCTGTAATCCTGATATTAAGTCTTTAATATGATGAATATCCAAGTTACTTTGGGCACGTGTACAGGCGACATAAAGCAAGCGTAATTCTTCTGGGCTTATCTTAACGGCATTAGTTGTAACATCATAATAGAAGTCATCGTCTAACTGTACTTTGCCCCATTCCAGCCCTTTGGCTTTATGCGCCGTTGAGATGACATAGTCGGCATTTTCGATACTGGTGAGACTATTGACCGCTTGGCTTAATACATTGGTGCCATGATCGTCGACCAGTTTTACCAGTGTTTTTAGATCACTGCCTTCATTGGTTTCAGAGTATTCTTGTACATCACCCCAATTATAAAAATACGCTAACTCAGGGACGCCGTATGCCGATTTACCGTTTTTTAAGTTTTCTGCCGCCTGACAGAATTTGAGCATACGATCGGTATCCGCTTGCAGCGCCACCCGATGCCCGAGTTTTAGTCCTGTCAATAATTGTGCCATAGCAGCAGCATTGGTACGGCATAGGATGGCATCTTTTTTGCTATGCACCATGCCTTTGTCAGTTGAGGATTGTTTATTGGGATTGCCTTTTAACGGCACTTCTTCTTGTAAGGCCTTTAGTAAGGTATTGGCCACTTCTGCAATGGGTTCACCAAAACGAAACGACTGCGTCAATAAGGTCTGCGGCAGTGGCAATTTTTTCATGGCATTGACCGCACCGCGCCATTCATAAATCTGCTGGTGCGCGTCACCCACATAGATTACCTGCCTTGACTGCTGGGTCAAGATACCCATCATCAATGGATCGGCATCTTGCGCTTCGTCAAATAAAATAAAATCGGCAGGAATGCTGGGTTTGGATAGCGCCCAAAGTTTGAGATAAATATCATGACCAATACCCGCAGGATGACGGGCATCAATCGACTGTAGCCAGCGCTGCTCAACAGCAGGGTATAGCATCTCGCGCAGCTGCTCTGAGTCCGATTCGTCGAGCCAGCTGGGAAACAATAAATGCCTTGGCGCAGGGTAGCTGGCATGTGTGCTACAAAAATTGCTGACGGCATCGCTAACAAAACGAGACAACCGTGCTGGCGTCAGTGTAATGTACTTATTGACCCCATCCATTTGCCGACGGACTTGTACAGGCTGCAATCCCAAATCATCGCCCAAACGCTTGGGTGAAAAGCGTGGCAAAGATAATTTTGCCGTAATATCACGTGCGACGTGACGATAAGCAAGCGAATGAAACGTGCGACATTCTACATGGGGCGGAAACTTCTGCCGTGCGTCATTAGCAATCGCTTTGTTGAAGGCGAGATATAAACCGCGTCCACGCAAGCGCTCACCAATCAATTTAAGCGTCGTTGTTTTACCAGCACCTGCATAAGCAACCACTTTGAATGACTTATGATCCATGGCCATATTCAGCGCGCTCAGCTGCTCATCAGTGGGGTCGCTCATATAAGCTGGCATAGATGCGGACATAATAAAGCTACCTAAAGTACAGAGAGTGATTAAAAACAACGACGGTAAAAAAAGCCACTGCATAGACAATGGCTGATAGATTGTGATGATGCGCAATCATGATAATAAGCATTACGCTTATTGATGGGATAAGAAGAGTCAAACAGTCAAAACTGTATTTTATATATTGACTAGACTCACATCGAGCCAAATGAGGATGTCATTATTTTACTCTTTATTGGTCGTGGATAAAACAGGCGTACGCTCTTCTTTGATTAAAATTTTGGCCAACAATAAACCAAGCTCAAATAATAACCACATGGGAATCGCAAGCATCAGCATAGATACCCCATCAGGCGGCGTCACGACAGCAGCCACTGCAAAACAGCCCACGATAATATAACGACGTTTGTCTTCTAGGCTCTGAATGGAGACAATGCCAGTCAATATCAAGAGCAGAGTGACGACTGGAATCTCAAACGTTAACCCAAATACCATAAACAGTTTTAGGGCAAAGCTCAGATAGCTGTCGATATCTGTCATCGGTAAGACGTTTTGCGGAGCAAACATAATGAAGAATTTCAGCACGCCTTTTAGTACAATAAAATAAGAAAAAGCCACGCCAGCATAGAATAAAAATATAGAGGAGAGTAGTACTGGAATCGCAATTTTCTTCTCTTTTTTATACAAACCGGGTGCTACAAATGACCAAATTTGATACAAAATATACGGCATTGCCAAAAACGCTGCGACAAATACCGTCAGACGTATCGGTGCCATAAAGTTGGAGGTAATATCTGTCGCAATCATGGTGGAATTGGCAGGGAGCTGAGCCACTAAAGGGTCTGATAAAAAGTTATACAGCTCGCGCGAAAACCCTGCTAGTGCCAAAAATATCACCAATACTGCCACACATATTTTGATCAAGTGTCGACGCAGCTCAATCAAATGCTCAGTAATCGGCATATCGCCCAATGTACTTAACACATCGGTGGTCGACTCCTCATAGGTATTATCTGTCTTGACATTGATATCTAGATCTTCGCTTTCCGTTCCAGCAATCTCTGCATCCATGATTTTTTCTTGGCGGCTTTTTTTACGCTTAAACAATCCCATCAATTAGCCTCCTGTTTTTTGGTGAAGGCTGGCTGTTCTAATGAATGAGCGTTTAATAGGGTGTCCGCTTTGTGGTTCGGTAAATAGGGCGGCATAGGTAGACGACGAGCCTTATCATAGGCACCCAGACGGAACCACATGTTTTCCCACGGTCTGGTAACAATGGGTTGAGGAGGTTGAGTTGTCTGTACAGTAGCGGTGGTCGAAATATCGTCAGTGCTTTGTTCAGTATTTTGTACGGCTATATCATCGCGATCTGTCTTATTGCTTTGAATATCGTCAGTGCTATCCGTTTTAGTCTGGGAGGTTTTTAGGTGCTGATTGTGAGAGTGTGCAAACTCTTTCATATTGCCGCGCATCTCTGCCATTTCACGTCGCATATCCGCCTCAGTTTGACGAATTTTGGCAAGCTCTTTTTGCATTTGTTGCCGTGTTTCAGCCAAGTCTAGCTCTGCTTCTATTTCAGACTGTAAGGTAGAGACGGTTCGACGAATTTTGGCGTACCATTGACCAGCCGTCCGTGCTGCCTGAGGCAGTTTTTCTGGACCCAAGACAATCAGGGCGATAACGCCAAAGAGGAGTAATTCAGAAAACCCAATATCAAACATAATGGTTGAATATCACTATTTTAATTGAGACAGGCTAAATGCGATAAACATTATATATTGTGCTTATCGTCAACAGGAGTAGAGTGGGTATTACTAGTATCAACCTTGTTGCTTGTTGTACGCTCGCCCTTATATGCGTTGCCCTCATGATCGAGTACTACCTGCTTTTTAGCGTGTTCTGTGTTCTCGTCTTTAACGGCTTCTTTAAAACCTTTGACAGCGCCGCCCAAATCTTTGCCTGCATTTTTGAGTTTTGCAGTGCCAAACACGACTACCACCACAACCAATAAAATCAGCCAGTGTGTAATAGAAAAACTGCCCATAATGGTATCCTTTTGACTTGGTTTTCAGTCTTTATCATAAGTGCTTTAAATAGATAGGAGATTGATCTCTTAAATAAAAAGCACCCAAATATAGTATGAAGTAAAAAGACTGTATTATAACCTGCGCTTATGACAAATAGGTGAAACCAAATACAATCCTCGCAGGTAGAAGATTATTTTGTCATGTTGCCTATTATCTATCGTGCTGCTTTCTCATCAATACCTGAGAGACCAAAGCGTCGACCCAGCTCATTTAATACTGCATCTGATTCTATATCGAACCACGCCAGCCCAACCAAGGTATGAAACCAGACATCTGCCACTTCATAAATAAGCTCATGACGGGCATCATCGTATTGCGCTTTGTCTCTATTTTCATCGCAGTGGGCAAAATCTTTGGCAGCGATAATACTTTCTACGCTTTCTTCACCCACTTTTTCCAAAATTTTATTTAATCCTTTGGCATATAAACTTGCCACATAAGAACTGTCGGCATCGGCTTGTTTTCGTTCTGCCAATACGTGATCCAGTTGTTGCAGGATAGAGCGCTCATCGACTGAAGTATGATTAGATTCAGTATCGGCATGAGTGCTCAAGTTGGTGTTTTGAACAGTCTCACCGTCTGATGTATTTAAATGATAAATGTCAGAGGGGTCTTTTAGAACTTTGTCCACGGTTTGCCATTCTGGGGTCTGACCAGATAGATCCAAACGTCGATAGAAACAAGACTCTCGTCCTGTATGACAGGCAATACCGCCCGCTTGAGTGACACTCAGCACAATAACGTCGGCATCACAATCTAAGCGGATATCATGGACAGTCTGGGTATGCCCTGAGGACTCTCCTTTGTGCCATAACTTGGCACGTGAGCGCGAAAAATAAACAGCCGTTTGGGTCTGTGCGGTCAGTTGTAGCGCTTCTGCATTCATCCAGGCCATCATCAAAATACGCCCAGATTTGTGATCTTGGGCAATTGCAGGAATCAAGCCATCAGCATTAAATTTTATGGCAGCTAGCCAAGCAGGTAAAGTCATCATTCATCCGTTTATTAAAGGTGTCGTTATTTGGTCATTCTATTTATATTTTGAGAGAAAACGCCATGTATAAAAAATATGGTTCATTTGATAAGTACTATTTGTTGGAATAAATAGCACTAATGCTTGCATAAACGTGGGTAAAGCGCTTTTTTAATCGTGCTATCAAGTGCCGTCACTTTATTGAGCCTAAAGTCGTAATTGACAAAATGCTTCCTTGCATGTGCCACCAACTCACCTGTGTGCATCCGAGAGACCTTTATTTCTACATGACCGCCATTGTCATAGGAAGGTTTAATGCCTACTTCAAACAAAAGCTCTTCACGCACTTTGACACGACTGCGAATATTTAGTTGTAACTCATCAATAATCAAACCTTGATAGTCTGCATTGACTTCTTTGATGCCTTGAGCGTACAAAAATCTCAGCCAAGACTCAGTCAAAAGGGCTGTCAATGCTTCGAGTGTTAGATACTGATTTGCATCGATTTCAGCGTGGCGTACGCGCATCACGGTTTCAAAAGCTAAGAATTCATCATCAACGTCTAATTTTTTTTCTGACATGTTGTTTCTCCTAGCGATTACAGGCGATGTGTTCTGCTTATCATGATATTAAAGGAGCAAGGTTGTATGGTTGAGCAGTAGGGTAGATGATTCAGAATCATTGGGACTTATATTTTTGGTACTTAGATTATACCAAATGTTAGTGTCTACTAAAGCACAGCTTAAGCTGACATTCAATCTATTTGGCGGTAATTCGTAACTTTAATGGGGTTTTGAGAGGGTATGTGAGGAGTCGGCTCATAAGAATGGGTTATTCTCATTGTTTGCTAAAGACGCGTTAAAACTTTGCTTGGCAAAACAACGCACTATCTGCTAAAATAGCGCCTCCCACCTCGAGGCAAATAGAGGTTTAGTTGTTATTTAAGTGACAATTATTCAGTACGACTATTTGACGACCAGGTTCTAACACAGAAAAAGAGGCAAATCATCATGAAAGTTAAGATGAAAACCAGAAGCGGTGCCGCTAAACGTTTCAAAAAAACAGCGAACGGCTTCAAGCGTAAGCAAGCATTCAAAAGCCATATTTTGACCAAGAAATCACCTAAGCGTATTCGCCAGTTGCGTGGTCTTAAGTTGGTGCACAAGTCTGACGAAGCAGCAGTTCGTCGTATGTGCCCATACATCTAATAGCCTATCGTCATTTATCTTTAATTAAACATATTTGACTTTGCAATCTGACAATGATGTTTGTTATCTAACAGCATCATCATTCGCTTAACAGTGATTAAAATATCTTGGAGTAAATTATGGCCCGTGTAAAACGTGGTGTACAGGCAAATCGCCGTCACAAAAAAATCTTAAAGCGCGCAAAAGGCTACTACGGTGCCCGTTCACGTGTTTACCGCGTAGCGGTACAGGCAGTGACCAAAGCTGGTCAGTATGCTTATCGTGACCGTCGCAACAAAAAACGTACTTTCCGTCGTCTTTGGATTGCACGTATCAATGCTGGTGCACGCTTAAATGGCTTAAGCTATAGCCGCTTCATCAATGGCATGAAAAAAGCCAACATCGCAATCGATCGTCGCGTACTTGCTGACATCGCTATGCATGATGCTGCAACTTTCACCGCATTGGTCGAAAAAGCAAAAGCGGAATTGGCCTAAATATTAGCCATCCTTTAGATATTCAGGTTATTAAGTGAGTATTTAAATGGATAGCACTGATATTGATTAATAGTACGATATTAATAGAAGCTACCGCTGGTCGGTGGCTTTTTTTATATTATATGATTTTGCTTGTGGTGCATATAAAACTAAATTTTAGTACAGGCCACGCTGGCCCCTGTCTAAATATTCAAGCCATTCATAATCTTCAATTTTTATCAAAATGATTGAGTAAATGGTTTGCAATATTTGGTCAAATCCCTACAATTAATAGTCCGTTCAAATCAGGAATGATGCGTCTTATGACTACCCCTGCTGCCACTATCGACTTGTCGGCGCTACCGACTTTATCCTCAGAACTGAATGATCTTAATGAAGCGCAATTGATCGCGTTTACCGATGCGGCTGAAGCGCTGATCTTACAAGTAACTGATACTCGTGTATTGCAAGACTTGCGTGTGCAATTGACTGGTAAAAAAAGCTTGCTCACCAGCTGGTCAAAACAGATGGGCAAGCTAGAAGCAGATGACAAAAAAACCTACGGTGGCTGGTTGCATCAGGTACGTAGCCGCATTCAGCAGGTATTGACCGATCAGCAACAACAGCTCGAAGTCGCTGCGCTAAATGCCAAGCTAGAAGCTGAGAGCATTGACATCACTTTACCTGCTCGTGGTGGCAAAAAAGGCCATTTGCATCCAGTCACGATGATCACCCAGCGTATGCAACAGTATTTTGTACAGGCGGGTTTCAATGTGGCGACAGGCCCTGAAGTTGAAAGTGATTACTACAATTTTGAAGCCTTGAATATTCCGTCACACCATCCTGCACGTGCCATGCACGACACCTTCTATTTTGATGCCCATTATTTGCTGCGTACACATACCAGTCCGGTACAGATTCGTACGATGGAAAAGAATGAGCCACCGATTCGTATTATTTGTCCTGGTCGTGTTTACCGCAACGATTCTGACCAGACCCATTCGCCGATGTTCCATCAGCTAGAAGGCCTTATGGTCACAGAGTCGAGTACTTTTGCTGAACTAAAAGGCTTGATCAGCGAATTTTTAGAAGCGTTTTTTGCCAAAGAGTTGACCGTTCGCTTCCGTCCTTCATTTTTCCCGTTCACTGAGCCTTCTGCCGAAGTGGATATTCTAGATGATAATGGTAAATGGCTTGAAGTGATGGGCTGCGGTATGGTGCATCCACAAGTACTGACCAACTGCGGTATTGATAGCGACAAATACACAGGCTTCGCTTTTGGGATGGGTATTGAGCGCTTTGCCATGCTGTACTATGGTATTGATGATTTGCGTTTGTTTTTCCAAAATGACGTACGCTTCTTAAAGCAGTTTGGCTAGAGGGCTTTTTGTTTATATAAAAGTGCTCCTTGTTCATATAACAAGTGAATGTGCCAACCTTTACTTCACAATCTTTATTATAAAATTCTGATCCGAGAGACTTATGAAAATTAGCGAACAGTGGCTACGTCAATGGGTGAACCCTGATAATACCAGTGAACAGTTGGCCGAACAGTTGACCATGGCTGGACTAGAAATTGATGATCGTTATGCGGTTGCTCGTGCCTTTACAGGCGTGGTCGTTGGCGAAGTCATGAGCGTCGAGCAGCATCCTGACGCGGATAAGCTGCGTGTCACACAGGTAAATATCGGTGACGCTGAGCCATTGCAGATTGTCTGCGGCGCGCCGAATGTGACGGTTGGTATGAAAGTGCCTGTTGCGACGGTTGGGGCTGTACTACCGAGCGATGATAAACAAGGCTTCAAAATCAAAAAAAGCAAGCTGCGCGGTGTGGCCTCTAACGGTATGCTATGCGGTGCTTCTGAGATTGATTTGGTTGATAGCATTGATGGTTTGCTTGAGCTGCCAGAGGATGCGCCGATTGGTACCGATATCCGTAGTTATTTGGGCTTAGACAATCAGATACTAGATATCTCAATCACGCCAAACCGTGGTGATTGCTTCAGTGTACGCGGTATTGCCCGTGAAATATCAGTGCTCAATGATTTGCCTATGCAAATGCCAGAAATCGCTGACAATGTAGCAGACACTGATAACGGTCAGACGCCCGCCGTGACGGTAATGGCGGTAGAAGCTTGTCCACGTTACTTATTACAGTCAATTAGCCATATTGATCGTAGCATTGACACGCCAAAATGGATGCAAGATGCATTGGTACAGTCCGGACTACGATCGCACAATTTTTTGGTAGATGTGACCAATTATGTGCTCATGGAGCTTGGTCAGCCACTGCATGCTTTTGATGCCGATACTATTGTTGGTGACATTGTGGTGCGTTTGGCGCAACCCAAGGAAAGCCTGACTCTATTGAATGAACAAACCATTACCTTAACAGGTGATGAGCTAGTCATTGCTGATGATAAAGGTATCCTTGCGCTTGCTGGTATCATGGGTGGTCAGCGTAGTAGTGTGACGGATAGTACAAGTAATATTGTACTAGAAAGTGCTTTCTTTAATCCTTTAGCAATCGCTGCGCGCGCCCGTCGTTTTGGTTTGCACACTGATGCATCGCAACGTTTTGAGCGTGGGGTAGACTTTGAGTTGCCAGTGCTTGCACTAGCACGTGCTCGTGACTTGATTACTGGTGTCACGGCTGGTCAAGCAGGGTCAATCGTAAATGTAGAAAACCAAGAGCAGCTGCCAGCACGCGCGCCTATTACTTTACCGATTACTAAGGTTCGTGATGTCATCGGTATCGATATTGAGCCTACGGTTATGGTACGCATTTTGACTCAGTTAGGGTTTGTAGTAGAGCAACAAGCGGACGCACTGATTTGTACGCCGCCCTCGTACCGTTTCGATATGAGTATTCGCGAGGATCTCATCGAAGAAATTGCTCGTATCTATGGTTATGATAATATTCCGAGCGTGTTGCCACATTTGCAAGTCAGCATGGACTACGATGATACCGCAGACCTGACGCACGAAATGAAGCTGGCGCTGGTCGATAATGGCTATATGGAAGCGATCAGCTTTAGCTTTAGTGATGCCAAACTAGAAGCACTGCTCGATGATAAAGCATTGGGAGAAGTGCTGGCATTGGCCAATCCAATCTCTAGTGATTTGGCAGTGATGCGCCGTACTTTATTGTCAAGCTTATTGCCGTGTGTACAATATAATCTAAACCGTCAGCAGCCACGTGTGCGGTTTTTTGAGACAGGGTTAAGTTTTGTTGGTCAGAGTATCAGCGAGTTGGTACAAACACCAAGCATCGCCTTGGTAGCAGTGGGTGATATTTGGGATGAACAAGCCTATCAAAACCGTGCACTAGATTTCTACGACTTAAAACATGACATTGAGCAATTACTTCCTGCACAGATCGATAATGCCCGCATCCGCTATGAGCGTAGTGCACTAAGCTTCTTGCATCCAGGCCAGAGCGCTAAGCTATATATCGATGACGTGTACGTTGGCTGGCTTGGACAATTGCACCCTAATACGGCCAAACAACTAGATTTACCAGCTACTTGGGTCGCTCAATTGTCACTTGCGCCATTACTGACGCTTGCACGTGAACAGCATACTATCAGTACGCCAAGTAAATTCCCACAAGTACGCCGCGACATTGCAATTTTAGTAGACAGTGAGATTAGTTTGCAAACCCTAGAATCAACGATACGCGCTGCCGCAGGTAGCATGTTGACGGATCTTTGGTTGTTTGATGTTTATCAAGGCGATAAAGTGCCAGCAGGTCAGCGCTCACTAGCCTTTGCCTTGATATGGCAAGACCGTCTGCAAACTTTATCTGATGAGGCGGTAAAAACAGCCACTGATAAAGTGGTGCAAGCGTTGGCTGAGCAGCATGCTGTACAGCTGCGTGACAGTTAAAACGTCATATTAAGATACTAGATGCTCTATAGTCTTATTTTTTTGACTATGGAGCATTATTATTCATAGCAATCATTATGAAGACAAGATATCGTTCTAAAAAATCCAGTTTGAATATAAGTTAAGTCGTTATTAATAAAAGATTTTTATGCCATCTTTGTTAAAAAGACGTCAAAAAAGCTTTATAATAACTGACACTAACCTTCGTAACGCTAAACCATGATATTCGACATCACGACATAGCATAGGAGTCGTACTGTGAGCACCTTAACCAAATCTGACATGATTGAGCATTTGATGAGTCACCTTAACCTAACACGCCAAGAAGGCCGCTGTTTGGTCGAGAACTTCTTTGATGAGTTGTCAGAGAGTTTGATTGATGGCAAAGAGGTCAAGCTTTCAGGCTTTGGCAACTTTGAGCTTAAAGATAAAAATAGTCGTCCAGGACGCAATCCTAAGACAGGTGAACCGGTGGCCGTATCTGCACGCCGTGTGGTAACTTTTAAAACGGGACAAAAATTTCGTCAGCAAGTTGATGAGAAATTATTTGATGCCTAGGCATGATGGGTGTTCTTGGCTATCTGACTGCTTTGGCATTTTAAGATAGCTTTGCTACCCTAGTTTACTATCTACCATCGTTTCTTATATTGTAGAAGTATGTTGACGAGAGCATACGTGTGATGCAAGACGCTAACGATGACTGGTCTTTACCATATTTTATTTAATAAATCGCACACATAAAAAGAGAGAGCATACGCTCTCTCTTTTAATTACACTGTTTTTATCTTATAAAAGATAAAATTACTGAGCTGGTTGCTCAACAACAACTTCGTCAGAAGCTTCAACAGCAGCAGTATCAGTAGCAGGAGTTTCGCTAGCCATATCTACGCTAGTAGTAGTACCGTCTACAGGAACTTCAGCGTCCATTTCGTCAGTAGCAGTTGCAGCTTGAGCTTCAGCGATATCAGCTTCAGCGCCGGCAACAGCAGCGTCAGCATCAGCAGTAACTTCGCCTTCAGCAGCAGCGTCGTCTAGTTCAGCAGAAGCGTCTTGCACTTCTTCTTGCGCGTCAGATAAATCTTCAGCAGCGTTTTCTTTGTTGCTGTCACAGGCAGTTAGGCCCATAGTTGCAGTCATGATACCAGCTAGAGCAAGTAATTTAAGTTTCATAAGGTATTCTCCGGAAAAATGAAATGAGCAGTAGCAGCAACAAAGGTTGAAATCCAAGATACCCCGGAAATCAACTCATCTTAGTCACAGCTACTCAGCTTTCACGCATTCTATATGTTTTTTATTTAAATAGAAATAGCTTGTACAATTAAGTAACAATAAAATGTGAAATAATTTTTTATATTGTTTACACAGTATAATTTTTAATACAGCAATCCTTATTAATCGACGTATAATCAATGACATCACTCTAGTCTCAAGCGCCTGCTACGTCTAGATTTCTGCTATGTTTTTTAGCATTTTATTGTGATGTGATGAGTAAAATCCGAAGTAAACGAGGCATTTGCGGCGTTTCTAATTGCATAAGAAGAAACAAAATATCTAAAGAATTTTCAAAAGATTTGATTTTGCTGTATTAGATGTACATAGCAGAGCAGAGTAGAGCGTTGAGCGTAAAAGCACATAATATGAATAACTATTGACACGAATAGCAATGTCTATCGTAAGTTTGAGGAATAGCATTATGAAATGGCAAGGTAGACGAGGCAGCACGAACGTACGCTCAAGTAAGGGCGGTGGTAAGATGATAGGCGGTGGTATCGGCGGTATTATCATTGCTGGTATTTTGTGGTTGGTATTTGGTGTAAATCCAATGACCGCTTTGCAAACAGGTCAGGTAATTGCAGGAGGCAGTGGTGGAGAGGCGTCGACTGAACTTGCAACAGAGACTGATAGGGACACACAATTTGTAAAAGTGGTATTGGCAGATACAGAAGAGGTTTGGCATCAGGTCTTTAATGAAGCAGGTAGCACCTATCAAGAGCCGTCACTGATTCTATTTAATGGACAAGTCAGTTCGGCCTGCGGTAGTGCTAGTGCAGCAACTGGTCCATTCTATTGCCCAGGTGATCAGACCGTATATTTGGACACATCATTTTTTGTAGAGATGCGTCAGAACTTAGGTATTACTGGTGATCAACAAGGCTCAGGTGGTGAAGACAATCAAGGTAAGGCTGGTGACTTTGCTCAAGCATATGTCATTGCGCATGAAGTTGGTCATCATGTTCAGACCTTATTAGGGATCACGCAACAAGTCAATGAAGCCGGCCGTCAAGTCACGCGGGCACAAGCCAATAAATTGTCAGTGCTACAAGAGTTGCAGGCAGATTGCTTTGCTGGCGTTTGGGCACAGCGCAACCAAGAACGTGTACAGTTCTTAGAAGCAGGTGATATTGACGAAGCCATTAACGCGGCAGGTCAAATTGGTGATGATCGCCTAGCAAAAGCAAGTGGTGGGGAAGTGGTGCCAGATAATTTTACTCATGGCACAAGCCAGCAACGTATTCAGTGGTTCACGCGTGGATTAGAGAGTGGCAACATTCAATCTTGCGATACGTTTAGTGGTGCATTGTCATAGGTGCTTATAAAATACCTCTAATTATAAAAATTACCCATTAAAAAAGCCTGCAATATATATTGCAGGCTTTTTTGTATTTTAAGATATCTTTGATTGGCTTAACTACTTTGAATCAGATCATAAAGCAGTAAAGCCTCAAGTTCCTAAAATAGGCTTTAGCGATTATCTGCTGTTATTAAGGATGTAAGCACCTGCGCCACCAACTGCAGCACCACCAAGTGCACCACGTGCGATGTCTTTGCTGTTTCCGCCACTTCTAATCAATGCACCAGCGGCTGCACCAGCAGCAGCACCTTTTGCAGTATTGCTTACACCACTGTTGTAGCCGTAGCCACCGCTTGCACAGCCACCCATGATAAGAGCTGAGCTAGTAAGAGCAGTCATTGCGATAGTTTTAGCAAATTTCATAGTATCACCTATTAAGTTATCAATTTGGTTTGTCAAAATCAGGAGACGATATTTTCATTACCCTAGCTGCTTATACCAACATAATGGAGTAAAGCTTGTGGGTAATTATCCTAAAATAATCTATTGTGCTACCGCAAGACATAATAAGGTCTGCATTAGTAAGGATTATTAAGCATAGCAAATATCTCAAAAATACTACTATCGATATCTGATAGCAGAGTATATCTATACTGGCTCTTATGCTAACCCATATTACTATTTCTAGGCGTAGTAAAAGCGCTAAGCTTTGCAAGATGTCTGTAAAATATGTTGCCCCACTGTATCCATAGTAGTCGTTTTGCATAGAGTCATTGTAATCAAATAGATAGTAAGATAACTGTTTTGATAAAGACATGCGGTATATTTCTAAATGAGAAAAGTCGCAAACAAAAAGACCGCACAGAGGCGGTCTTAATAAATAACGCTATTTTTACTTAGTCAGCAAGTAAATTCTTGGCTGTCCCTAGTTCTGTGATTTACGCTTCATTTGCTCAAAGAACTCATCATTGGTTTTTGCCTCTTTGAGACGATCCAATAAGAACTCAGTGGCTTGTACGCCATCCATCGGCTGTAGCAATTTACGTAAAATCCAAACTTTACGCAATTTGTCTTCATCCAATAGGCGCTCTTCGCGGCGCGTACCAGATTTTTTGATATTGATGGCTGGGAAAACGCGTTTTTCGGCCAAATCACGCTCAAGCGTAATCTCTTGGTTACCCGTTCCTTTGAACTCTTCAAAAATAACGCTGTCCATTTTACTACCGGTGTCAATTAAGGCACTGGCGATAATGGTCAAACTACCACCTTCTTCAACATTACGCGCCGCACCGAAAAAGCGTTTTGGACGCTCTAGCGCATTGGCATCCAAACCACCAGTCAATACTTTGCCTGATGAAGGAATGACGGTGTTATAAGCGCGGGCAAGACGAGTAATAGAGTCAAGCAAAATGACCACGTCTTGCTTATGTTCAACCAAACGTTTGGCTTTTTCGATGACCATTTCGGCAACTTGTACGTGACGCTGTGGCGGCTCATCAAAGGTAGAGGCAACCACTTCACCGCGCACGGTACGTACCATCTCGGTCACTTCTTCTGGACGCTCGTCGATGAGTAGTACAATCAGATAACACTCAGGGTTATTACGAGTAATTGACTGAGCGATGGTCTGTAGCAACATCGTCTTACCCGCTTTTGGCGGTGCCACGATAATAGAGCGTTGACCTTTACCAATCGGAGCAATCAAGTCAATGATACGACCCGTCAAATCTTCAGTAGTGCCATTACCAAGCTCAAGCTTCAATTGCTCAGTTGGAAATAGAGGGGTTAAGTTCTCAAAGATAAGCTTATGACGTGAACGATCTGGCGTATCAAAGTTGATTTCACCAACCTTCAATAGCGCAAAGTAACGCTCAGAATCTTTTGGTGGACGAATCGTACCAGCAATACTGTCACCCGTCTTGAGACTAAAACGACGAATTTGACTAGGGCTGACATAGATGTCGTCAGGGCCTGCCAAATAAGAGCCTTCTGAGGAACGTAAAAAGCCAAAACCGTCAGGAAGAACCTCAAGCACGCCGTCACCGTAAATGGCTTCACCATTACGGGCATGGGTTTTTAAGATAGCAAAGATAATGTCTTGTTTACGGCTACGCGCCATGTTGTCAAGACCCATTTCTTTGGCGATTGCCAATAGCTCAGCGATTGATTTTTTCTTTAATTCAGTTAGATTCATAGATAGGTCATTAGCAATTGATCAGATGAGAGATGCCATTAGCAGCACAAGTCACGACATTGATTAAAACAGCGATAGTATAGTGATAGAGGGTGTGTGCACAGAACGAGAATTTATGTAGTTTTGATTTTACACGTCAGCTTATGTACGGATTGCAATCGTTTGATGCAAGGTAATAAGAAATAAAGGCAAAGAAGGCCACATAAGAGTCTGCGTCAAAAACTCAGTATCAGTAATTGTGTTCAGTCATTTCGTTCAGCAATGGTGTTTATAATGACGATTGTGTTTTTGTTGATAAACACGAGGAGAATAGCAATAAGACACTTAAGAAAACCGTTAGTTTTCTGTTGTCAGCAGACTATACGGTCTTCACAATGACGTTGTCAATAAATTTTGCCAAAAAAGTCATATAATTGAGTTTTTTGCATAAAAAATAAGCAAAAAAGCCATCATCTAAGACAGATGATAGCTTTCTGAAACATAGCATTACGTTGTAAAACGTGAACATCAAACGGGTTGATGCCAACAAATATTAACTTATAGATGCTTGTCTAATACTTTAGCCAATTCCGCTTTTGGCTGTAAACCCATGACTGAATCTACTTTCTCACCGTCTTTGAATACAAACAGTGTTGGGATGTTACGGATACCAAAACGGCTTGCTGCTTGTGGGTTGCTGTCCACATCAACTTTGACGATTTTAACTTTACCTTGGTATTCAGTCGCCAGTTCTTCTAAAATAGGCGCAATGGCTTTACATGGACCGCACCAAGCCGCCCAAAAATCTACCAGTACTGGTACATCTGATTGTAATACGTCTTGGTCGAAATCTGTATCGGTGGTGTTAACAATAAGGTCTGACATAATATTATCTCTCTTGTTTTATTATTTCTGTTAGCGTGTATCTCTCTATATAGTGGTGTCATGATAGAGGATAAGAAGCCAAAGAATGGTTTAGAATTGGTGAAAATGTGCGATTATATTAACATGTTTGGCAGCGATTGGCAGAGGTATGCCAGTTAAATTGCTCAACAATTACTATTAGCACAATAAATCAAAACATAACGATACAGGTTATGGTTTCTCTGTCACCTATGTTTTCTGGCATTCTCTTAAACTTACATTTATATCTGTTTTTTTCTTCCTAATTCAAGTGCTTACCCGTTTTGTGTTCGCCCATAATAACTGGTTCATAGTTCAGTACCTTCAAGTCCAACCACATAAGTAGCTCATTTTATGCCTTTTACTGATGAAGAAGTCCTTACTCTAAACGCTCAAGAAAACGCTTATCCGCTTGAGTTTTTTCAGACCTTTGCGCAAGACATTACTGTCTACGAAGATGATGACATTTGGGTGGTCGATAAACCCGCAGGACTGCTAAGTGTCGATGGCAAAACGCTCAAGGTGAGCCTGCTTGCTCGGCTTGAACGCGCCAATCCGGTGGTTAAACTGATTCATCGCCTTGATATGGATACCTCAGGGCTGATAATTTTTGCCAAAAATGCTGCTGCGCAAACCCATATCAGTAAGCAGTTTATTGAGCGATTGCCACAAAAAAAATATCAAGCACGTGTTTTTGGGCAGTGGGAAAGTGTGGGTGCCACTGGTGAGATATCCGTGCCAGTACGTTATGAGCCGCTGACAAAACCGCGCCATATCGTCGATCCTGACTGGTCAAAGCACGCGCTGACCTTGTATGAAGTCGTGGCTCATGAAGAGTGCGGTGGTCAACCAGTCACGCGCGTCATGTTGAAACCCGTGACAGGTCGCAGTCACCAGTTGCGCGTACATATGGTACATGTTGGTCATGTGATGATTGGTGATCCCATTTATGCTGAAGGTGCTGCATTAGAGATTGCGCCAAGGCTTAACCTGCACGCGCAGCAATTACGCCTCAAACATCCCACGCTTGGCGCATGGATGGATTGGGAAAGCCCGTGTCCTTTTTAGCATGATATAAGTACTCGTAGGTTTAGGTTGTTAGTAATAGTCAACCCAGAACAGAAGTGGCACATACAGTTATGATGTTCTACTGGTATAAATTTTTCTTACTGGCTGTTCGCAAGCGTGACAGAGGTTTCAAAAAATTCATCCTAGTAGAACTGTACTCTTTTAAAATTGATAGGCTATATAAACGTTATTGCTTAACAAAACCATGCAAGGCAAGGATGCATGCCACTATAAGGATAATAAATATGCTTGATATGACTTCTGCCAAACAGGCGCTCAAAAACTGTTTTACCTCTAAAAAACCGTCAAACGTGCCGGTAGATTATGAGGTGCTGATCATTGGAGCAGGTCTTGCTGGCGTTGGTATGGCATGCCGTTTACAGCAACGACAGCACAAGAATCTATTTGGTCGTAAAGGCGCCAATAAGGCAACGCGCAACCAGTCACCTAAGAAAAAGACAGCTCAGCGATTTGTGATATTAGAAAAACGGGCAGATTTGGGCGGAACATGGGACTTATTTACCTATCCTGGGGTTCGCTCTGATTCTGATGCACTGACCTTTGGTTATGGCTTTCGCCCGTGGCTGGATCACAGAATGTTGGCAAAAGGCGCGGATATCAAGCGCTATATTGCCGATACCGCGCGCGAGTTTGGGGTGACGGAGCACATTCGCTACCAGCACGAGGTGCAGCAGCTGTCTTGGTCAAGTACGACCCAGCGCTGGACGGCGATGGTAAAAAACCAGAGTAGTGGTGAAGTGTTTACGCTAACTGCCAATTTTGTCGTGGGTGCTACTGGCTATTACGATTATGAGCAAGGCTATCGACCTCATTTTGAGAAAGAAGAGGCGTTTCGGGGTCAGATAGTGCATCCGCAGCATTGGCAAAATATTCATTACGATGACAAAAAAGTGGTAATTATTGGCAGTGGCGCGACGGCGATGACACTGTTGCCAGCGCTAGTCGATCAAGAAAGCGCGCAATGCGCACGGCATGTGACGTTATTGCAGCGTACGCCAACCTATGTGGCCAGCGTACCGGGCGATGATTATGCGCTTGACTGGTTATCCGGCAGTCTGTCACCTTTATCAAAGGAGCAAGCTTATACTGTGCTGCGTGCCCGTAATGTACTGATGCAACAAGGCATTTACCGAGCGGCTATCTTTGCACCAAGAGCCATGAAAGCGATATTAAAACACGGGGTCAAAAAAGAGTTAAAAGGCAGTAACGTAGACGTGGCACATTTTTTACCCAGTTACAATCCTTGGGATGAGCGCTTATGTGCCGTGCCAAACAGTGACTTATTCAACGCTTTACATCATAAGCGTGCCGATATCATCACTGATCAAATAGATTGCTTTACGCCAACAGGAATCAGGCTTAAGTCAGGTCAGCATCTAGAGGCAGATATCATCGTCACGGCGACGGGTCTAAAGATACAAATGCTTGGCGGTGCCAGCGTGTATATCGACGGTCAGGCAGTCGATATCGGCAGTCGCATGACCTACAAGGCGACCATGATCGAAGGGATACCAAATATGGTCGCTCTGTTTGGCTATACCAACGCCTCGTGGACACTAAAAATTGATCTGGCGTGTCAGTATGTCATACGCCTGCTGGATTACATGCATAAGCATCGTTATAAGGTGGCATTACCACAAGCAAAAACCGACCATAGCGAGGCACACATTCAAGAAGACACTGTGATGGGAGCGTTATCAGCGGGGTATGTGAGACGAGCCATAAATGAGCTGCCCAAACAAGGCGATCGCTATCCTTGGTACGTGACCAATAATTATCTCAGTGACCGCGTAATGCTCAAATATCGTCAGATAAAAGACGATTGGTTGCAGTTTAGTCGTTAAAACAAATACAGGGCGTTATCAGGCAGAACGGGTATAAATTTTTCTTGCTTACTGTGCCTATGGCGACAGAGGTTTGGTAACATTTATCCCGGTTCTGCTAATTCCTTTTATACTAACCTAATGGTGTAAAGACTTGGTCACAACCAAGTCTTTAATACTGAGATTATCAGTTATTTTGACTGCTTATCAATAAAATCAGTCACTTGTTTGCTGAGCATTTGCCACAAGGTTTCCTGCGCGCTTTTGCTGCCCCAAGCATTGTGCGGGCTAAATATCACACGTGGATGATTGGAAAGGGTGAGTAACGGATCATCATTTGCGATTGGCTCTTGTTCAAACACATCGCTGGCATAGCCGATGATTTGCTCATGGTTGATGGCATCGGTCAGTGCTTGACTATCGACAACCCCGCCTCGCGCCACATTGACGATGAGTGGCTGTTTGGTCATTTTTGCCAACGTGTCTTTGTTAATAAGATGCTGAGTCTGTTCATTTAGTGGACAGTGCAGGGTAATGACGTCCGAGCGGGCGAGTACCTCATCAAATGCTGTGTAATCTTCATTACGAGGCACTTGTCCTTGATGCTCGGCCCATAAAACGGTCATGCCAAAGGCGCGAGCAATATCGGTGACGCGTTTGCCAATCGTACCAACCCCAATGATACCAAGCGTTTTGTCTTCTAGATCAATGAGCGGAATATCAAGCAGACAAAAATTGCCATTGGCAAGCCATGTGCCATCAGCGACTTTTTGATGATAGTGAATACCTGCGCGCATAGCCGTTAGCATCAGCATAAAGGTATGCTCAGGGACGCTTTTGACGGCGTAACCAGCGACATTGTAAAGTGCAACATCATGCTTGTCGCAAGCCTCTTTATCGACGTTGTTCATGCCTGTGGCCGTCAGCTGGATCAGCTTGAGCTTGGGCAAGCTTTCGATGACGTCAGCGCCAATTTGGACTTTATTGGTGATGATGATGTCGGCATCTTTACAACGCTCAATAATGGTGTCTGTGTCTTTTGGCGTGTCGTTATATGTGATGTAGTCGCTGACTCCTGCTGGTGCAGGCAAGTCAATGCCATCAGAAAAAGTGCCTTTATCTAAAAAAACCGCTTGCATGCGTCATCCTTAGTTATTGTTTTGAATTTATATTGAAAGCATTGAGCGTCTTAATGTAGCACGTGACAACGCTTAGTCAAATATCAGCTTAGTACTTAGTTAAATCTCAGCTTAGTCAAAAACGAATCTGCTAAATATCTTATAATATCAATGGCTATCGCACGCCCTCTCTTGAAAATTCA
Source organism: Psychrobacter sp. 1176_08 (assembly GCF_052850615.1). Classification (NCBI taxonomy): domain Bacteria; kingdom Pseudomonadati; phylum Pseudomonadota; class Gammaproteobacteria; order Moraxellales; family Moraxellaceae; genus Psychrobacter; species Psychrobacter sp. 1176_08. The sequence continues at coordinate 80,605 of NZ_VXCU01000010.1, forward strand.
ACTTAACGCACTCATCTAGCCGCTAACGTTATATAATGGTTCGGTTTAATGGCTGGTTTGTTTTATGTGACCGTATCACGCATCCGAATTTTGATGTAGTGATGCGTGAGTCACTTTAGCCGTATGATAGCCACCATCGCTATTTATTTTCTTATCATCTGAGTACAAAAGACATCGCCCTATGACTATTTCTATTGCTTCATTGCACAGCACCGAATTCGCCGTTGGTCAACGTTATTTATCTGATACGGAGTCCGAGCTGGGCTTGGGTGTGGTCATCGATGTAGACGACCGATGTGTCCATATTTTATTTCCTCAAAGTGAAGAGACACGCGTCTATGCCAAAAACTCTGCGCCTTTATCACGTGTGGTGTTCAAAATTGGTGACAGCATTTATGACCAAGACGGCAAATGCTATACAGTCAATGCGGTTGACGAAGTCATGGGCGTACTCAAGTACGGTGTCGATGAGCACGAAAGAGGCATTATGGAGACCCGTCTTGCGGCCAATATTACGCTAGCAAAGCCGCTTGAACGTCTGCTCGCTGGTCGTATTGAGCGCGGTGATTGGTACGAGCTGCGTCAAGATATCTTGCGTATGCAGTCGGCGCTTGCCGGTCACCCATTAAAAGGCTTGATGGGCGCACGTGTCGATATTATCGAACATCAACTCTATATCGCGCATGAAGTGGGCAAACGTATCGCTCCGCGTGTGTTGCTAGCCGATGAAGTTGGCCTTGGTAAAACCATTGAAGCAGGTTTGATTATTCATCAGCAATTACTCACGGGTAAGGCTGAGCGCGTACTGATTTTAGTACCAGATAGTCTACAGTATCAGTGGATGATCGAGCTGCGCCGCCGCTTTAATCTGAACTTTGCGCTGTTTGATTTGGTTCGTACTGCGGCGATTAAAGAGCACGATCCTGAACAAAACGTTTTTGCTACTGAGCAATGTATTATCGCTGGTATGGATCTGCTGCTTGACCATCCTGATTTGTATGACCAAGCGATGGAGGCTGGGTTTGATTTATTGGTCGTCGATGAGGCGCATCACTTGCATTGGGATGAAGCGCAAGGCGGCAATGATAAATATGACCTAATTGCAGACTTTGCAGAAGAGACGCCAGGCGTCATGCTATTGACCGCGACACCTGAGCAGCTTGGCGCGCAAAGTCACTTTGCCCGTTTGCGCCTATTAGATCCTGATCGTTTTGATGATTTAGATGAGTTCATCGATGGTCAAGAAGCATTTGCTGAAACAGCAGCAGTCGCTGGCGTGTTGATAGAAGACAAGCCAGTAAGTGAGGGTCAAATTGCCGCGTTGAGTAGTTTGTTAGACATCAATATTGACGAGCTTGCAGCAATCAACGACGATGAAAAATTGCGAACCTATGCGCTTAACGAGTTACTCGATCGTCATGGTACGGGCCGTATCTTGTTCCGCAATACACGTGAGAGTGTAAAAGGCTTTTATGGTCGTAGCAGTCAGCCTTACCCACTGCCATTACCTGACGCTTGGAAAGACAGTTATCAAACCAATGGCAAATTGCGTGAGCAGCTATGGGGCGAAGAGAATCAACCTGATGGCGGCTGGTTAGAAGATGACCCACGTGTGCCTTGGTTGATTGATATCTTAAAAGGCGATCTCAAACACAATAAAGTGTTACTGATTGCTCGTAGTGGTGCGACGGTTGAGAGTTTAGAGGCGGTATTGCGCTTACATGCAGGTATTAAGACAGCTATCTTTACCGAGCAAATGACCTTACTTGAGCGTGACCAAGCGGCTGCGTTCTTCGCCGATAGCGAAGGCGCACAGATATTACTGTGTTCAGAGATTGGTTCTGAAGGTCGTAACTTTCAGTTTGCAAGCCAGCTGATATTGTGGGATTTGCCTGCCAATCCAGACACGTTAGAGCAGCGTATCGGTCGTCTAGATCGTATCGGGCAAACACAGCAAATCATGCTGCATGTGCCTTATGTACAAGGCACGGCGCAAGAGCGTCTGTACCAATGGTATAACGATGCGCTGAATATGTTTAATCAGATTTCACCGACTGCCCAAAGCGTGCAAGAGCAGTATATCCAAGAGTTGAAGCCAATGCTTGAGGGTGCGGATACCGATGACAATCGTACCACTTTACAAAATGTGATTGCAGAGGCACTACAGACGCGTTTGGGGCTAGAAGCTCAGCTACAAGCCGGCCGTGATCGTCTGCTTGAGTACAATTCGTGCCGTCCGCGCGTTGCAGGGCGTATCGCTGATGCCATGCGTGATTTTGATAGTCACAATTTATTGCCGCAATTTATCGAGCGCTTCTTTGCCTCAGCCAATATCGATCACAATATTCAACGTGATGGCTCATGGGTCATTGCCCCGATTGATAGCACTGAGATCAGTGATTATATCGATGGCTTGCCACTGGGTGACGAAGACGGCATGACGCTGACCTTTGAGCGTGAGCAAGCGTTACAGCGCGAAGATATTGACTTCATCACGCATGAGCATCCATTGATGCGTGCCATCTATGAGCTGGCGAGCACCAGCACCTTTGGTAATACCACGGTTGCCATGCTAAAAAGTGCTGCAGTACCACAAGGCATGGTATTGCTTGAAGTGAATTTTCGTGTGGAAGCGATTGCGCCAAAAGTCCTGAATCTGCCAGCGACATTGACCACACAGAACATTCGCGTCTTTATCAGTGAGCAGGGTAGCGATTTGTCAGCCCGTATCAGCGCCGACATGATTATGCCGCACATTGAGCGTTTGGATAAAAATCGTGCGCGCCAAGTGATTAAAGTGCGCGGGGATGTGATTGAGCAGCGTTATTATGAAGCCGAAGACATTGCTCGTGAGCAATTAACAGAGATTGGTGCGCAGGCAAGTGCGCGCTTTAGCCAGCAATGGTCACGTGAAATCAAACGCCTCAAGCATCTGCAAACCATCAATCCTAACGTACGCCCTGAAGAGATTGAGCGTCTAGAGCAACTAAAAGCCCAAGGTGAGCAAGCGCTCGGTAATTTATCCCTAGTGCCAGATTCTATTCGTGTATTGGTCGCCGTAAAACCTTAAACTTAAAATAAAAAAACGAGATGCCACCGAGTATCTCGTTTTTTATCATCTATGTTGCTTGTGTAGACAGGGCGTTTTGTATCAGCGCCGTTAAATAAATCGAGCGATACTTGTAAGTAAGCGCTTAGTCTCTAGTCAAAGCCACCAATATTGGGTAAGATGTTTACCTTGCCAAATTGTAACAAATACCTAGGTAACAAACGCTTAGTGATAGCACTGCTATGACTGTATTTTCTGTTCTAAAATCTCACTTGTGTGTTTTAACAAGTGATTTCATATTATTGTAAATTCAAACGCAACGGATCTGTCGCAATATCATAACCTTATTGATATCGATAGCTGCTGTGCGTTTTTTATAAAAATAAGGAAACATATCGTCATGTCCGATTATTCGCAACTGATTGATGAGCTGCTCGCTACGGTAGCGCTTATTGAAGTGACCCCTGATGTTTTTGAGGGTAAAAGCCATGACTATGTTGGCAGTCGTATTTTTGGTGGGCAGGTACTCGCCCAAGCGATGATGGCCGCAGCGCATACGCTGGATCAAGATAAACCATGTCATTCATTGCATGGATATTTTTTGCGTGGTGGTGATATCAATCAGCCTGTCATCTATCAAGTGCGCCGATTGCGAGATGGTCGCAGTCTGTCAGCACGTGAAGTGACGGCGATTCAATACAAAGAAGTGCGCGGCAAACCACCAGTGGAGCAAGTCATATTTTCGATGATTGCCTCGTTTTCACCGATGGAAGAGGGGCTTGAATATCAAGAAGATATGCCCGTTTATCCGCCACCTGAAGATTTACTGGCAGAGCAAGATTTAAAAGAAGAATACGTGGGTAAAGTGCCAGATGCGCTCAAAGCACGCTTTATGCGTCGTCGCCATGTGGAGATTAAGCCAGTTAAACCGCGTGACCCAATTCATCCTGAGCCCATGAAACCCAAACAAGCTAACTGGGTGCGTATTCGTGAGCTGGGCAATCAGCCCGTTGCTATTCAACAGGCGCTTCTTGCGTTTTCATCGGATTTTTATCTGGTCGGTACAGGACTAATGTCCCATGGTGTGAGCTTTATGACCAGTGGTTTGCAAGCGGCCAGTATTGATCACTCGATGCATTTCCATCGCAATTTTGATTTGAACGGCTGGATGCTGTACGACATGTGGAGTGATACAACCTCTAATGCCAAAGGGCTCAATCACGGACAGTTTTGGCAAAATGGTAAGCTGGTTGCCACCGTACAACAAGAAGGTTTGATGCGTTTGCGTGTACCAAAGTCCTAAAATCTAGTCTTAGAATTTAGCCTGAAAAGCATATCCTAAAATTTAGACGGATATTGTAGAACCTTGAATGATAAAAAAGTTCTAAGCCCTACCTTTAAAAATATTTTAAAAATAGCGCTTAGAGTTTTGCATTAACATCAACGTTTAACTATCGCTTCTAGATTTACCGCTCAATAATTTTTTCCATAGCGCGAGGCAGACCCAAACTGTCTCGCGCTTTTTGTTCGTCGAGCCATTTAAAGGCAATCTCAGCCACTTCCATTTTATTATTTAGCTCGGTTATTTGTGCCGTATCAACCGTCAATTTTCGCGGCGTCAGATACCAATGAAAGTGCGTGAGTGAATGCTTAATAGGGTCGTCATCCAGCAATGTGCGACTGATTGATGCGGCGACTAAGTCATTTTCTGTCAGCCATTCATTGATAATTTGCTCAGCCGTGGTAAATTCTGCTTCATATACTTTTTCATTACTGCGTACATCACATGATGGCTTATCCTCGCTACTTTCTGATTTTTTAGTAGCAGTCTTACCATTTGCTTTACTGTCAACTTTTTCCACAAACTGTAATGGTAAGCTCCACAGGCCGCCCCAGATGCCATTATCAGGGCGTTGTAGCCATAGTATGTCACCGTCTACATTTTCTATCAGCAACGCATCACTAAACTTACTGGGCTTGGGCTGCTTTTTTGCTTTGACGGGATAATCAGTCTCGCGTCCCTCGGCATGTGCCAAGCAGTCGTCTTGCAGCGGACACAAGAGACAAGCAGGTTTGCTACGCGTACATAAGGTTGCGCCCATATCCATCATCGCTTGCGCAAATAATCCTGAATTCTCCATTGGGGTCAAGCGTTCTGCTAATGCCCACAGCTCTTTGGTCGTGGCAGATTTGGTAATATCACCATCGATGGCTGCCCAGCGTGTTAAAACCCGTTTGACATTACCATCGCAGATGACGCCATAATGATGCAATCCCATCGCCATAATTGCCCCAGCAGTCGATGGCCCAACGCCAGAAATCGCCTCCCAGCCTTCCAAAGTCTGTGGAAAATTCCCTGTCTCATCGATAACTGCAACCAACTGCTTAGCGCCTTTATGCAAATTACGGGCACGCGCATAGTAACCAAGACCTGCCCAATGCTCGGCAACCAAATCCCAATCCGCTGCGGCTAAATCTTGTACGGTTGGAAAGGTTTCCATAAAACGCGCAAAGTAGGGCAGTACGGTGGTGACCTGCGTTTGCTGGAGCATAACTTCTGATAGCCAAACGATATAAGGATTTGGCGTATCGGTTTGGTGCTGTTGCCACGGCAAGTCGTGGCGACCATTTTCGGCAAACCAATCGAGTAGGCGCGGGGCGAAGGAGTTTAGGGAAGAGGTGGCGTGGTTAAAAGTTGTGTCAAAAGATTCAGAATTGGCGGTTAGCTGGGTCATAGGCTCTATTATTTGGTTTTTTGAAGGTAACCAATTATACCTGATATACGTATTTGCTACGACCCAGTAGCAAGAAGTTTAAAGCAAATAATTGAGTAAAAATAATTACTTAACGATAGATGGAAGCTGAAAATTATTTATAGCATAAGTGTTGGCGCAAAATTTGATTAAAGCAAAATAAGAAAAAGCCCATGAGGGCTTTTTTATAGAAGATAATTTTTTAAGAAGCAAGTTTTAAACCAAACCTATTTCCGATTCTGCCGCGTACGCTTTTTACGTAAACGCTTCTCTTCTTCCTTAGCTTTACGCTTCTCTTCAGCAGCGAGACGTTGTTCTGCGACGACGATTTCTTCCGCTTCGATCATAGCTGGTGTCTCAAGCGTGATACGCCCAATCTTAGCGCTCCGCAGCTCGTTGATGAGAATCTCAGACATGCGGTAGGTGTCGACCTGATTGCCCGAACGCACACAGCCACGATTACGGCCCGCTATTTCAAAGAACTCCCAGTCGGTCTTGGGTAGCTCGTCAATTTTATAGCGAGTCTTTAGCAGCTCAGGATAGGCGTGTATCAAATACTCAGCGGTGTAGCTTGCCACATCAGCGAAATCAAACGCGGTATCGCGAATACCGCCCGTCGCGGCTAAGCGATAGCCAGAATTTTCATTTTCAACCTTTGGCCATAGCATACCAGGCGTGTCATAGAGCATGATGTCATCGTCAAGTTTAATCAGCTGCTGAGATTTGGTCACCGCTGGCTCATCACCCGTCTTTGCCACAGCGCGCCCCGCCAAGGTATTAATCAAAGTAGATTTGCCCACGTTTGGAATACCCATAATCATGGCTTTGATTTGACGGCCTGTGCCTACTTTATTGGGAACAAGATGTTTGCAGATGGCGATGATGCGTTTGACATCGTTGGCCTTGTCGGTATCGCACGCAATCGCTTTAACACTGGTTTGCTGCTCAAGATGATCCATCCACGCTTGGGTCAATTCAGGATCAGCAAGGTCGGCTTTGTTTAGGATTTTGATGACGGGTTTTTCGCCGCGCAACGCTGCGACCATTGGGTTTTCACTACTATAAGGAATGCGCGCATCAATCACTTCGATGACCACATCCATCTGCGGCATGATTTCTTTGATTTCGTTGCGGGCTTTGTTCATGTGCCCAGGGAACCACTGAATACTTGCTCTCTTATCCATCTGACTTCATAACCTTTTATAAAAAATGCTAAAAGTAAAACAATGAACGTTTACTTTCTAATGATGCCAGTTTACTACAGAACCCGCATGCTCACGGCACAATTTCACACGGGCACGACGTAAAGCCATTCTTGAGGCTGATCTATAGTGAATCCTAAATAAAAAAGGGGACAAACTTAATGTTGGCAGCACTATAATTATATTGGGTTGACTACACTTGCTCTTTATCAACTGGCGGCAAGGGTGCCAAATAACCAATTAACAATATCAAGCTGCCTGCACCAATAAACGATATCACTCGCCAAATCGCGTCGGTCTGTGACAAATCGACCAAGACCAGTTTAAGCACGACAATGCCAAGCAGACCAATACCCATAAACCAAAGTGCGCGCTGCCAGTAGCGACTGGCGATGATGGTGGCAACCAATGCGAGGAGTGTCCATAAAATCGTCAGCCCTGTTTGTACTTGTTCACTGTTCCATGCACCGCCTTGAGCGCCGTCCCACAGTGGTGTACCAATAAAGGCATGTAGCGTTCTGATTAACATACTAGATATCAGCCAAAAACTGATTAATCCCAAGACAATGAGGAAATTGTCCGTGGTTAATATTTGCTGGCGTTTGATATCGGTATTTGAGGCAGTTGAAGGGTCAGCGTGGCGATGTTGGTACAGGTAATACAGACCAAAGCCAATCAATAGCACCAGCCATGATGTGACATCATATAGGTTCAACAGTGGGAAGTAAGGTAAATCCCAAATCATACCGTCATACGACCAGTTGGTAATAATGACCCACAGTAGGGCAATCGGAGTAAAAACAGCCGCGCAGCTTAATAGCGCCTTTTGCCAGTTGAACCAATATAGCCATCCTTGAGATTGCTCATCATTTATTTGCGCATCTTGCTTGTGATTATTGCCAAAACGATTATTACCAGAATAATTATTAATAGAGCGATAGCCGAACCACAATCCTGCCAATATTAAAACAGCAGGGACTAAGATAGCCATGACGCCATCAGAATCCGGCAGTACATAATGGGCAGTGACAGCGATCAGTAAAATCCCTGTGCCAAGCCAACTTGCTCGAGAGTAGCGTGATATATCACCAGCGGCATGCCATGTCTTTAACCAGAGCTGACCGACAATCAACCAACCCGCTACTAGGATTGCAAACACCAGCCATTCTGCCGTTATCCAATGCCAATCAAACTCAAAATTTTGTGGTAGCTGTAGCACCAACATCGCATAAAATAGCCATGATAACGGGCGGCTCAGGTGTCTGATCTCTGACCACGATTGATACCGATCAATCAGCCAATAAGCAGACAGACTTATGAGCGCCGCGAGCGCAATGAGCGTCGTTGTGGACTGCCAAATATCAAACCAATGATCCCAATCAATCATCAGTACGTGTAGCATCCATACCACTGCCGTAAAAGTCAAAAATGAGATCACTCTAGGGCTGTGCCACACAAATTTAAATACTTGGCTTTGACTGTCGATTGAGTGCAACCATTGGTGAGCGGCACGTGTGCTGATGCCTAACGAGTCGGCGTAGCTAGATATGGTGGCTGATGCAGGTTCTGATACATCACCAGCTTTGACAGTAAATAGCGTCGGTGAGTTGCTGGCACGTAATATAAAGACAGTCCCCAGATAACTGAGAGCCGAAATACTCAAGGCCAATACGGGATAATCTTTACCCGTAAATACGGCTGTCGTCACAAGCATGCCAATGCTAATCAGCTGCAACAATAAACCAAACAATACGGACCACGCACGTAATGAGCGCCTGCCAAACCAAACCAGTGCCAGTCCTTGTATGGACCAACCAAAGGCAATCCATTCTGCATCGAGCACTAAAGGCACGACCAATGCTAAAAACCCAAACCCAAGTGCCAACATGCCTTCTGTAATTAAGGCATAGCGCTGACTGCGCTTGATAAATATCCAGCCCAAACCAAAATAAACAGCCGCAAAGATTGCGCTGGTCATCGATAAAGCATTGGGAATATCATCTAGCAACGCGGCGAATAAACCAAAGGCAAGCAAAGGCACCGAAAATAATAAGCCCGTATCGATGGGAAACAGATACGTTGTTTGTTCATTGTCCCGATTTTTTAGGTCGTCTGTTGGGTTATGGGTTGGGTGAGTGCTGTTGAATGCAGATTCATTAAAGGTATTGTAGCTGATGATTTGCTGCGCGTAGCGAATGACGACGAAGAGGTATAGAAGCCAGTGTAACGCGACTAGCAGCACCAAAAGCCAGCGCTGTGATTGAATGACCGTCGTTAGATTTTCACTTAAGCCCCAATAGTAGGCCAGCCCAAAGGTCACGCCCGCCCCAAACAGATTCAATATTTTCCAAGGTCGATAATGAGCAATCACCGCAATGGTGACATTTAATAAAAGGTAATAGCTGAATAATACAACCAAGCTACCTGTGTCTTCACTGGTCAAAATAGGGGCAAAAAACCCACCAGACAATGCCAGTAATGCAAGTGGAAAAGCGTTTTGCCGAACCGCCAATGCAATAGTGACAGCTGATAATACGCCGAGTCCAATAAAGCTGGGTATACTCGGAAGAATCTGATAAACGCTATAAGCGAAGAAGGTACTCAGATAAGCAATCGCGAGGCCCGTACCTTGTAGCGTAATGCCATAAGAAAAGCGTTTTGCCGTCAGCTTATAGCCAAGTCCTGCCAATCCAAGCCCAGCAACCCCAATCGCCATGAGCTTAGTCGCAATAGAAATCTCAATATATTCGCTCAATAACCGTAGCAATAATACCACACCCACCAGCAATACCAAGACGCCAACCCGTACGACTAAATTCCCACCAAAAAACCAATTTTTAATAGAATGAATCAACGATGTGACCATCGGCAATGAACGCTCATCAGGCTCTATCGGTGAGGTCTGTTTTTTGCGTCTAACGGTGGCTGTTGTGGCGGATTGATCGTTGACTAACGGACTGCTGTCTAATGAATCAGCACTAAAAGCGGGTGATGAAAGATCGGTTGTAGCAATGGTTGGGCGAGATGGTGGCCATGTAGGTGGCTTAGCAGAGCTATCTACGGATAAGTCTTGTTGATTAAGAAAAGAGTTATCAATGTAATTGTTTGCAACAGAGCCATCGTCTCTATCTTTTTTATCAGCTAAGTCAGCGTGCGCAGACGTTGTATCACGCGTTTTTTGTTGCTCAAGCGCTATTTGTAGTTTTAATACATCGCGGCGTAGCTGCTTGACTTGCTGACTTATCCTACTATATAACGCGACAACCACAATCAGTAAAGCCGTAAAAGCCAACCAGCCCAGCTGCGTTATCAAGAGATATAACATCATCGTCACTCAATCTGTCTCATAATAAAGGGATAATGACGCTATTTACTGAGAAGTACAAGCCTGCCTATGTCACTTGAATCCTCGAATGACGGACAGCAATAAAAAATTGATACTAATAAAAAAAGGTCAGCTTAATGATTAAGCTGACCTCTCATGGATTTCTTATTGGCTCTAATATTACAAAGCAGTTGTTTTATATGCTTGAGCGAAAATTATGCCAAGTTGGTTTTCATGAACTCAAGCATGTTTTCCCAGCTTTGCTTGGCAGCCGCTTCATTGTAGCCAAGATCTATCTCATTTTTGGCAGCCTTTTCGTCTGCATGCGGGTTGGTGAAGCCATGCTTAGCATTGTCATAGACATCAATTGTATAGTCGACGTCAGCAGCATCTAGCTCTGATTTTAGTCCTTCAACCGCGTCCATAGACACCATTGAATCATCACGACCATGAGCAACCAATACTTTTGCTGTGAAGTTTTTATCTGCTGGCTGCTTGGCTGATAGATTACCATGGAAAGTGGCGACGGCTTTTAATGGCATGGCTTCGCGCGCCATATCGAGTACGATTTTACCGCCGAAGCAGTAACCAATTGCACCTAAATTATTACCATCAACGGCCAGTTGGTCGCTAAAATCATTGAGGATCAAGCGGCAGCGAGCCATCAGCATGTCTTGATCGGCAGTTACTTGCTCCATCCACATGTTTGCCATGGACGCATCAGTAGTAATTTTGCCTTCACCATATACATCCATGGCCACTGCTGCATAACCAGCTTTGGCTAAACGCTCGGCCACTGATTTTGTATGATCGCTAATTCCCCACCATTCTGGAGCAACTAAAACACCAGCAACGGGATGATCGTCAGAGGCGTTTTCTGGTAGTGCAACATAGCTGATAAGTTCAACATTGTTTTCGGTTGTGCTGATTAATTCAAAAGTCTTGATTGACATATTATTGTCCTTTTTTATGTTATGAGTTTTGGTTATCTATATTATTTATAGTGTCTCGTTTTTTACTTTTACTACCTTAACGCCCATGACAAGCAAAAACAGCTATAATACTGTAACGCTCTTTATCAAAATGCTACTGCACATTTATGACTATCAATTTGTTAAACAAAGACAATACCAATTCGACTACTGAATCAGAGTTTTTATCAAACCCTCACTCAGGTGCTCAGCCAAATATGCAGGTAGAACCATCTGTGACTTTGTTTCCTGAAACCAAAGCCTCTGCATCCTTGCGTCCAGAGTTTTGGTCGCGATTTACATTGAATGAATTGAATCACAGCGAGTGGGAGGCCTTGTGCGATGGCTGCGGCAGTTGCTGCTTGATTAAGTACATTGATGAAGACGAAAATGGCGATGTAGACGAAGCGTTGGTTGAATATACCGATGTGACATGCCAGCTGATGGATTGTGCGACGGGCTATTGTCAGCATTACGCCACGCGCCAAGAGCACGTACCAGATTGTATTCAGTTGACCATGGAAAATTTGCCAAGCATGATGTGGTTGCCATCACACTGTGCCTATAAGCGCTTGTATAAAGGGCAGACGTTACCAAGTTGGCATTTGTTATTGACCGGGGATGCAGTGCTTACACAGCATCAAATGCGTGCTGCCAACGTTGGTGTGGCTGGGCGCTGCGTGAGCGAAATGGACATGAGTGATGAAGAGATGGAGATGCGAGTGGTCAATTGGGTAAACCCTTAGCCTGCATGACTTTTCTGTTATTACTCTTTCACTATTTTTCACTACACCTAATGGTTACCCCTATTAATTTTAGTCACTATACCTAATCATGATATCCAAGCCCCATACCAAACCTAGCGATATTATTGAGAAATTTGAGCGGTAGATTGTGCATTTGCCTCAGCAGATGCTTGCGAATCGGCAAGTGGGGGAATAGGAATGCCTTGACGAATCTGCTGAGAAAACGCACGGCCATTATCATCAGATGTGGCACCAGATTGATTATTAAATCCGAGTGCTTTTGGATTGATGTGGGTGCGTTCATACCATGTGTCCATCGACCAAGGCTGATTATCATTTTCGGGCGCTGCATCTAACATGCCGACATCATATAGGTAATTGGGTAGCCAGCCTGATACCCAAATTCGATAATCCCATGGCAGGCGATCGCCACTAACAATACGCGCCATATAAAAAATGATATTGGTACAGTTACTGAGCAGCGTGTTGTACCAGTCGGGCGAAGCATTTAGGTCATCAGCAGCAGTCAAATAAGCTTCAAATAACGATCTCACCTCATGCTGTTGCAAATGACTGACAGGAAACAAATACACTTGCTCACCGCGGGCGTTACTACGAGTATAAATAATGTCGCGCTCTTCGGCGGCAATCAGGCTTAACTCATAACGCCTAAAAAATCCTGCCAGCGCAGAAAAAGATTCGCCTTTTTCTTTACGAATCTCAAATGAGAAGGCAAGTGGTCGATCATTTTCAAAGCGAAAACTGACTAAGGTATGGGCAATGAGTGGCCCCATCCAATAAGAGTTGGTCACATCAACACCAGACAGCTTGGACAAATCGACCGTGCGCGTTTCCCAATGCTCCGTTGCTTCGGTATCTGTACGCCAATCAAAATTACGGACGTTGGTGAGCGTAATCAAATCAGGGTTGGCGGCATCACGCTTATAATCTACCCGCTGACTGACTTCAGCCATCCAGTCACGATCTTGTTTGGGTTCGATAGACAAAAACCAACCAACCCCTGCAAACCAAGTCGCAGCATAAATCCCTGTCAGCCATTTAACACGAGTGCTTTTGTAAGAGTGGCTGTCTGCATTATGGTACGAGGTAGCGTTTTTTTTAGTAAATAGGGTTTTATCAAAAATTTGAGGCCAGTAACGCGCTGCAAGCAATGTGGCTAACAGTCCAACCACCACAATCGTTGTCAGCCAAGTGATGGCGCTGGTTATCCCAAATTGGTACCAAACAGCCAGCAATAACCAGATCGCAGACAATATCAGGGTGAGGGCAATAAAAAATTGAACGATGTAGTGTCGCCATATAGATAACCCGCGTCGATGCCCAAATACCTTATTTTCTCTACCAGGGCTTTGGTTTTCTTTGCTGTGATTTTGGTTTTCTCTGACGCGACTATGTGAACCATGATTTGACTGGCGGTCATTAGAGTGAGAACTAAACAGGCGGGAGAAAAACGAACGTAGCGACATAAGGATTGCTTTGATAGACACAGGTTTTGACCATAGCAAAGTTTATAACACACTGACAATACAATTTGAGTGAATTTGTCGTTGAATGTCAGTCACCCATGCGATAAAGTGAAGCTGATTTATGCTGGTCTATTTATTGTTTAATGATAAAAGATTGGTTTTATTCACGACGTTTGTCCCCATCTACACGTTATCTATTATTTACTTATTATATTTATTGTCATTAACTAAAGAGGTTAAATCACAACACCATGTCTGACGACACTCCCAGCCCGAGTAGTTGGTCGATGCGCGGCTTAAAACGCTGGCTATCGACCGCCCCTGAAACCCGTGATGAACTGGTTCGTTTGGTACAAGACTCGCGCCAGTTTTTAGAACCTGATACCGTTGATATGTTAGAAGGCGTGCTAGATCTGCCAGCGACTCAAGTGCGTGAAATCATGACGCCGCGTCCGCAAGTGATAGGTTTACACGAAAGTACCAGCATCTCTGAAGTGATGGATATCATCCTTGATACCACACACTCACGCTACCCAGTATTTGACAGTCAAGACGACGATGCCGTCATTGGAATCTTACTGGCAAAAGACTTAATTCCTATTCTGGTTCATATGGTTCGCAACCAAGAAGAAAAAATTGACAGCAAACGTCTAAGAGATTTGGTGCGCCAGCCGTTATATATCAGTGAGACCGCGCGCTCTGATACTTTGTTACGCTCATTGCAGCGCACACAAGTACACATGGCCATTGTGGTGGATGAGTTTGGTAATTTTGGTGGCGTGGTCACGATGGAAGACCTACTCGAAGAGATTGTCGGCGATATCGTCGATGAGCATGACGACTTTGATGAAGACAGTGACATCAATAACATCATTGCTGATCCCGAAAAATCTAACACGTGGCGTGTGCAAGCCTCTACAGTGATTGAAGACTGTAACGATGAGCTTGGTAGCCAATTTGATGATACCGATGTCGATACCATGGGCGGTTTGGTCATGCAAGCATTGGGTCATGTGGGAGATTTGGAAGGGGAGAGCGTGGTAATAGACGATTGGAAAATCACCATTACCGATGTGGAAGGACGTTTTATCCAAAACCTAGAGCTGACCAAAATGAATCCAGATCATCAAATATTGATAGGCAGTCATTAATGCGTTACTAGATGAACGATTAAAAGACGACAGGCGACACTCAAAAAACACGATTGCGATCGTGTTTTTTTCTTTTTAGAATTGGGATTTTGCTACGCAATTTTACCCATTCAGTAGGCTAGGCTGGTATCATGGGCGGGTTTAATTTTAGATACAGTATCAAACTGGATACGGTCTACTTTGGCTTGAGTATTACTTGGATACTAAAGCTTTAAATTTTTGAGAAATATGGTTTTGGATAACTGCTATGCGCCTGTCTACTGTTGATTTGCAAAAACGTCTGAACCCTGATAAGCCAAAAGGCTTACCAATGCTTGTGACGGTACTGATTGCGTGGCTGGCAGGCGCAATATTTACCTTGGCGCTTGCGCCTTATGATATTTGGCCGCTTGCACTGGTGTCGCCTGCTATTTTGTACGCCTTGTTAATTCCTGCAATGAATGGCAAACGTGCCTTTTTGATCGGTCAGGCTTATGGCACAGGACTGTGGTGCGTGGGCGCTTTTTGGCTCTATACCTCTATTCACGTTTACGGCAATACGCCTGTATGGCTTGCACTCATTATGATTGCACTCATGGGGCTGGGCATGGGGTTGTTTCATGGATTTATGGCGCTAACATTCAATAAGGTAGTCGGTAAGCAGCCGCTGTCTTTTGCAGCGCTTTGGGTTTTGCAAGAATGGATGAAAACGTGGTTATTTACCGGTTTTCCGTGGTTGTTTGTGGGTTATGCCTTTACCGAGCAGTATTGGCTGTCCTCATTGGCGCCTGTTGCGGGCGTTTTTGCCATCTCTTTTGTCGCGGTCTTATTGGCCGCAAGTGTGGTTGAGCTATTGCGTCGCCGTAGTGGTTATATGATTCCATCATTGGCGCTATTGGTTATTAGTACTGCATTATGGTTAATCAATCCGCAATGGACGAAGCCAAAAGGCACGCCAGATTTGTCTGTGTCGCTGATCCAAGGCAATATTCCTCAAGATCTCAAATGGCTCACTGAGTATCAGATAGAAACGCTCAAAATCTATGCAAACTTGACGAGTACCGAATGGGATCGCGATCTTGTGTTGTGGCCTGAATCATCTATCCCTATGTTTCAGACGGAAGCGGTTGGCTTTATCAATGAAATGGTCAAAATGGCCAAGGAGACGGATACCACGTGGGTTACGGGTATTCCTTACAAAGATGAAGCAGCGTTTGATGCCAGTACCGATAAATATCCGCCATTTTACAATAGTGTCATTGCCTTAGGCGCAGACGCAGAAGGACTCTATAAAAAACAACGTCTGGTACCGTTTGGCGAGTACATTCCCTTTGAAGGATTGTTAGATATTTTGCCGAATCTGGCAGGTAGCCAAGACATCATGAGTTACAGTCGTGGTAGCGATAAACAGGCACCGCTACGCGTTCGTGGACACAATTTGGGATCAGCCATTTGTTATGAGGTTGCCTATCCAGATACCACACGCAAAAACGCCATTGGTACGGACTTTTTATTGACCATCTCAAACGATGCTTGGTTTGGTACGTCAGCCGGTCCGTTACAACATCTACAAATGGTGCAAATGCGCGCGCTTGAAAATGGCCGCTGGTTTATGCGGGCAACCAATACGGGTGTGACGGCAATCATTGATCATAAAGGTCATATTGTCGAGCGCGCGCCGCAGTTTGAACGCACGGTATTACGCGGTGAGGTGCAAGCGCGTGTTGGCAATACCCCCTTTATGCGTTTTGGTCAGTATCCTATCTTATTTATCATCGCGTTATTATTGGTATTGAGCTATTTTGGCAAAGGATCAAGCGCACAGGTTCGTTCTAGCAAGCAGGTATAGTAGGCCGACATCATTTATCATAAAGGCCATTGAGAGAAGTAGTCGATAATAAATCCTTTAAATACTTAAGGGCTTTAACAAATCAGTATAAATTGCGATATAATAGGTCAATATTTCAAATATTTTGTGCAAGGTGGATAAGGTATGTCAGAAGGTATCGTCAACAACAATCCGAAGAAAGAGCTGCTGTATACTTTGTGCGGCATTGCCTTATTTTTAGGTATTGTCTTATTGATTGGCATTTCTGGATTTTTGCGTCCAGCAGGCGAACATATTAAGGCTGAGACTACCGCAGCATCAGCCGCTGCTGATAAGGCTGAAGCAATTGCTGCTGAAGACGATGCAGCGCCAGCAGAAACTACAGCTGCACCTGCGGCAACAGCAGATGCCTCAACAACGGATACAGCAGCAGATGCGACCGTCACTCCAGTAACAGAAGGTGATAGTGCCGTGGTTGCGGCAGAGTCTGGTACAGCGACAGCCTCTGGTACTGTCAATCAAGCAGCGGTTGGCGATGCAGATTTAACGGCTGAGCAAGCAGATGGTGACTTAGATGCAGGCGATACGACTGATACACCAACGGCTGCACAGTAATATTTTCCAAAAAAGAACTTGTCGTAAAAGTTGCTTTATTGCACATTTACCTCACTAGAAGCGTATTCAAACGTCAAGGCTTTAAAGGGAAGCGCGAGATATTTGCCCTATTTAAAGCTTGAGTGCAATATGCTACAAACACCGTATGGTTGTCGTTAGTATTCATAAAAAAACCCGATCTCATTTTGTGAGCTCGGGTTTTTCTTTGTATGTATTTGTGTAATTCCTAGCCAACTTTTTCTTTACTTGAGTATAACCAAATGAAACAATGACGCGCTTACATGACTGTCTGACGGTAAAGTCAGAGGTCTACTGATGATGAAATCAGAGGCTTGGTCATGATTACAGTGGTCTTTAAAGGAATAAAGTTATGAGCATAGAATCAAAATCAGAGGCGAGGACTGCTGAACTGGAAGCATTAGATAATGGTTTTATGGGACACCCCAAGCCATTGCGTTCTCTATTTTTTACCGAAATGTGGGAACGATTTTCTTACTATAGTATCCGTCCCTTACTCGTATTATTCATGGTAGCGACGGTTGGCAGCGGCGGTTTCGGCTTTGATGAAGTAACGGCTTCTGCTATTTACGGTATTTTTGCAGGATCGTTATATTTGGCAGCAGTGCCAGGTGGTTGGCTGGCAGATAATTGGCTTGGTCAAGAGCGCGCACTGTGGTGGGGTAGTATCATTATTGCCGTTGGGCATTTGTGTATTGCCTTGTCTGCCGTATTCGGTATGACGCTGTTTTTTGTCGGTTTGATATGTATCGTATTGGGTTCAGGACTATTCAAAACCTGTATCTCAGTCATGGTTGGTGCCTTATATCCCAAAGGTGATGTCCGCCGTGATGGGGGTTTTACGTTATTTTATATGGGTATCAATATTGGCGCGTTGCTGGCCGCCCTTATCGTAGGTGTCTTTAAAGAAAAAGGCATGTGGCATGCAGGTTTTGGTGTTGGTGGTCTTGGCATGCTTGTGTCGCTACTGGTCTATCGCTTTGCAGCACAAAAGAACTTAACACGTTATGCACGCGCCAAAGGCATTACAGCTGAATGGGAAAACGCCAACGGTATTTACAAAAACATAGGTCGCTGGGTTGCAGGGTTTGTAGCATTATTGGTGGCAGTGGTGCTTTTGGTATCGACGGGTATGATCTCGTTCAATCCTCAAATGGTCGCAGAGTATATGACCTATATTATTGCAGCGGTCGTTATATTGTATTTTGCCATCATGTTTATCTCACCAAGATTGGATAAGACGGACAAACTGCGTTTACTGATTTGTTTTATTCTAATCATTGGTTCAACGCTATTTTGGTCAAGTTTTGAGCAGCAGCCAACGTCATTTAACTTGTTCGCTGATCGTTATACCGATTTGAATGTTTTAGGTTTTGAGATCCCAAGTATTTGGTTCCAGTCTTTGAACCCATTGTTTATCTTAATTTTGGCACCTATCGTCAGCATTGTTTGGGTTAAGCTTGCTAATAAAGGTCTTGAACCAAGTAGTATGGCTAAGTTTGCACTCGGCATGTTACTTGCGGCCGCTGGTTTTGCCTTGATGATCTTTGCTTCAAAAAGCATTTTGACCAATGATGGCGGCTTGGCATCACCATTATGGTTGGTAGGCAGTTTGTTGTTATTGACACTTGGTGAGTTGGCATTGAGTCCGGTTGGTCTGTCTTCAATGACAAAACTTGCGCCAAAGGGCATGCAAGGTCAGATGATGGGGCTTTTCTTTGCCTCTATCGCTATGGGTAACTTGGTTGCAGCTTTCTTCGGTGGTCATGTGTCTGCTGACAAAATCGAAGGTTTACCGACCTTATTTACAACGATGACTGTCTTTTTGGTGGTGACAGCAGTTATCCTATTGGTACTGGCCAAACCTATCAATAATATGCTCAAAAAGAGCGAGCAAGCAGATCAAGTCAGCTAATTAGTAGATAGCACCTTTTATCAACTGCTGATTGTACGTATTGCCTAAAGCAGTGATAACTGATGAGACGTGTTACCATGATTGGTAGCACGTTTTATTGTTTTAATTAGCGCAGTATTTTTTATGGGCTATTGAAAGCTTATGTTCTGCCCAAACATCTAATAATATCCAACGGCAATCATCGTGTGCTGACTGTTTTTATATATTTGAGCCTATTTACAATTTATTTTTTGCCAAACTGACTCTACACACTTTAAGCAGCACGTTGTCCGATTCAAATAAGACGGCTATCCATAGCCGCCTCATCGCTCTATCTAATATGAATAAGGAAGTAATTTATGACTAAACAAATCATCCATGATCGTATTGAAACTCTACGTCAGACCTTAACAGCACAAGACCTCACGGCCATTATCGTGCCATCAGCAGATCCGCATTTGTCTGAATACTTGCCAGAGTATTGGCAGGCAAGACTCTGGTTGTCAGGGTTTACAGGTTCAGTGGGTACATTGGTTGTGACGGCAGATTTTGCAGGTCTTTGGACGGACAGTCGCTACTGGGTACACGCAGCTGACCAATTGCAAGACACAGGTATTAGCTTAGAAAAACTCGCTCCTGGTCAGCCAAGCCACATTGATTGGTTGGCTGAGCATTTGGTCGAGGGCGATAGTGTCGCCGTTGATGGCAATGTCTTGTCTATCGCTGAGCAAGATCGTCTGTTAAATGCGTTTGATGCTCATGAGATTACTCTAATCACTGAGCGTGATGTGCTGGCAGAAATATGGGCAGATCGTCCAGCGCTACCAGATGCTGCACTCTATTCGCACGATGCGTCGTTTGTCGCGCAATCTGCTACTTCCAAACTGGCTGCGGTACGTGCTGATATGGCAGAAGCGGGCGCCACACATCATTTACTATCAAGCTTAGACGACATCGCTTGGCTCACCAATCTACGTGGCGCTGATGTCGATTATAACCCTGTATTCTTGGCGCATATGCTAATCAGTGAAGACAGTGCTACCTTATTTGTTGAGAACAGCAAGGTCAGTAAAGAGATTGCCAACCATTTGGACGCAAGCGGTATCACGCTGGCGGCTTATGAGGCTGTGCAAGAGGCACTAGGTACATTGACGCCAGAAGATTTGTTACTATTAGACCCAAATAAAGTAGCCGTCGGCACCTTATCAAAAATGGCAGATGATGTGGGTTTTATCGAACAAATGGCGCCAAGTACTTTGCTAAAGTCGGTGAAATCTGATGCGGATATTGACCATGTGCGTGAAGCCATGCGTCAAGATGGTGCAGCACTGTGCGAATTCTTTTCGACGTTTGAGCAACGTCTTGAGGCAGGCGAGCGTCTAAGCGAGTTGGATGTTGATAGTATGCTGATTGAGGTACGTAGTCAGCAGCCACACTATGTATCGCCAAGTTTTCCGACCATTGCAGGGTTTAATGAAAATGGCGCATTGCCGCATTACCGCGCAACACCAGAAAAATTTAGCTACCTCGATGTGAATGAAGGGGAAGGCGGATTGTTACTGATTGATTCAGGCGCACAATATCAAAATGGTACGACTGATATCACTCGTGTGGTCGGTATCGGAGCGGTCAATGCTGAACACAAACGTGACTTTACTACAGTATTAAAAGCACACATTGCCTTAGCACGCGCTCATTTCCCAGACGGTATTGCTTCTCCATTAATCGATGCCATTTGCCGCGCACCATTGTGGCAAGCGCAGATGGATTATGGTCATGGCACCGGTCATGGGGTTGGGTATTTCTTAAACGTACATGAAGGTCCACAGGTCATTGCTTATAGCGCCAGTACACCAAAAGAGCGCGCTATGAAAGTCGGTATGATCTCAAGCAATGAGCCAGGTCTCTATCGTGAAGGCAAATGGGGTATTCGTATTGAAAACTTGGTAATCAACACGCCAGTCGGCAATCCTACTGAGACAGAATTTGGTGATTTCTTACACTTTGAAACCATCACTTACTGCCCAATTGATACGCGTTTGATTGAACCGTCACTATTGGACCAAGTAGAGACTGATTGGCTCAATCAGTATCATCGCCAAGTGTTTGCAGAGTTAAAAGATCGCGTGGACGGCGCCGCACTTGAGTGGTTGACTGAGCGAACACAAGCCATCTAATCAGAAATATTGCTTGTCTGAAAATGAGGACAAAACGCGCAGAGAGCGACTAAGATAAGGTGTTTTACGGCCTTGTATCGTGAATAAAATACAAAAAAGCCCCGTCAGTCATAGGCGGGGCTCTTTTTTATGCGTTTTTTGGTACGGAGCCTTTGACTATTTTCAGTCGAAGCTTTTAGTAGAAACTTACGGTCAATCAGGCGCTCACTGTTAATGAATGTTTTTCTTAATGTCCTCTTCTTTCTTCACTGGCGTACCTTGATCACCTAAATGCTGAGTGACTTCGGCCCGTAGCCAAGATTTTAGGTTTTCAGACATTAGCATCATCTGATCGCTAAGATAGTCATCAATCTGCATTTCTAGTTCACGAATCAATGCTTGATGATTGGTATTTGCGTTTGCATCTTTTAATGCCAAGCTAATGGCAGCGCTGGCTTTAGTATTAATTGCCTTAATAGCACTGTCGGTTTTGATGCTTGTCTCATTCATGGTATTGGCAGGTTCACCTATGGTCTTAGTGTCTGTGTCAGCTGAGGCTTTGCCAGTATTGTCAATAGCGTTATTTTCAGTACTTTCGATATTCTTACCGTCAATACCTATTTTATCTGCATCGTTTGCTGCGGTAGAGGCATTCGGATTGTTGTTATCCGTCACTGACTTTGATAATGCATTTTTTTCTAATTCTTTTTGCGCGGTTGCTTCTGTTTCAAGACGTCTGTCTTCTTCTTGCTGCTTAGCAGCTGCTATTGCTTGGCTTTTTTCATCTTCTAAGCGTTGTTGTTCAGCTGCTGCACGCTCCTTTTCTTGTTTATCGATGATGGCTTTTGCAATGGCTTGCTCAGCTTCATGGTTTTCATACAGCTCATCGACATGAGCGTCCAAATCATGCGTGCGAAAAACAAAGCTTTCAAAAGGGGTTTCTGTCTGCAATAAGTTGGTGATATCTTCTAGCTCTTGAGTGATGGCAGCGCGTATCGGTTCAGGAGCACACGTCCAGCGCTGATAAAAATGTTGGGAAAATGAGTAGCTTGACATGGTATCGTCCATAAATGTTCCAAAAATTACCCCTTATCATACGCAAGTACGATAAGGGGCTGCAAGTGGACAAACGTAGCCAATCTGACAACAACGTTACAACGTAAGGATGACTCACGTTGTCAGCGTTTACATCTTACTGATTGATAGGCCAGCGTGCAAAAATTAGTGAGCCATTCGTTCCGCCGAAGCCAAAGCTATTGGACACGGCGTACTGTAGGTTTTCCACTTTGCGTGATTGATTGGCCACATAATCGAGATTGCAGTTGTCTTCGACATTATCCAAGTTGATGGTCGGCGGCACATGCTGATGCTGTAAGGCTAATATCGTAAAGATAGCTTCGATACCGCCAGCTGCTCCCAGTAAGTGCCCAGTCATGGACTTGGTTGAACTCACTAAAATGCTGTCTTTCACTGGCGCAAATACCGTTTCGATAGCAATCGATTCAGCGACATCACCTGCAGGCGTGCTCGTACCATGCGCGTTGACATATCCAACTGCAGCAGGCTCAATACCTGCATCCTTCAGCGCATTTTTCATCGCTCTTGCCGCGCCGCTACCATCTTCTGGTGGCGATGTGATATGACTGGCATCATCACTCATACCGAATCCGACCAGTTCTGCTAGAATCGTTGCACCGCGAGCTTTGGCGTGAGCAAGGCTTTCTAAGACCACCATACCTGCGCCATCACCAAGTACAAACCCATCACGATCTTTATCAAAGGGACGCGAGGCTTTGGTTGGTTCCTCATTGCGGGTCGATAGGGCGTGCATGGCACCAAAGCCTGCCATACCAAGTGGACTGGAGCCTTTTTCGCTACCGCCAGCCAGCATGACATCAGCATCACCATAGGCAATCAAACGGGCGGCAAGGCCCATTGCGTGCGTGGCAGTGGTACAGGCCGTCGATGTGGCAAGATTAGGACCTTGCAACTTGTGCTTAATGGCGACCAATCCTGCTGCCATATTGACAATAGAGCCTGGGATAATAAAAGGTGAGACTTTAGTTGCACCTTTTTCATGTAGCATATCGCGACTGTTTTCAATGGTTTGGATACCGCCAATACCTGAACCTAAGATAATGCCAAAACGCTCTTGATCAACGTCTTTTACAGGACTGTCAGCCGCACTGACTTCATCAATGAAGCCTGCATTTTTCAATGCCATTGCTGAGGCAGCAATACCATAATGAATAAACTCATCATAGCGGCGTGCGTCCTTGGCGCTCATATAGTTTTTGGCATCAAAGTCTTTTACAACGCCTGCAATTTTCGCACGGTACTCTGTCGCATCAAAATGAGTAATGGGCACAATACCGCTATCGCCTTTGAGTAGGCTTGTCCATGAACTATCCACGTCTAGACCAAGCGGTGTGATAGCACCCATACCTGTGATCACAACTCGCATATCATCAGAGCGTTCGTAGTGGGGTGGCTTATGGCGCGTTTTCTGTTCTGGAGCAGCATCAGTATTATTTGCAGCTTGCACGGAAGGTGAATTGCTGTGTTGGCTCATGCGATATATCCTATACTTATGGTCCTAAGAGGATGATGTTTTCCTAATATTTTAATGTGATAACGTCATGTTATTTATAACGCTATCACTATATTTTGGCAACCATTATAAAACACATTAGTTTACGCATGTAAACTTAAATGAACTGGTCAGGCAAAACAAACTTGACCCAGTACCACGCCCTTGTTTGCACCCGTTACTTCAGGCAAATTACCCGATTCTCCCATCAATGTCTGCCTTGACAACCACGCAAAAGCAACGGCTTCTACCCATGTCGGATCAAGTCCTAAACTTGCGGTGGTTGCCACGGTACAATGAGGCAAATTTACCTGCAAACGCTCGATCAAATAATCATTAAGCGCACCGCCACCGCACACGTAGATGGCACCGCAGTCTTGTTTTTCTTTAAGTAAGACTTGCTTGATTTGTATACTAGCGCTGATCGCCGTCAGTTCGGTCAAGGTGGCTTGCACATCTGCTGATGAATAGCGCGTATAAACAGACGCTTGATCGAATTTTTGCAGCTCATCTTGTAGCCATTCTAGATTAAAGTCTTCACGACCAGTGCTTTTGGGATAAGGCTTAGCAAAAAAAGGATGCTCTAAAAGCTGATTCAATAGTGGCTCAACGATTTGTCCTGACTGCGCCCACGCACCGCCTGCATCATAATCTTTGTCGGTATGCAGTGTCGTCCATGCATCTAATAACAGATTGGCAGGACCTGTGTCATAACCGATTACGTGACTTGAGTGATGATTTGCCGTCTCGTGAGAGACGGCTGGCAAGACGGTTATATTGGCGATACCGCCCAAGTTTAATAGTACACGCGTATTGTCCGTGGCGGTAAATAGCGCTTGATGAAAAGCAGGCACCAAAGGCGCGCCTTGTCCACCAACTGCCATATCGCGGCGGCGAAAATCACTGACAACGCTAATACCAGTACGCTCAGCAATGATATTGGCATCGACTAGCTGCAAGCTAAAACCCATGTGCGGACGATGGCGGACAGTTTGACCATGACAGCCAATCGCCAAAACCGTTTCTGCCTCTACTTGGGCTTGTTGCAATAAGCTATTGACCACGTTACTGGCAAATTCACCATACTCACGACTTGCCCAGCCAAACCAATCCAACTCGCTGCTTGGCTCGTCCGCTGTTGGTGTTAATTGACTCACACCATTTGGCTGGCAGAGCGCCAACAATACCTCACGCAGTCGTGGCGGAAAATCTTGGCTATAAGTGGCCAATAAGCGCATGGGCTGCTGCGTATCGCTTTCTTGACTAGCTGAGTCGCTAAATTGACAAAGAACCGCATCCATACCATCCAAGCTTGTGCCCGACATCATGCCGATATATAAGCCATCATCGAAGTTTTCAAACACCGTTTGCTCAAGTGCTTCGGTCAAGGTGGCGTAATTTAAGTCATCATTATTGTGTACGTGGTCGTCTAAACCACTATTTATACTTAAATCTATATCGGTACTATGAGGGTTATCAGTTATTGATACGGGCTTGGTCATGGCAATTTACCTTAAAAAACGCTAGTATATCTGCCAAATTCTAACATTTTTTGACGGCTACGAGATTCTAAATAGCCCAAGTACTTTCACCATTTTATAAAGACCATTAAGAGATCCTCATGACCACTCAGACCTACACCCTAGAAGAACAGCTTGCCCTTATCCAGCGCGGCACACAAGAAATCCTATCGGAAGAGGATTTGGTTGCTAAGCTCAAGCTCAATCGTCCACTACGTATCAAAGCAGGCTTCGATCCCACAGCCCCTGATTTGCATTTGGGTCACACGGTTTTGATCAATAAGCTCAAGCATTTTCAAGACTTGGGTCATGAGATTTATTTCTTAATCGGCGATTATACGGCCAAGATTGGCGACCCTTCTGGCAAGAACAGCACGCGCCCTCCGTTGACTGACGAGCAAATCAAAGCCAACGCCACCACCTACGCTGAGCAAGTCTTTAAAATTTTGGACAAAGAAAAAACCCGCGTGGTCTTTAACTCAGAATGGTTTAACGACATGACAGCGGCAGATATGATTCAGCTCGCCAGTCAGCAAACGGTCTCACGGATGCTTGAGCGCGATGATTTCTCCAAGCGCTATGCGTCGCAAACGCCGATTTCTATTCATGAGTTTCTCTATCCCTTAGTACAAGGGTATGACTCTATCGCACTAAAAGCCGATGTCGAGCTTGGCGGTACCGATCAAACCTTTAACTTATTGATGGGACGTACTTTGCAAGGCCGCTACGGTCAAGAGTCGCAAGTGTGTATCACTGTTCCAATCCTAGAAGGCTTGGATGGCGTGAATAAAATGTCCAAATCTCTTGGTAACTATGTCGCCATCTACGATGCGCCAGGAACCATGTACCAAAAAATCTTGTCAATGCCAGATACTTTGATTCGTCGCTACTTTGAGTTTTTAAGCTTTAAACCAATGGAAGAAGTCGAAGCACTGATGAGTGAGATGGAAGGTGGTCGTAATCCACAAGAAATCAAACGCATTTTGGCGGAAGAATTGATCGAGCGTTTCCATGATGCCGATGCTGCTGCCAACGCGCATAAATCAGCGGGTAACGTATTAGCAGATGGTGAGTTGCCGGTTGATTTGCCAGAAGTGACGTTAACGCTTGAGGATGGTCAAGATGCTTTGTTTATCACGCAGATACTAAACCAAGCAGGATTGACCAAGAACAGCGCGGCGGCAAAAGACATGCTAAAACGCAATGCAGTAAAAGTAGATGGCGAAGAGGTCAATGCTGGCTTTAGCTTAACCTCAGGCCAGACAGTCGTCATCCAAGCAGGCAAAAAAGCCTATGCCAAAGTGACGGTAGAATAAATATGGAAAGTATCGAGTTATTCTATGGTATTAAACAAGAGTTTTACGATTTAAAATATAAAGACAAGGATCAATTAGATAAATTAAAGCGTCGATTAAGAATGTTAGTAACAAATATTCTTGGTAAGGGTTCAAGTTACTATAATGAAATAGTAGCAATAACTTACTCTTCATCTTATAGTTATTCAGGTATGTCAGAGTCGATACGTGTTGACGCTTGGAATTTTGGTAAAAATAGAACTATTAATTTGATTGATACTATTATCGAAGAGCTGGAATTATTTCCGAAAAATATTAGTATGATTAACATCGAAGCAGAGGTTGAAAAGACTGATTGCAACAAAGTCTTTATCGTTCACGGTCACGATGATGGCGCTAAGAATGAAGTAGCACGGTTTGTTGAAAAACTTGGTTTTGAAGCCAAGATTCTTCATGAACAGGTCGATTCAGGCGCTACCATCATAGAAAAGTTAGAAAAATATACGGATGTCGGTTTTGCTATTGTGCTTTATACGGCTTGTGATGTTGGTGGAGTTAAGTCCGAACCAAATAATTTAAAACCACGAGCACGACAAAACGTAATTTTTGAACATGGACTCTTAATTGGTAAAATTGGTCGAGCAAATGTCGTTGCACTTGTAAAAGGTGATGTTGAAATTCCGAATGACATATCAGGTGTGGTCTATAAGTCTATGGATTCAGGTGGAGCTTGGAAATATAGTATTGCTAGGGAGATGAAAAGCTCTGGCTATAATGTCGATATGAATAAAATGGATTAATGGAAACGGCCATGACTCAACAAAACCAAAATTCAGTTTCTCAAGGCATTTACCGCCATTATAAAGGCAGCTTATATCAAGTGCTGCATACGGCAACCCATTCAGAAACAGAAGAATCGTTAGTCGTGTACCGCTGTCTCTATGGTGAATACGACGTTTGGGTGCGTCCTTTGAGTATGTTTACCGAAACGGTCATAGTAGATGGTCAAGAAATACCACGCTTTGAGCTCATTAAAGCGTTGGATGATTAATATTATATGATTGATAACTGAGTAAACAAAAAAAGCGACCTATTAAGGTCGCTCTTTTTTATACTTTAAAAAGCCGTTAGCTATTCAAAAATGCAATCAACACATCGTTGAACTCGTCTTTATGCGTGACATTGATACCGTGCGGGCCACCTTGAACAATATGAAGCTGGCTGTCTGCAATCATATCATGTGAGCGTTCACCACTCGCTTCAAACGGTACGACTTGATCCGAATCACCATGTATCACTAAAGTTGGCACGTCAAACGCTTTTAGATCATCACGGAAATCAGTGTAGCTAAAAGATTTTACACAATCGTAAGTGGCTTTGGGCGAGGCAAATGCTGCGATATCACGGTTATATAAACGCATGGGTTTGCTCACCAACAATGAGCCATCTTTTGGTGTGAAAAAATTCTTAGTAAAGTCGTTTAAGAAAGCGATTCGATCCTCGCGCACGCCATCCAAAAACGCTTGTACGTCAGCATCTTCAAGACCACCATCGGGATTGTCATCGGCTTTGTACAAATACGGGGGAACGGCAGAGGCAAGCACCGCTTTGGCAACACGATCTGAGCCGTATTTACCGAGGTAGCGTGCGACTTCACCGCCGCCCATCGAAAATCCAACAAGGGTGGCGCCATTTAAATCCAGCGTGTCCATCAGCGCTTTTAAATCCTGTGCCAATGTGTCGTAATCGTAGCCTTCCCAAGGTTTAGATGACTGACCAAAGCCGCGTCTGTCGTAGGTAATGACTTGGTAACCAGCTTCTACCAGTGCAGGAAGTTGGGCTTCCCAAGCACGTCCACTTAGCGGCCAGCCATGAATCAGCACAACAGGTTTACCGCTTCCTTGAATCTCATAGTAGATATCGACAGGTTCATTGTCTTGTGTTGCAACTGTAACGTAGGGCATGATTTTATCCTTTTGAAATTATTTTATTTTTATTGCTTATGAGTGATACTTGCTGGTGTCTGTTAACTAGCCTAGTACTTGTTTGGTAAGTACTTATTTAACCTATGACTGTTCAGCTCAATACCGCTTTTTAGTATAAGACTGGTCTAAATCCATTGCTATGACAAGTCGTAAAGTTATAGTGGTAATTATGAAGTGATTGTGTAAAATCCTAGTTACTATTGTAGAAATTCTTTTATTGTTTTAAAAAACTGAATAGGTTCATCTATAGGTACGGCATGGCCTGAATGCGGTAGAATGATATCAGTGGCATTGGGTAACATCTTTGTGATTTTTTGCTGCCATTTAGGATCGTATAATTCTGACTTGGCCCCGATAAGACTAACGACTGGAATAGTCACATCGGCTGTGACAGAGCGAAAGTCATAAGGTATCGCCAAATAGGCTTGTAGGCAGCGCATTTTGTGTTGCCACGTACTATGGTCATAAAATGCTAGTTTATGATCGTTTTGATGAGTCAGTATCTTTACCAAGGCTTTTGAGCGCGGGCGGCTTACCGATAGTAAAGAAAACAGACGTTCAACATCCGTCACTCGGCGCTTGAGTGCAAAGGGCAGGTGAGTAAAGTGCTCAACTTGTGCGTAGGGTAATGTCATATCAACAATATCTTGTAAGATACCAAACACTTCTTCTTGCCGATCACCAAACAATCCTCCATCCCAATCTGATTGATTGTGAATCACAGGGCTTTGATCGATGTTTAAATAACGATTGACGCGAGATACACCAAAATAGGTAAAGTAAGACCACATGACGAGTGCACCCATAGAAATCGCTGCGATGGGTAAGGACTCTACCTTGTGAGCAAGACAAATGTGCTCAACCACAAGGTTGATATCGTCAGCATACTCACGTACGAAATCAAACTGAGTGAGTTTGATATCCTTTGCCGCGCCAAACCCTCTAAAGTGCGGAAGGTAAAATTGATATTGCCCTGTTAACGGTAAAATAAATGGCAAAAATTCACGCGCATCCATCCCATAAGCATGTAGCATCATGATAGGTTGACCGTTGCCAATAACAGAAACTGGTAATTGCGTGCCATCAGCCGCCGCGATATATATGGTCTTGAATGGATAATGAGTCGGTAGAGAAAGTCGGTTTATTTTCATATCAAGTCACAGCAAGTCTAAAGTAAATGTAGCCGATTTTATGTCCACTTATTTAGCCAGCCATTTTAGGTAACCTGCACCAAGAAAAGACTGCTATAGTTAATTCTAAATAAAAAAGGTACGACAATGATAATCCACTGCCAACGGTATATTTTCGTCGCCTCTATCTGCTAAGGCACAGCAAGCAAATATGACGTTGGCATTGCTGTATTTATTTTAAATTGAATTGACTACATATTAGGATCATCAAAAGAACCATAGCATAAAAACCAGCGGTAAAAACTTCGATGGTTAGTAAGTCATCTGTTTGCCAATAAACAAGGAGGTTAGTGCATGAGTAAGTTAACCTTACCACTATTGGATAATAGTCTTTATCCGCAAGTTTGGCAGCAGCAAACCTTTATCAGTCCGCAAGATTTTTTGATAGCGATGCTGACAGGACGTATCACACCAGATGCGCAGACATTCACCAAGCAGTTGCTTGCAAACGATGTCTATATAGAATGGGTCAACACCACTGTGTTTGGACGTTACTTGCACAGGCAGTTTACAGCGTACTCTCAGCAAACAGAAGACAGCTTCAATACCGATATGCCTGCATTATTTCGTCAAGAGTTGACGCGTCACGCGCAGTATTTGCCACTAGAGCAGATATTATTTTTTGCAGGGGATTTGCCAAAAAGCGTTCGACAAACCAAGCTACTTACCACCACAGTCAATCCAGCCACCGTCATAGCCAATGCAAAAAAAATGATGGAAAAAAAGACTACAAACGGCTCAAAGATGATTGTTAATGAAATAAAAGTCACAGGTAAGCAAGTATTGGGATTCCCTATACGTCACAACAAACGCACCAGTGAGCGCCTGCGAAATGAGGTTTTGATTTTAGATTTTCAGGATTTACGCTTGGTCAATGAGAGAACCATCGAGGATATAAAAAAAAGCAACATAGAGTCTATGTTGATAGAATCTATGTTTATAGAGACTATGTTGCTTCGGTCTTACGAATTACGTTGATAGACTTTACCGTAAGATAAAAGTTTATTTGTCTTGCTTGGCAATTGTCAAACCATTATAAGTTTGTGCCACTGGCATTACTTCCAAGCGATTGACGTTGATATGAGCAGGCGATTCAATCAGCCATAATAAAATATCGCCAATATCTTCACCCGTCATGGTTTTAAAGCCATCATATACTTTTGCAGCCTTATCATCATCGCCATGATAGCGCACATTTGAAAACTCAGTACCTGCCACGACGCCCGGTTCAATATTGGTCACACGCACTTGCGTACCGACCAGATCAGCGCGCAAGTTTAAGCTGAACTGTTTGACAAATGCCTTGGTTGCGCCGTAGACATTGCCGCCAAAGTATGGCCAGTTGCCCGCAATCGAGCCGACATTGATGATGTAACCGCTGTCACGATCCACCATCGCTGGCAAGACAGCATGAGTCAGTGCGATTAAACCTTTAACATTGGTATCGGTCATGCGCATCCAGTCACCAAGACTGGCTTTGTGTGCAGGCTCTGTACCGAGTGCGAGACCAGCATTGTTGACCAAGACATCGATTTGATTAAAACCGTCCGGCAGATTGGCAATGATATTCGGAATCGAATCAGTATCGCTGACATCCATCACCACAGGTAAAAAGTTTTCGCCCAAAGTCTTTGCCAAGGCATTAAGCTTATCTAAACGCCTGGCACAACCAATGACACGGTGACCTTTTGCGACCAAACGCTCAGCCAGTGCTTTACCAAAACCAGCACTTGCTCCTGTAATCAATACGTTCATTACTGCTCCTTATCATTGATGCTGTGTGCTTTTATATAATCTTGATGACGGTTTTTATCTTGATACTAATTATCCATTCGATTTATCTATTTGATAATTGCTTACCAAAGATTTTATCACCCGCATCACCCAGACCAGGAATGATATAACCGTGCTCATCCAAATGGCTGTCAAGCGCAGCGGTATAAATGGTCACGTCAGGATGCGCTTCATTGACTAAGCGTACGCCTTCAGGTGCCGCAACCAAAACCAACGCTTTGATATTGGTACAGCCGTTTTTCTTTAGCATCTCAATGGTCGCAACCATTGAGCCGCCCGTTGCGAGCATTGGATCAATGATAAGTGCAGGGCGTTTGTCCATGTGGCTCACAAACTTTTCAAAGAAAGGCACTGGCTGTAAGGTTTCTTCATCACGTTGTAAACCCACAACAGAAATCTTGGCAGTAGGAATCAAATCGAGCACCCCATCAAGCATGCCAATACCCGCACGCAAAATCGGTACAATCGTCGCTGTCTTACCGATGATTTGCTCACCAGTGATTTCGCCACACCAGCCTTGCATTGGGAAGGTTTCAATCTCAAAATCACGGCTTGCTTCATAAGCCATCAAGCGCGCAAGCTCTTTGGTCAATGTGCGAAATTTATAAGTACTACAATCTTTTTCGCGCATTAGGCTGAGCTTATGACGGACTAGTGGATGATCAATTACCGTAATGTTTAAATCGCTGTTTAAGTCACTCATAAGAACTCTCTTGGTTTTGGTCTGATGCTTGCGCAGTCACTGCGGTTGCTATTAGTATAAAAGATACAAACACTTACCGCACTTTAACGCTATAAATTATGGCCACATAGTAAGATCAAAGCCATAACAGCCAGATTGGCTCAGCGTTATTTTTTCAGCGCCTATAACCACTATAAAAGCCGGCCGTATTTCACTCACTATACTTGGCTATATAAAGCCACTCTAAGTGAGGCAGTGTTTAGGCCTGCTATGATACCAAAAAAACCACTTTTCTGATGAAGAATATCATGACTACACAACCTGCTAATGTTCAAAACCATAATCACTCAGATGCTGAGCAGACAATATTATCCAATACAAGAGCCGCTGCAATAGAAACGCATCCATTTCCTCCTGTGCTGCCAGCGCATGCCACTGTTATGATGATGGGAACGTTCCCGCCCACGGCTGACAAATGGGCAATGAGCTTTCATTACCCTAACTTTTATAATGATATGTGGCGGATTTATGGTCGTGTGTTCTTCGATGATGCTGACTATTTTCGGGTAGACGACGAAAAACGTTTCGATCCTGAACGTATTCGTGCCTTTATGTTTGAGCGCGGCATCGCTTCTTGTCCCACGGTCAAACAAGCCATTCGAGAGACGGGCAATGCTTCTGATAAAAACCTAACAGTCGTTACTCGCGTTGATTTGGACAGTATTTTGCCGCAAGTGCCCCAAGTAAAGACTTTATTTACCACAGGCGGTAAGGCAACAGAAGTTTTGATGAGTTTGCTTGAGACCCCACCAGCCAAATCAAAATATCCTAAGACCAATCAAAGTATGGACTATCCTTACCAGTGGCAAACCGATGAGCAAACCAGTTCTGTTAATGACTTAACTTTATATAGGTTGCCATCTACCTCACGCGCTTATCCGCTAGCATTAGACAAAAAAGTCGCTGCTTATAGAGAATTTTTTGAAAAGATGGGAAAGTTATAAAGTAAAAGTATAGGGAGGATTGCTCTAATAGAAAAGAAGGTCTAAAAATAGTAAAAGCCATCTATCTACTGAAACCGACTATTTTTGCTAGGGCAAACTATAATAAAAAACATACCTATAGCTGATCTTTCGATCTATCAAAAATAGTCAAAACCTAAGCTATTGAAAAAATTAGTATTTCCATATTTTGGTAAAATAAATGAAGAAACTTGTATAAAATTGGTTGACACTTCGTTCAAACTCTCTATAATACGCCCTCATCAAGACGGACTGGCAGTGAAGGATGTGTGAATTACACATTACTAACGCAGTTAACCTGATGAAACAAATTATAAAAAAGCTTGACAATTCAAATCATTATGATAAGATAGTCGGCTCGCTAGATAGCTTAACCGGTAACGGGATGAGCGAATAGCGAAAGTAATACCCTATATATCGATGACTGGACGACAGTGATTGAGAC
>NZ_VXCU01000011.1:0-69198 GCF_052850615.1 Psychrobacter sp. 1176_08
ATTATGGAAAATAGGCCGCACCATTATGATAAATGCGTAATAGCGTCTGATAGGTTAGGGGCTTTTTGCAAAACGTAAACCACAAATTTTGCTTCGGTACTAAATGCTTGTCTTGCAACAACGTCTAATAGCGCTTGTCTTTTTTCGCTTTTAGCACGATAAGCATATGGCGTCATTGTCATTAAATCACTTAAGTCATTGGCGGATAAAGTCAGCTCATGACTGATACGATGCGTATGTATGAGAGTGAATTCAGAAGACAGCTCTTGTAAAAACTTATCAGAGTCATGCTCACGCACGTCATCAAATAATGCTTCGCGCATCGATGCCAAATGTCCTGCATCTGGTTTTGCAATGATCAAATAGCCATCATCACTTAATACTTCAGCAAATGCTCTTGGTAAGATTGGACTAAAGATACTACTGATACCTTTCATACTATGAGCGCTTAGCGGTAGGTTTGCCGCGCTTGTCACCAATGGATAAATAATGGTTGTCCCAGCCGAGGTGTCTTTATCCTGCTGATACCAAAGCTTACCTGTTGTCTTACTTACCTTGGCAAGCTCAACCAATGCAGGCTTACTGATATCAGCGGCGATCAAATTATCGATGAGACCTGATTCCAGTTGTGTCATCGCCTGAGTGTAATAGCCTTCACCGCACCCAATATCTAACCAATTGACAGGGGTTTTACCCGTTTCATCTCCTACTCCCCTTTTTGCCAATAGCTGTTGCATCTGTTGGCCAATCAAAGCCTGCAATACTTGATAATGCCCAGCGTTCAAAAATCGTTTACGCGCCTCGATAGAGGCTTGGCTATCACCTGGCGCTTTGGACTTTTTTTGTTGTACTGGTAATAGATTGACATAACCTTGCCGTGCCACATCGAAAGTATGGGCAGTCTGTTTAGGATTTAGGCTACCGTCACAGCGCCAAGTATCTGGTGCAGGCTGCATAGGAGAGTGACAAAGGGGACAGGTAAATAAGGACACAAGCATCTCAAAATCGTAGCAATATGGCTGGCATTTTAACAAAATTTGCGCGACCTAAGTAATAAAAGCGTGGATAAAAAAAGCCGCCTCAATACTGATTGTGGCGGCTTTTAAATAACCGATATCACTGTCGATTTATTATCAATCTAGACGGTATTGGTGAGGCACTTTTAACGCAGTTTTAACGTCATTAGGCCAAGAATAACCAATATGATGGCGATGATCCAAAATCGTGCCACCACTTGGGTTTCTTTCCAGCCAATTTCTTCAAAATGATGATGTAGCGGCGCCATACGAAAGACACGTTTTTTGCGTAGCTTATACGAACCCACTTGTAGCATCACTGATAAGGCTTCGGCGACAAACAAACCACCCATAATCGCAAAGGCAATTTCTTGGCGTGTCATGACCGCAATTGTACCTAGCATCGCACCAAGTGCCAATGCACCGACATCACCCATAAACACTTGTGCTGGATGGGCATTGAACCACAAAAAGCCCAATCCTGCTCCAATCATAGCGCCACAAACAATGATTACCTCAGAGTTGTAAGCGATGTAAGGCACATGTAAATAATCAGCAAAACGCACGTCACCTGACACATATGCCATGGCACCCAAACCAGCTGCCACCAGTACCACTGGTAAAATAGCCAAACCATCCAAACCGTCAGTCAAGTTCACTGCATTGGACGCGCCATTGATCACAAAATATGTAAAAATGATAAAACCAATACCAAAAGGTACGACTGAAAAAGGAATCATCCAATCCTTGAAAATCGGTAATAACAAATCCTGCATCTCGCGAGTGGTATTGATATCAGGTTGTAGTGTGGCAATATAGTATAAAGATACACCGACAAATAATGCCCCTATCGATAACCAAAAATATTTTTTGCGGGCGATTAAGCCTTTGGGGTCTTTGTATTTGATTTTGAGCCAATCATCTGCCCAACCTACTGCCCCAAAAATGACCATCACTACCAGCAAAATCCACACATAGGGATTGTTCAAGCGTGCCCAAAGCAACGTCGATATACCTATAGCACTGAGAATCAACACGCCGCCCATGGTTGGCGTACCCGTTTTGACCAAATGCGACTGCGGGCCATCGTCACGAATCGCCTGTCCGTATTTGAGCGAGCGTAGATGCTTAATGACACGTCCGCCAAAGATCATACTAAAGGCAAGTGAGGTAATAACCGCGAGTAGCGCGCGTAGCGTCAACGAAGAAACTGCCGAAAACGGCGTATAATACTGACCAAGCCAGCCAAACAACCAAACTAACACCGCCTACTCCTCGACTAGCGCATTGATAAGGGTTTCCATCTGCATGGAACGAGAGCCTTTGAATAACACGGTACAAGTCTGAGCTTGCTGCGCTTGCAAATACGGCTGCAAATATTGTAATAAATGGTCTTTATCGGCGAACGCATGTGCATTGATATTGGCAATCTCTTGCGCCCCTGCCACTGTGTAAGGCGCGTACTCACCCACACAAAGCAATACATCTATCCCCGTGGTCGCAATGGTACGACCTAAACTCTGATGCTCACTCACTGCCGCCTCACCCAATTCACCGATATCACCCAATACCATGACTTGTATACCCGTCTGCGCGGCTAATACTTTTGCAGCGGCACGTACCGAATGAGGATTGGCATTATAAGTATCATCGATCAAGCGATGCATACCAAGCAGCTGGCTGTTCAAACGACCTTTGGCAGGGCGCGAATTCTCAAGGCCAATGACGATATCTTTTGCATCAATGTTTAATGCATGAGCACAGGCAGCAGCAGCAAGCGCATTATTGACATTGTGCTCGCCTGCGAGTGGCAAATTGATGTCATGCAATTGGTTACCGATATGTAGCTTAAATTCACTGCGTTCAGGCTCTACGTCCAAATGACTGGCACTCACATCGGTATTACCAAACCCGATAACATGTGAAGTATATTGTTCAGCGATACGGCGTAACTGGTTGGTAAAATCGTCTTTATCAGGAACGATAGCAAACTGGGTGTCTGTTAAGGTGTGATAAATTTCTGCTTTGGTTTGGCAAATACCTTCACGACTGCCAAACTCACCCAAATGTGCCGTGCCAATATTCAAGATACAAGCGACATCAGGCTGGACAATCTCAGTCGTATAAGCAATCTCGCCAATATGATTGGCACCCAGCTCTAAAATAGCGTAACGATGATGATCTGATAACTCAAGGAGCATCATCGGCACACCTAAATCATTATTTAGGTTGCCACGGGTAATCAATGTGGGTGCCAATCGACCAAAAATGCTACCAAGCATCTCTTTACAAGTCGTCTTGCCACTAGAGCCTGTGATGGCAATCACGGTCAAATCTTTGTGCTGCTGACGACGATAAGCGGCCAGTTGTCCAAGTGCCAATCGTGTGTCACTCACAACTAGCTGTGGAATACTGGTAGAAATAGGACGAGAGACAATAGCAGCGACCGCCCCTTTTGATGCTGCCATATTGATGTAATGATGGCCATCAAAATTGTCACCACTTAATGCCAAAAAGATATCACCCGTTTTTATGGTACGCGTATCAGTGGCAATGCGATTACTGATTGCTCCGTGGTTTGCTGACTCTGCGTGACCTGCGTTTACTTGGACTTCTGGTAGTTGCCAAT
This sequence comes from Psychrobacter sp. 1176_08, assembly GCF_052850615.1. Taxonomy (NCBI): domain Bacteria; kingdom Pseudomonadati; phylum Pseudomonadota; class Gammaproteobacteria; order Moraxellales; family Moraxellaceae; genus Psychrobacter; species Psychrobacter sp. 1176_08. The sequence continues at coordinate 3,646 of NZ_VXCU01000011.1, forward strand.
GTCCATTAAGCGACTGTGTGGCCGCAAGCAAATTGTCTGCCTGCCAAACATACAGCCCTTGTGACTGGATGGTGTTATCGTTGTCGGCTGTCATAGTGGTTACCTTATATGATGACTACTTGTTTCTTATATTTGAATGTACTGATTTGTATGTACTGACTTGCATGTAATGGGCGTGTTCTAGAAAAAATTAAAACGCAACTGCAACCGCTATGATTTATGCTCGTCCCGCTTGCTGAAGTGCATTTTGTAAGACAACACTGTCATCAAAATCATAACGCACGTTATTGATTTCTTGATAGGTCTCATGTCCCTTACCAGCGATGACTACAATATCGGCGGCGGCGGCTTGTTGGACAGCGTACTCAATCGCTTTTTGGCGTGCAGGCTCGATATGCGTACGCTGATATTGCTCAGCACTCATGCCAGCTTGCATGTCTTGCAAAATCATATTCGGATCTTCAGTACGAGGATTGTCCGCTGTGAGTATGATTTGATCCGCACCTGCCAAGCCCGCTTGCGCCATCAATGGGCGCTTACCAGCGTCACGGTCGCCACCACAACCGAATACCGCCCATAGCTGACCATCACAATGGGTTTTAAGACTGGCGAGTACTTGTTGTAAGGCATCAGGGGTGTGCGCATAATCCACAATAAAACAGCCCTCATTGGATGGTACGCGCTGCATGCGCCCAACAGCGCCTTGTAACTGCGGTACAACGGCTGCGATACGCTTGATATCATGGTCAATGTCTGACCCAAGCGCCACTGTTGCGGCAATGGCTGCCAGCAAATTGGCCACGTTAAAGCGGCCCAACAATGGACTTACGACAGTGATGGTGTTGGTTTGGTCCTGATTGGAATCTGTACTATCAAAATGAACATCACCAGTATTATTACTAACGTGATAGCGCACAGCAATCTCAACCCCTTGTAAACTCGGATTGATAGTAGCGGCGACAAAGGTTGCGTTTTTAGTAGGGTTTAGACTGTATGTCCAGACGGTTAAAGCACTGGTGTGCGCCATATCTAGCATAATCTGTGCATGCTCATCATCAAGATTAATAATGGCATGGGTCAACTCTGGAAAATGCGTTTTATCAAACAGCTTAGCTTTAGCAGCAGCATATTCTGCCATATCTGCATGATAGTCCAAATGATCACGGCTCAAATTGGTATAAATCGCCACTGACGCCGGCATGCCTTGTAAGCGCTGCTGATCAAGACCGTGCGAACTCGCTTCCAACGCCAGTAGATCAGCATTTTCTTGCCCCATTTGATATAAGAACTGTTGAACGGCTAACGCATCCCCTGTCGTGTGGCTGGCTTGCACCAACGCTCCAAGCTTACCATTGCCCGCTGTACCCATGACGGCACTACTCATGCCCATCAATTGCGCCAATTGCGCGACCAGTTGACTGATGGTGGTTTTACCATTGGTGCCCGTAACGGCTACAATTGCTGGCAAAGTCACTGGTTGCTGATACTGCAAATACGCCTGAATCAAATCGCCCAAAAAATCTCTAATATTGGGCACGTATAAGACAGGACAAGGCAGCGCGATGAGTTGCTGCTGTGCAACCGATTGCAAATTATCTGCTAGTGAAGAAGTATTCATATCGGCTGTTGTCAGTAAAGCAATAGGATCGATTTCAGATAAGATAAATGCGGCACTGTTAGCCGCTTGTATCAGATAATCACGACTTTTTTGACTGTGTAGTGTTTGGCTTTTTAATAAGACAAACACATCATTTTTTTTGAGCTGACGGCTGTCCAAACAAAACTGGTGGAAGGGAATAGCCGCAATTGATTCTTGTTGATTGCGGCGAGTTTGTGTCGATAATGTCTGTGCCAATGGAGGCTGCGCGGATGCAGCGATCATCGCTGTTAGGATTTGCTGCAAACTGTGTTTATTACTGGACTCGGCTAATTGTTGCAAGGTGACAGTAGTGCGGTTTAGCGACGAAGTAGACACGGTCATTGGCAAATCCTAAACAGTTAAAACAAATCAAAGAATGAATGGCTAAACATTTAAAAACCGACTACCAATACCTACTTGGCTTTCGTTTCTAACGGTTTGTCCAACGGCACATTATATAAACGTAGTGCTTCTTTCATCACATTATGAAAAACGGGTGCTACAGTTAGACCTGCGTACATTTGACCACGTGGGTCTTCAATCAACATCACACCCACCAATCTTGGATTTGATGCAGGCACCATACCGGCAAAGACGTTACGATATTGATCCGAATAATAGCCACCCTCTGGGTTGATACGGCGCGATGTTCCTGTTTTGCCCGCCACCCGATAGCCATCAATAGCCGCGGCTTTGGCCGTACCACCTGTTTCGGTGACACTCTCCATCATCTGTACAATAGACATTGCCTGCTCATGGGCCATAATACGTTTGCTCGGCTTGGTCTTGTCATCTTTGATGAGGGTCAATGGATGCATAACGCCGCCTGCAGCCAGTGCTGAGTAAGCCTGTGCTACTTGTGCCAGCGTCACTTGTAGGCCATATCCATAACTGACTGTCGCCCGTCTTGACGTCTCTTTCTCTTTTGGTGTGACAATAAGCCCACTACCTTCACCTGGAAACTGTAGCGGTGTTTTTTTACCAAAACCAAACTGTCTTTGCATATTGGTGATGGCTTCGGGTGGTAGCGATAGAGCAATCTTGGTTGACGCCACATTACTGGATTTCTGTAACAAGGTTGCCAAGTTAATACGACCCAAATTGTTATGATCGCGAATGGTATAACCACGAACACGAATAGAGCCTGGATTGGTGTCAATCAAAGAGGTCGTCGTATACTTACCTGAATCTAAGGCTGTCGCAACGGTAAACGGCTTCATCACCGAACCTGGCTCAAAAACATCGAGGAGTGCACGGTTACGCTGATTTTCACCCGTCATCTCATTCAAATTATTGGAGTTAAATGATGGCCATGTAGATAAAGCCAGTACCTCACCCGTTTGTACATCGACGATCATACCCGTAGACCAACGCGCTTTTTGGACACGTCCTGCCTTTTCTAACTCTTTATAAAGCAAATACTGCAAGCGTGAATCAATGGTCAATGCCACATCTTTGCCAGCAATTTCAGGTTCAATCTGCTTTAGCTCTTTTAGGCTGTTTTGTTTGGCATCTTTGAGTACCAAGACTTTACCATCTGAGCCTGACAGATCTGTTTCGTATTGATGTTCTATCCCTGCGCGTCCTTCATAACCACCTTCAGGATCGGTAGAGTTTTGCCCCATAAAACCCAAAAGCTGAGAGTTTGGTTGCGGCTGTGGATAATAACGCTGGAAGAAGTTTTTCTCATAGACGCCAGGGAAATCAAGCGAGCTGACGCTTTGAGCAATCTCTGGCGTTACCTTGTTCAAAAGGGGCAGATAATGAGAGCCAGCACCCTTTGGTAGGGCAGCTTTGACCGCCTCTTCATCTGTCACATCGACACTGGTATCAATGGCAGTTACTTTTTTTAGCTCATCGACCGAAATATTAGCCGCCGCTGCCAATTTGGTTAAATCCATATTGTCTAATCGTTTTTGCATACGCGCGACCAGTTTTGGACTATCAGGATTGGTCAGGATAATGCGTTTGAGCTCATAGTATTCGCGTGCGTAATCGTGCGGACTAAATGTCACGGTCGCAAGAGGCGCACTAATGGCCAATGGTAAATCATTGCGATCGGTAATCATACCGCGATAGGATTTTTGCGTACGCACACTAGTGATCAGCTCATTGCCTTTGTCTTGATAAAACTGAGCATTGGCAACTTGTAAATAGTAAGCACGGGCGATGAGCAAACCCAAAATCACCAAAGAGATGACCCAAATCATGCGAAAGCGGTTTTTATCCTGCTCAAAGCCGCCACGAGAAGAGGCACCAGACGCTTTACCCAAAAACCCTCTTTTACTTTTTTGGTTTTTGACACTGGTATAGGCGCCCTGTTCATCATCTTTTTTGAGACGACCAAATAATCTTTCTTTACGGCTATTGGTGGCTTTAGGATCGGACTTACCGCCTGCTTGACCAGATTTAGCAGCATTGGTACGGCGCAAAGGTTTAATAACTTTACCACTGGCAGCTTTTTTACTGGTGTTTTTTGAGGCAGCTTTACTATTATTGGTATTGGGTTTTTTGTCGCTCATTGTCCTGCCTCCGTTAGGTCGGCATCGCTTGGAGCAACCTCAGATGTTACATCATTTGTCTCGGCAGATCCCGTCTCCGCTGGCACAACAGGTGGTACATTGCTTACTCGTCCTTCGCCAGCGATATCTGAATCATTGGTCGCCACATCTGTAGATTCTGTCGTCTCGGCTGGTGCTACTACGCCTGCCACGCCTGGTTGGATAATCAACTTATCTTCGAGCATAGGAGAGAACATACCCAGCTCAGCAACGGCACGGCTGGCAATTTGCGGTGTTGCACTAAACGTTTGCTGCTCAATCAATAGACGCTGGTGTTCGATCTGTAGCTTTCTCTCTTGTTTTTTCATGTCTTGCAAAGCTTTATAATCCTGATGGTATTGCTGAATGCCTTCGGCAGTTTTAATTCCACTCCAAATAATAGCCGCCGCTAGCAGCAATAATATGGCGACATAAATACTGACCATATTAAATCGGCGCACAAATAACTCGCCAATATCGGCATTCGGGGGTATTGCGGCACGACGGTTTGTAGTTTTGTCAGATATTGCCATGACGATCTCAAAAAAGTGAACTTAAAAATATAAAAAGCGATAATCAGTTACGAGTTAACAACCCTCATAAGCTATCCGCACCATCAATTCATATACAGCCAAATACAAAAGTAAACGCCGAGCCTAGCAGATAATGTTTACAGCTTTTTAACAGCAGCGTAATCATTGAAACATTTAGGCATATACAACTCATAAAAAACCAACTGTCCATTACGTCAATGAACTGACTGACGCTTTATGGCGCATTGTCGATGACATAATCACTGTCTGTACGGGTTGCCATTCGTAACCAAGCACTTCGAGCACGCGGATTTCGACTGGTTTCAGCCTTACTCGGGCCCACGCGTTTGGGTTTACTAAAATAACGCGGACGTTTGGGCGGCATCGGCAAATTCTCATCTTCTGGATACTGACCTTTGCTATGACGCTGCAAAAACTGCTTGATACGACGATCTTCTAATGAGTGAAAGCTGATTACTGCCAGCTGCCCACCTGCCTTTAAAAGCGGTATACTTTGTGCTAAAAAGTCGTCAACATCGCCAAGCTCATTATTGATAAAAATACGCATGGCCTGAAAGCTTTGCGTGGCTGGATGTTTGCCGCGCTGCCAATTAGGATGCGCCACTTTAATCACCTCTGCCAGCGCAAGCGTTGAGTCATAGCTCTCCATTTGTTTGATAGCACGGGCAATGCGGCGGCTATGGCGCTCTTCGCCGAATTCATACAATACATTGGCTAAGGTTTCTTCATCAACGTACTCAAGCCACTCTGCAACTGACTGACCACGACTGGTATCCATACGCATATCAACTGCGCCATCCCGCATAAAACTAAAACCTCGGCTACCGTCATCGATTTGCGGAGAGGAAATACCCAAATCCGCCATCAATCCATCGACTTGTGTGATACCGAGAGCTGCCAAACTGGTCGTCAATGTCGCAAAGCTATCATGCACCACGTGTACGCGCTTATCTTCGCTTGCCAGTGCGTTGGCAACGCTGATGGCAGTCGGATCTTTGTCAAAGACAATCAACCGTGCATCATCTGCAAGCTGGCTAAGTAGCAAGCGACTGTGACCACCTCGCCCAAACGTTGCATCCACATAGACGCCGCTTACTTGTAAGCTTTTTTGGGGTTTTGACTTATCTTTTTGCGTCGGTAAGGATTTGACACCCAATACCGCTGCGACGGTTTCTGGCAGCAGCACAGCATCGTGGACAAAATCCGCCTCGTCAGATGTGGCTGGGTCTTGAATCGACGCTTGAGTCAGCATGTGATCCGTATGTTTTTCGACAGCAGACGGACTGGCCTCTGACTCAGAATGATCAGTGACTAAGGAAGGATTGGCGTTGGTATTTGATTTAGACTTTGATAGGGACACAAACAACTCAGTAGATGATGACCATATTGGCCAGTAATAGTAAAAAATCAGATGAAAATAAACAAGTTATGACTTACTGAGCATTATTATCGCAAGGATACGCAGGTAGTCAAGCGCTAGACGGGCTTTTCGTTAAAAATATCCCGTCTGTCTGTTATACTAACGGCATATTTTACGCTATTTTTTCACGTTGACTTCTATTCTTTCACCTGTATTTTTTAGTCATCTTCTTTATTCATCGTTTTATTTGTCACTTTTCTTTAATCACCATATTCTGAGATTTTTATGATGCAAACCTCGACACCATCTACTACTAACAGCAAGCGTCCGGTCCGTACTCGTATTGCTCCATCGCCTACTGGTTTTCCGCATGTAGGCACGGCTTATATCGCTCTTTTTAACTTAGCCTTTGCCAAAGCGCATGGCGGTGAGTTTATTTTGCGCATTGAAGACACTGACCAAACTCGCTCGACTGAACAGTCTGAACAAATGATTTTAGACGCCCTACATTGGGTCGGTCTGGATTGGAGCGAAGGCCCAGATATCGGTGGCCCACATGCCCCTTATCGCCAAAGCGAGCGCAGTGATATTTATAAAAAGCACGCTGAGATACTCATAGAAAAAGATCATGCGTTTCGCTGTTTTTGTACCAGTGAAGAGCTAGACGCTATGCGCGCTGAGCAAATGGCCAATGGCGAGACGCCGCGCTATGATGGTCGCTGTGCCCACCTTGCCCCAGAGAAAACGGCGCAACTGGTAAGCGAGGGCAAACCGCACGTCATTCGTATGCGTGTGCCAACCGAAGGCACTTGTCAGGTACAAGACATGCTTCGCGGTACGGTTGAGATTCCTTGGACACAAGTGGATATGCAAGTGCTGCTAAAAACCGATGGCATGCCAACGTATCATTTGGCCAACGTCGTCGATGATCATTTGATGGAAATCACTCATGTGATGCGCGGCGAAGAATGGCTCAACTCTGCCCCCAAGCATCAACTGCTTTATGAGTATTTTGGCTGGGAGATGCCAACGCTTTGCCACATGCCACTACTGCGCAACCCTGACAAATCAAAACTGTCTAAGCGTAAAAATCCAACCTCCATCACTTACTATCGTGATGCAGGCGTATTGCCTGAGGCATTACTGAACTACCTTGGTCGTATGGGCTACTCAATGCCTGATGAAGCTGAGAAATTCACCTTAGATGAGATGATTGCGAGCTTCGACATTCAGCGTGTATCGCTTGGCGGCCCTATCTTCGATATCGAAAAACTCAACTGGGTAAATAGCGAGTGGCTACGCGCCCTCACCCCTGAAGAGCTCAAAAATAAAATCCTTGAGTGGGCAAGCAATAGCGATAAATTGACCGCTATCGCCGCCGCGATTCAACCCCGTATTGAGCTATTATCTGATGCCGTCAACTGGGGTGGCTTTTATTTCCAAAACTTACCTGAGATCACTGCTGAGAGCTTCACACATAAATCGCTAACGCCTGAGCAAATCGTCGAGACGCTACAATTGGCACTTTGGCAGCTTGAAACCTTACCAACGTGGTCAGAAGAAAATATCTACGCCACGCTAAAAGGCCTTGCCGCCCATCTTGATATTAAAATGCGTGACTTTATGGCGCCGTTCTTTATCGCGATTGCTGGTAGCACGTCATCAACGCCCGTCATGAACTCTATGGCGATTATTGGTGCTGATATGACGCTGACTCGCTTGCGTCATGCTGTTGATGTACTGGGCGGCCTCGGTAAAAAGAAATTGAAGAAGCTTGAAAAACAGGCGGCAGAATTGCCAGACTTTTTGGCGGCTACTGAATAATTTATCTGCTAAATAATCAATGAGCTAAACTTGTCGAATTTAAAAGGGTCAGGCCATCTCTGACCCTTTTTTCGTTGTTAGTAGCTATTACCCTCAGATTATTAAACGTCTTTTATCAAACCTTTTAACTGGAAACAAATATGGCAGCCAAAACCGTCACGATAGAAAGTAAAGATTATGTATTTAACACACTCAAAGAAGCGCAGAAATACTATGATGCCATCGTAAAGGAGCTTTATGATGCAAAACTTACTCTGACAGAGGGTCAGGATTTTGAAGACTTAAAATGGATATACAGCACTTACTGCGGCTACACCAAGCATAATCTAGATAAATTAGGCGAATATGACATCATTGGCTTCAAAGGTATAAGAACAATCCGAGAAAAGGGTGGTCAATATATGCCAACTGAATGCGGTGCCATTATTTTTTCTGGTGGCAGCGAAGAAGAGTTTTACACCGATAAAGCCATTAAAGAGATCGCTCTCAAGCAAAATCCACGCTAATTTCAGCTTATCGAGCAGTTGAAATAGGCTAAAACATTTTTTTTTGCATATTTATGACTTTTTTTAAAATAAGTGTTGACAGACCCCCCTTACTTCCCTAAAATGTGCTCACTCTTAGCGAGGGGCTATAGCTCAGTTGGTAGAGCACTTGCATGGCATGCAAGGGGTCAACGGTTCGACTCCGTTTAGCTCCACCATACTTATTTATAGCAACGCTCAGTATTACTGAAACGTCATCATAAATACTCGCTAGTAGAACAGTATCAGCACCTAGGCAAGGCTTGCTCTATTAATAGATAAGCACTCTGATATTGTGAAGTACCGTTATAACTATTGGTTATGACACTCTATGCGTCCCCATCGTCTAGAGGCCTAGGACACCGCCCTTTCACGGCGGTAACGGGGGTTCGAATCCCCCTGGGGACGCCACTATTCGGCGTCACTTATTAGCACTTTTGCTCTGCATTAGATAAGACTAATAAGCGAACACTAAAAAGCCCAGTCACCTATTTTGTGACTGGGCTTTTTTTATGGCTTAAATTTGTACATTACCATTTTACCTCTCTTTAATTTCCTAGACGACTGTCCATAGTTTTCAATAGTCGTTTAAACACCTTATTTAGGTGATTTACACGTTCTTACATACCGTCGATTTTTTCACCTAGTTTAACAATCCAATACAAAATGCTTGTGTTTTCCTACTCAATAGCATTATTAATCTCATTAATTTTTCCTTATGATTGCCCTATATTCACTATGGATAATATTTGGCAAAAACGAATTTATAAAAAATTTTATTGTCTATATAGTAAAAAGTCTAAACAAATAACGAATAATTAGTGATTTTTAAAAGGAATGGTTATGTTATCTACTTATACCCCTCAACGTCGTCCATCGTGGCGCGGTGTCATCGCCGGTCTTGTCATGGGAATGATTGTCGTCATGGCGATGATTGCTCTCGCTTTGGTACTCAGCTCATTTTTACCGTTTGATTTAAAAGGTACGAGTATTGCTGGTGGTATTTATGCAGCTATTACAGCATTGGTCAGTGCGTTTGTGGCAGGTTATTTTGCGATCAAGTTTTCAGCGCCAGAAGCCCTATTTGGCGATGGTACAGACATTGATCCAAAAGATGCTACGCTAACGGGTATGTTGACGGCGGCTTTAATCGTCTTATTGACCACTTTCTTCACACTCAGTAGTGCCACTGGTATTTTGGCATCAGCAGGTAATGTCGTAGGTGGTACCGTGAGTACAGTCGCTAAAACAGCTGGTGGCGCTGCCGCCGCTGGCACAGCAGCCGCTGGTCAAGCGTCACAAAATGAAGGCGTACAACAAAAAGCACAAGAGATTTACCAGCGCGTATCAGGTGATATCAGCGAACAAGATATCCAAGCTATGGTTGCAAAAAACACGCAAAATTTAGACCAACAGCAGGTTGCAGCGACCAGTCGTGTGGTCGAAGATCTCGTAAATGGTACTAAAAATGAAGTTGCTGAAATGGACTTCACTGATCTAGACACATGGCGCAACATTGATGACTATGCAAAACAACGTATGGCATCTATTGAACAGACCTTAGAAGGCCCTGAATTTATCGCTCGTTTGCAACAAGAAGGTTTGAGTGAAGCAGAAGCGATTCAGGTTCGTACGGAAGTTCAACAGTCATTTAACGAATACAAAATGAAAACTGAGCAGACGATTGCAGAAGCAAGACAAGCGGCTGAGCAAAGACTACAGCAAGCTGAAGACGTTGCCCGTAAAGCAGCATTATATAGTGGTCTATTTTGGTTAATCAGTACGTTGTTGACCTTCATTGCTGCCACTATGGGCGCAAGAAGTGCCGCTTCAAAGTATCGCTTAGTAAAGCCTATGATTACGCTAAATGATAATGTTCGCTAAGATACTTGGTAAAAAATCAAAGCAACACTGATAGCGTATTCATTGAAAATAAAGAAAAGCCCGATCATCATTGATGATTGGGCTTTTTTATGGTTATTATTTTTAGCATATATTTTATTTCTACTTTCAGTAATCCATGATTATAAACCTTATTGCCAACTCATTTAATACTCGTTACTATCGATACAATTGGAGATTTTATGACTCGTATTCTCATGTCATAAACAATGATGACGATTGGCGCTATTAAGGATGTGGTTGGCTATGTTCGGTATTGAAAACTATCTAGGGTTTATCCTCGCGGCTATTTTACTCAACCTTACTCCTGGCACAGATAGTATGTACATCATTACTCGTAGTGTCTCTCAAGGACAAAGCGCGGGGCTTTATTCTGTTTTGGGCATCACCACAGGCAGTTTGATCCATACTTTGTTGGCGTCGTTAGGATTGTCCGTCTTATTGGCCAGCTCTCCCACTGTCTTTATGATTGTCAAATATCTTGGTGCAGGTTACTTATGTTATTTAGGATTCAAAATGCTTACTAGCAAAAAATCCTCCTCGATAGCAAGCAGTCTGCCTCAAGACAAAGATGTCATTAGGCAGAGCAAGATAGAGGGTTGGCAAATTTATAAACAAGGGGTTTTGACCAACGTCTTTAATCCGAAGGTTGCCTTATTTTTTATCGCCTTTTTTCCTCAGTTTATTGATCCTAATTACGCTTATGGCATGCTGTCATTTTTAATATTGGGACTGACCTTTGCGACCACGGGTTTTATATGGTGCTCATGTTTGGCATTATTGGCGGCTCGGTTCAGCAAAAAATTACGAGCAAAACCTTCTATTGAAACCATATTAAATAAAATAAGCGGACTTGTCTTTTTTGGCTTAGGAATTAAGTTATTGACTGAGAAGGCTTGAGTACTGAAGTAATCAGAGACAAAAGCGTGCGTTATAAAAAAGGCCTCAATCATGATGATCGAGGCCTTTTGTTTATATGAGGTGTGATGAACTATTACACTGCTTCTTTACTTTCAGCCGCTAGTTGACGTAGCACATAGTGCAATACGCCGCCATGACGTACGTACTCGCGCTCTTTTGGCGTCTGTAGCATGACGTTGACGTCAAACGTTTCGGTCGAACCATTGGCACGGGTAGCGGTGACGCTTGCGGTCTTGCTCTCACCATTCTCTAGACCTGTGATGCTGAGTACCTCTGAGCCATCGAGCTTATAAGTCTCAGCATTTTCGCCCTCTTTAAAGGTCAATGGTAATACACCCATACCGACGAGGTTAGAGCGGTGAATACGCTCAAACGAGCTGGTCAATACGGCTTTTACGCCAAGCAAGATCGTACCTTTAGCCGCCCAGTCACGGCTAGAGCCAGAACCGTACTCAGCCCCGCCCAATACTACTAGCGGACGCTTATCTTCCTTGTACTTCATTGCTGCATCATAGATGGCCATCTCTTCACCATCTTGCAACGTGGCACTATCACCTTTGAAGTAATAGGTATAACCGCCCTCTTTACCATTCATCATGGTGTTTTTGATACGAATATTGGCAAAGGTACCACGTGTCATGACCGCATCATTACCACGACGTGAGCCATAGCTATTAAAATCAGCTTGCATCACACCACGCTCTTTCAAGTACTTACCTGCTGGAGAGTCAGGATCAATATTACCAGCAGGTGAGATATGATCGGTGGTGATCGAATCACCAAACAGACCTAAGATGCGCGCGCCTTCGATATCTGGAATACCTTCTGGCTCCATAGTCATCCCATCAAAGAACGGTGGGTTTTTAATATAAGTAGATTCTTCGCTCCACGGGTACAGCTGGCTGTCAGCTGAGCTGATGGCGTTCCACGCTTTACTGCCTTCAAATACTTCGCCATAGTTTTTGCGGAACATATCGGCATCAATATTATTTGCTATCAGCTCGTTGATCTCTTCTGACGTTGGCCAGATGTCTTTTAGATAGACATCATTGCCCTCTTGATCTTGACCGATTGGGTGCGTTGTCATATCGATATCGACCGTACCTGCCAGCGCATAAGCAACTACTAGCGGTGGTGACGCCAGATAGCTGGCTTTGACATGTGAGTGAATACGGCCTTCGAAGTTACGATTTCCAGATAGTACGGCAGCAGCAACTAAGTCGTTTTCCTCAATACCCTGCTCGATACTTTCAAGCAACGGCCCTGAGTTACCGATACAAGTGGTACAACCATAACCTACTAGGTAAAAGCCTGTTTTTTCTAGCTCATCCATTAGTTTGGTTTTTTCTAAGTAATCAGTCACCACTTTAGAGCCAGGTGCTAATGAGGTTTTGACCCAAGGTTTTGCTTTGAGTCCTTTTGCCGCCGCTTTTTTTGCCACCAAACCAGCGCCAATCATAACTGCTGGGTTAGAGGTATTGGTACAAGAGGTAATTGCGGCAATCACCACTGAGCCATCACGTAGCTTATGGTCTTTGTCGTTGATACTGACGGTAGAAAACACCCCATTCGCAGGCTGATAACCTTCATCTTGGCTATTATCCATTTTTGGTTTCGCTGCCAAAGTTTCGGCTTGCTCTTGCTCACCGCCTTCTTGGTCGAAACGCACTTTACCTTCGACTTCTGATTTGCGGTCTTTGGTCATTTTTGCTAACGTTTCGCCAAATTTTTCGTGCATATCAGACAGGTTGATACGTTGTTGCGGTAAGTTAGGACCTGCCAGTGCTGGCTGGACAGACGACAAATCCAGCTCTAGCTTGCTTGAATACGTCGCTGCTGGCGTATCCGCATCATGCCATAAGCCTTGCGCTTTGGCATATTTTTCGACCAGCTCAATTTGAGATTCCTCACGTCCAGACAGGCGCAAATAATCGATGGCCATTTGGTCAATCGGGAAAATACCACAAGTGGCGCCGTATTCTGGCGACATATTAGCAATAGTAGCACGATCGGCAAGCGGCATACTGTGTAGACCTTCACCATAAAACTCAACAAATTTACCAACCACACCATGGGCACGCAGCATCTCAACCACACGCAATACCAAATCTGTTGCTGTGACCCCTTCGGTCAGCTTACCTGTCAATTCAAAACCGACTACTTGTGGAATGAGCATTGAGGAGGGTTGACCAAGCATCGCCGCTTCCGCTTCAATACCGCCCACGCCCCAACCAAGCACACCGATACCATTAATCATCGTTGTATGGCTATCCGTACCAAATACCGTATCAGGATACGCTGTCAGCTCACCGTCTACGTCTGCTGCCATTACGACACGTGCCAAATACTCAAGGTTGACCTGATGGACAATACCTGTCGCTGGCGGTACAACAACGAAGTTTTCAAAGGCATTACGACCCCAATGCAAAAACTCATAGCGCTCATTATTACGCTTAAATTCGATTTTTTCGTTTAAATCTAGCGCATCTTCGCGGCCATAAGCATCTACTTGTACAGAATGGTCAACGACCAGTTCACTTGGAATAAACGGATTGATTTGCTCGGCTTTACCGCCCAGCTCGACCACCGCATCACGCATGGCTGCCAGATCGACGACCGATGGCACACCCGTAAAATCCTGCAATACGACGCGGGCTGGCATAAAGGCGATCTCTTTTGACGCTTCGGCACCTGCATCCCAATTTGCAACCGCTTCGATATGGTTTTCACCGACAGATTGACCACCATCTTCATTGCGCAATAAATTCTCTAAGACGATTTTCATGCAAAACGGCAGTTTGCTGATGTTTGCAAAGTTTTTGGTCAGCTTTGGCAAACTGTAATAGGCATGTTCCTTGCCATCGACCGAGATCGTATCTTTTACATTAAAAATATCACTCATGGTAGCTTCCTTATCGTTGTTATGGATTCTGCACATAAACCGTCAGACGTTTATGCGGATGATTGGTGGCTATATAGCTAAAGACTTTGTTGCTTACTAAAATTGACTTTTAGTAATTGACAGAGCATTACTTAAAATAGAGATAGGCGTTTGCAGTAATAGCACAAACGTACTTATTAGTACTTAACGATACCTCTATTTACCATAACAAACATCCCATACTTTGTGAACGCTTAGACGTTGTCAAATCGTGGCACAATCGTAAACGGTACAATGGTTTAACGATTTTTTGATAAGTATTTAGAGGCTTTCACCTTTTACTTTTTTGGCGACGTCCACTGCGAAAGACATAAGCGTCATCGTAAAAGTGAGCGTGCTCGTTTTGAGAGCAAAAATACGGTACACCCAAAATCGGTAATGGAGATAAATGACGCGGCGTAACCTCATCATGCGATAGTAACTCATCCATCTGCTGAGCCAATGTACGGTCTAAATAATTCATGCGTTCAGACAATGGCAATGCAAAGAAATCCTGTGTCACATAAATAACAAGACTATGCGCACATAAGGGTTTGCGGGGTTGTACCAACTGCTCCAGCAGCGCATGACCAAAAACATAGACAGCCGCTTGCGCATGGCGATTCACTTGTGTTGGATTGTCCCACTGCGCACGCGACGTAACCAAACTTGCTTGCCAATCAAATGCTTTTAATCCTTTACCAATGCGTATATCAGACGTGACCAGCACTGCGCCATTTTCATCAAAGACAGTAATAGTATCGCGTACCCGTCCTCGACTATGCCCAATGCCCTGCGCGGCAATTTCTAGCATGTGGTAGTGATTTAGCAGCGCTTTGGTCTTCGGAAACGTGAGCCAAATACTGCCATTAAACAAGTCATGCAAATTATCACGCGTGGGTATATTGCCTGTCTTCGCGATAAAATGCTCATAAGCCTCGCCTTCAGGTAACGCGTTTTGTGAAACGAATGCGAGCGTTTGCGCTTGTGCGTTTTGAGTTGGTTTGGTGGTCGGCAAATCCTCTTGTACGCCGTCGCATCGCAGCATTAAGGCCGTATTTAATATATTAGCGATGATGTCGATTGGCTGACCATCACGCGCGGTAGGACTGTCTTGTCCATTTGTCTCAGTTAAACCTTTTACCGTATCGCCAATATACTTTAGCTGGTTTAAGTGGCTGAGCCACGGCGCTTGCCAATCAATCTCAGCAAATTGTTCATCAAGTATAGGTAAATGACTAAAGGAGGCATGAGAAGGTATTTTGAAAGGTAAATCAGTCGCGGTCATATGAGCGATCCCTATTAGACGTATGGCTGGTCTATGGTATCATGGTGCGCTTTTTTACAGCTAGATGAGCCGCTCGAAAGGTCTTTTTGAGCGCTATTTATTGATGAGTGTCTATGGCAAATTTTAATACCCATTTAAACACCGCATTTATGGTGAGTGGTACGCTGAGTTTAACGGTTTATAAAGCAGGGTTGGTTGACGATTCAGGATTTTTGATGTGCGTGGCGCTGGGTACCATCGGCGGGCTCTTGCCCGATTTGGATTCCGATAACTCAACACCGATTAAACTTGGTTTTAACATCACTTCTTTTATTTTTGCTTTTGGTCTAGTTATGCATTGGCGCAGTGAGCTGAGTTTATTGTCGCTGATTGTTTTGTGGCTGGCTGGCTATTGTTTTATGCGTTATACCGTTTTTGCTGTTTTTACCAATATGACGGTGCATCGAGGCGTGATTCATTCTGTGCCTTATATGGCGATACTGGGACTTGGACTCACCTGTCTTAGCTATTATGTGTTGCAGCTTCCCCTGACTGCCAGCTGGTTTTATGGTTTGTTTTTATTTGGCGGTGCGCTGGTACATTTATTATTAGATGAAGTGTATAGCGTCAATTTATCCAACATGAAAATGAAGCGCTCATCCGGTACGGCGATGAAGTTTTATCAGCATAAAGATAAGTGGTGGTACTTATTAATCTATACCGTACTGGCTATGCTGCTGTATCTGACGCCGCCCTTTGAGCCTTTTTGGCAACAGCTGCGAGATCCAGCACCGTGGACACAATTAAAAGTGGGCATTTTACCTGACATCGTAGAAGATATGCTGCGTGAGAGACCATGATGGTGCTTGACGAGCAAAACATGATGCACTGCTAATATCAATTTTTTTGCTTGCTGAGCCTGCGCAGACAGAGGCTGCAAAAATTGATATCAGTAGTACCGTAGCGTTTTTGAAATATTTTGACCATAGTTACATCGTGGCTGCTATAGAATAAATCGACCATATAAATACGAATCATTAGAGTACGCTATGTCACTTTTTACACTGTCTACTACCCAAACCTGTCCTTGCCAAATCAATCCATCAGTAGATAAGACGGACTCGCTGCTAACGTATCAAGAATGCTGTCAGCCTTATCATGATGCGTTTTCTAATGCAGATATGGACGAATTAGGCGCGGTAAAGGCAGAGACTGCCGAGCGTCTCATGCGCACGCGCTACAGTGCGTTTGTATTGGTTAAGCCAGATTATATCGTCAAAACCACACTACCCACGCAGCAAAGCTTGCTTGATATGAATGCGATTGAAAGTTGGGCGACGGAGACCGATTGGGCAGGGTTGGAGATTGTGCAGCACACACCAAAGCTTGGTAAACGCCATGCTCAGGTTGAGTTTAAGGCGTACTTTAATAATGTAGATGGCATGCAGGCGCATCATGAATTTTCTGCCTTTGTAAAGGTGAAAGACAAAGCTACTAATGATGCGCGCTGGTATTTTTTAGATCCTACGGTTGCAATGACGGTCACGCAAAAGCAACCGTGTATTTGTGGGTCTGGTGAGAAGTTTAAGCGCTGTTGTGGGGAGTATTTGGGTTAGTAACCTACCTAAACACTCGCCCCAACGGCTCGTGCAATCCCAATACCTTCCTCAATGGTCAAAAACTTGCGCTGGCTTGGGCTGTCTTTATAAATCACATCGCCATCTTGGAATATTAAGCACTCATTGACGGCCAATTGCTGCCATTTTTCATTTTCAGTCAGTGGGACAGTCACCAAGATAGTCACTTTGTCCGTGTCTGTAGTCACATCGCCAAAGTTAATCGCCATATCATCATCAGCGAGTTTGGCTTCGCCAAATGGCGCTTTACGTGTGAGATAAAACAATAAACTCCCCGCATACGCCATTTGCCACCTGCCGTTAGATATTAAGCAATTAAACAAACCGTTGGCGGATAAATAGCGACATTGCGTGGTCAAAAAATTAAACAGCGTTTGGTCATCAGGACGGGTTTTAAAGGTACTTTTTAGACGATTAACCAAATAGCAAAACGCCATTTCGGAGTCAGTTGACCCTACTGGTTGGCAATGCGTCGCGTTGCCATTGTCTTGCAGACGTTGGCACCGTTTAATAAAGTCGCTATTCATTTGCCCATTATGCGCAAATACCCACTGCTCACCCCACACTTCACGGACAAAAGGATGCGTGTTTGCCAAGCAGTTTTGGCCTTGAGTGGCTTTACGAATATGCGCGATAACGTTCATTGCTTTAATAGGATAGTTATTAACCAAATCCGCTACAGGGGATTCATGGCTGGGACGATTGTCGTGAAACAATCGCAATCCCGTTGATGCATTTGTCGAATCATTATTATTAGTGCAGTCACTACGCTCAAAGAACGCAATACCAAAGCCGTCTTCATGACTGTCCGTCATACCGCCGCGCTTGCGAAAACCTGCGAAGCTAAACCCAATATCGGTTGGCGTATTACAGTTCATTCCTAAGAGTTGACACATTTATAGAGTACCGCCGTTGTTATTGTCTTTTGCAGGATTCACAGTCGCGTTTAGAGCAGTTTCTGTCGACTCATCAAACAGCTCATAAGGAGTCGTCTCCCCCTCTGTATCAATACTATTCAAAATACGCTGAGCCTCTGCCAGCTCAGTGTCCTGAACCCATAGTACGATGCCTGAATTCATTCCTGGCATTGCACTAAGCGGCTGTAGCGACACCGTAATATCATTGTTGCGCAGTAAGTTGGCATGCAGCTCGCCTTGCATATTGGTATCGTAACGCGCCAATTTGTGCCAGTTATCAATTTGATCGGTCATGATAAAATCCTTTTAAATATTTATAAATATGACTTATGGTTGTACTCTAGTTGCAACCGAATCCTGATGACCAGTTAACTTGGTTTAGCGGGTAAGCATCAATATGAAAACCATTGGGATAGTCTTTAAAACCAGGCTGCATTTTTAACTGAGACATCGCTGTTTGCGCTTGTTGCTCAGTCGTAAATACACCTATTAATTTATAATCTTCAACATCGTTGTTTCTATCATCATCTTTGTAGCGCGCATGTTCAAGGGCAAAAACCGTATTTTGCGCTTTTTCCACATGTGACCAATGATAAGCCGCAAGGCGTTTCATCAGGTCTGGATTTTTGACCATAATATTATCGCCAGTGCGTCCTTCAGTACGATTGTAATGAATGACGTTTAGGCGCAATAACCAAAAGATAACCGCCGCTTTGGCTAGCATCACTGGTAAGGCACGCTTTTCATCATCACCAAGTAGTCGCTTGGACTCGTATCCTTGTAAAAACGCCGCCATTTTACTGCGATCAAAATTCACCGACTCGCCTTGTTCGGCATCGCCCCACGTCGTACAAAAGTCATTAATAGTAATGGCAATATCCATGACATAGTGTTCGGAGCTAACCTCAGTAAAGTCTAACAGTCCTGTCAGACGAGACTCTCCTCTTTGTAGATGCCAAAGCGTGTTATCCGCAAACATATCCAGATGACACAAGCCTTTTGGCAAGGTTGCAAGCGGTAAGTCTGTATAAGCGCGCCAAATGTCACTCATCAACTTGGCTTCATCACTTGGCATAAACTGACGTTCACGGTCGCGTACATCCGCCCATGGATACAAAGGTACGCCATATTGCTCGCTCGGTTGTAGCGCTTGCAATGTTTCATGTAGCAACGCTAGAGCGGCCCCAATCTCATGGCACATTGCTTGAGTGGTATGCTCTGGGTGTGTGCCCGCCAAGCAAGGAACAAGCGTAATGGCCTTGTCTTCATAATGGATGACATAGCGTTTATCGTTATCCGTTTTAGCAGCATCCAATTCGATAACAGCCAATGGTGCGGCCACAGGTAACTTACCATTCAACTGATTGAGAATAACGGCCATCTTTTCGATATCAGCAGGTGGACGCTCTTCAAACAAGGTAAATACGTAGGAGTGCTCGCCATCTACATCGTCAGTCGTCTGAATAAACCAGTTAGAGTTTTTGATACCTTGCGTAATCGGAATGGCACGCGCAAACGACACGCCAAAGCTTTGGCAAAAGGCGGCAAACTGGTCATCGGTTAACTGGGTATAGACAGACATAACATCTCACTTGTAATCGTTAAATGGTAGAAATAGTTAAATGGCAAAAGTAGCGCGTAAAATAATACATTCAATTTGGATAAAATAAACGTGGCGACAGATGGCAATAGTGACCATTACGTCGCTGATAAGCAAATTTTAAATATCAATAAGAGGCTTTGGCAACCACCTACCCTATATAATTTGGTTGATACTACATAAGATGGCGATAAGCCATGATTACGTTAACTGGCACATAGACTAGGCATTTTTTGCAATCTCTAAGCCCTTTTCAATCGACAAATAAACAGGCGATTTAGGCAAGTCTTGGTAAACCTTATGACCATCGGCAAAAATGATGCACTCGTTGACGGCAAGCTGTTGCCATTCCTCATCATCTGTGAGCGGCGTAGTGGCAAGGATTGTCATAACATCATCGGCATCATTGACCGTTTCAAAATCCATGGTTACATCCACGTCGATGAGGGACGCTGAACCAAATGGTGCTTGACGAGTGATATGAAACAATAGGGTATCGGCATAAGCAAGCATCCACTCGCCATTGGACAGCAGACAATTAAACAATCCGTAATTCGCCAAAAAACGGCACTGCTCTGTTAAAAATACATACAGCGTTTGTGAATCAGGCTTATGCTCAAAACGGTCTTTGAGCTGATTGAGTAAGTAGCAAAAGGCAAATTCTGAATCGGTATCGCCTACTGGAATATAATGACTAGATTTACCTTGTTTGCCTGTTGATTGATTAATGGGGTCGCTATCTGAGGCATCTCTAATGGTCATTTTACCGTTGTGAGAAAATACCCAAGCCTCGCCCCAAATCTCGCGGGTAAAGGGATGCGCATTACATAACAATTGATCATCTGACTTACGAATATGGACAATAGTATTGGCCGCCTTCACTCGGGTTTGACTGACCAATTCGGCAAGCGGAGAGTCCATCGCCGCACGATTGTCGTAATAAAGGCGCAATCCTGTCGGCTCAAAGTAAGCGATTCCAAAGCCGTCAATATGATCATCGGTCAATCCACCACGAGCCCGAAAACCAGCAAAAGAGAAACCAATATCAGCAGGATTTTTGCTGTTCATGGCGAGCAGTTGACACATAAGCAACCTTTGCATTTGTTTTGTAAAATAGTTACGCGTATCATAGCATTTTATACGATTCATCTTTGTATTCTTGCACGAATTAATAGGCGGTTTTATGCTAGCAAAACGTATCATTCCCTGTCTTGATGTGGACAATGGCCGCGTGGTCAAAGGTGTCCAATTTGTCGATATCAAAGACGCAGGGGATCCAGTTGAAGTCGCCAAACGCTATAACGAGCAGGGCGCGGATGAGATTACTTTTTTGGATATTACTGCCACCAATGATGAGCGTGACACCACCTATCACACTGTCGAGCGCATGGCTGAAACCGTATTTGTACCGCTGACCGTCGGTGGCGGCGTACGTAAAATCGCTGACATTCGCAATTTGTTAAATGCCGGTGCGGATAAGGTCGCGATCAATTCAGCCGCTGTGTTTACGCCTGAATTTGTTGGTGAAGCGGCGCAAAAATTTGGCAATCAATGTATCGTGGTGGCGATTGATGCCAAGCGTGTCGAGGATATAACTGTTGATGGTATTGTCATGCCACGTTGGGAGATTTTTACCCATGGCGGACGCAAACCCACAGGCATTGATGCCGTCGCTTGGGCGCGCAAAATGGCAGAGCTAGGTGCGGGCGAATTGTTGGTCACTTCAATGGATGGCGATGGTACTAAAAAAGGCTATGATTTGGCGCTCATGCAACACATCACCAGCCAAGTCAATGTCCCTGTTATTGCCTCGGGCGGCGTTGGTAACTTACAACATTTGGCCGAAGGCGTCTTAGAGGGTGGCGTAGATGCCGTGCTTGCCGCCAGTATTTTCCACTTCGGTGAATATACGGTCTTAGAGGCCAAACAGTATATGGCATCGCAAGGCATACAGATGCGCTTATAAGACATTGGTAAAATGCCAATAAATCATAAAAAATGTTATCATAGTACTAACCACTTATTTTTGTTCATTTAACTGCCTGTTTTTGCGACGACTCATTCATGAATGACCAGACAATCAAACAAGCTATTTGAATCTATTACTATATTTAACGCTCTGTTCCCTCTTATATTTCCATTGAACGCCAATCAGGCAAAGGATTTTTTATGTCAAATTTACAACAGCAACGCAATGACGTGACCCATATCGATGGTAATTTGCATCAAAATGCCGATGCCCGTATCGGTATCGTGGTCGGTCGTTTTAATGGTTTTGTTGTCGAGTCATTGGTAGATGGTGCCATTGATGCGTTACTACGTCATGGCGTTTTGGGTAGCAATATTACGGTTATCCGTGTGCCGGGCGCATTTGAGTTGCCGTTGGTTGCCCAGCGCGCTGCTGAATCAGATCGTTTTGATGCCATTATTGCTTTAGGCGCGATTATCCGTGGTAGCACGCCGCACTTTGATTTTGTTGCAAGCGAGTCTGCAAAAGGCTTGAGCAGTGTCGCCATTGATTATAATATCCCCGTCGCAAACGGTGTTTTGACGACTGACAGTATCGAGCAAGCCATTGAGCGTTCTGGTACCAAAGCGGGTAACAAAGGCTCAGAAGCGGCTATGGTTGTTTTAGAAATGATTGCCGTCTTGTCACAGTTAGACATTGACGATGAGAGCGACGTCGCTTAATTTTTTTGGATAAAGTCATCTTTATTGAGAACAAGATTATATGCTTAATAAGATTGATATTGTCTGATGTAAATTTTACTGATGCGGCTTTTTGATAATAGCCGCATTCACATAACATTAGCCAGCACTAACAACTGGTTGTTTATTGAATTTTCACCGTATTTCTATCCTCTTTTAAAATATAAAGACCTCACTCACATCAATATGAGTGGAACGCTTGCCGACCATTATGACGCACGTTGTTGATTTATATTTTAAATAGGTATTATCTCAAAATTTAGGTACAGACCCCCTATGACTGACCAACTCAAGCGCGCTATCAGCGCTGCAAAAACCGCACAAGACAACGATCCACAAGCTGAAGCTACTCGCATAGCCAGCAGCAGTGCGGGTGATCAAACCTTTGATATGAGTGAGTCTTCTTACAAGACCAGTCACACCGCTATCCGTAAGGCAAGACGTTTTGCCATGCAAGGTCTATACGAATGGCTTGTTACTGATCGCCGCTTCGACATAGATGGCAAGCTTGGTTGGAAAGCCAATGCCCCACACGATATCGCTGCTCGTACACGTGCAACCAACGCCATGCACACGGTACATATCGGCTACTATCATGAAATGATGCGCGATATCCCAGAGCAAATTGAGACGCTGGATGCGCTCATTAGCCAACATCTTGATCGTGACATCAACAAATTAGATACGGTTGAGCACGCCATTTTGCTTATTGGTGCTTATGAGCTACAGAATCGCTTTGAAATTCCTTACAAAGTCATCCTTGATGAAGCAATGAAATTGAACAATCATTTTGGTGCCACTGATGCACACAAATTGATCAATGCCGTACTCGATAGAATGGCCGTGGAACTGCGCGTCATTGAAATAGAAGCCGATACCAAAGCCAATCTGCGAACGTCGCAAAAAGCAGCTGCTAAACAGGCGGAAGCCCAAGCAGTCGATACTCCTGAAACAACGGTTGTAGACACTGCTGAAACTAATAGCGACAACCAACCTACAGCATCCAACAAACCGCGTATCAGCGCCAATAACGCCAGCGTCAAACGCAATAGCGCTAGCAAAGCCAGTGC
The DNA here is from genome assembly GCF_052850615.1 of Psychrobacter sp. 1176_08. Taxonomy (NCBI): domain Bacteria; kingdom Pseudomonadati; phylum Pseudomonadota; class Gammaproteobacteria; order Moraxellales; family Moraxellaceae; genus Psychrobacter; species Psychrobacter sp. 1176_08. The sequence continues at coordinate 27,030 of NZ_VXCU01000011.1, forward strand.
CAATATCAGTGAATTTAAAGCGAATAAAAAAGACGCTGACGCCAAAAGTCAAGACTGATCATGAATGAGTTTGAGCTGATTGAGCGCATATTTTTACAGATGCAAGCGGCACAGCCCCTATCAAATGGTCTTGAAAAAGGTATTGGTGATGATGCTGCTGTCATGGCCTTGCCTACAGGTTCGCGTTTGGTCAGCTGTATTGACACCCTTGTTCAAGGTCGACACTTTAGTGCTGACTGGGATCAAATTGATAAGCTTGCCTTTGCCATTGGTTATAAAGCGGTGGCGGTCAATGTCTCAGACATTGCTGCCATGGGTGCAACGCCGCACAGTATTTTACTCGCATTGGCCTTGCCTAAACGTCTTGCAAATGAACAATGGTTAAGTGACTTTGCCAAAGGCTTGTTTCATGCCTGCCAGCTATTTGGAGTTACCCTAATCGGTGGTGATACCACGCGCAGCGATAGCCTAGTACTCAGTGTCAGCGCTCAAGGTGTATTGGCAAAAGATACGCCAGCTGTTTACCGTTCAGGGGCGCAGGTTGGTGATAGAGTATATGTGTCAGGAACATTAGGCGACGCCAGTTATGCCTTGCAATATCCTCATAATACTCAGGGCATGGCATTGGCACATCGTCTGCACATGCCAACGCCGCGCATTGCATTGGGAGCTGCTTTAGCAAAAATCGGTGCCACTGCGATGATAGATATCTCTGATGGTCTATACCAAGACCTTGGACATATCTGTCAGCAAAGCGCTGTTAATATCCGTTTAAACCTAGAGCAGTTACCCAGTAGCACGCCCTTATCAGCCATTGATTTATCTGAGCGTTTACTGTGTCAATTGGCTGGTGGTGACGATTATGAATTGGCTTTTACGTTGCCAGCTCATGTTACTCCTCCTGCCAGCAACGTCCCTGTTACCTATATTGGTGATGTTATCGCAATAGCAGATAATGTAGGCGCTACTGCAGACGCCACAATACCGATGCGCCCTGAGCTTTATTATCAAGGGCAATCAATCACCCCAACCCATCCTGCGCCATTTACCACATGGCCTACGCTTACTGGTTACCAACACTTTACAGGTTAACCCATGATCGACCATGATTTATCTAAGCCCGATATTCGTAAAGCTAATGATTGCCCGCCTCTCCCAGTAAATGCTAGCATGATCGATCGTATGGTCTATTGGCTTGGGCTTGGTTTGGGTAGTGGTCTGCCCCGCCGTGCACCTGGTACTTGGGGAACGATAGGGGGTTTGATTGTCGCCATACCGCTATTAAGCCTTGGATTTTTACCATTTTTGCTGATTACTATTTTGTCTTGCTTTATTGGTATTTGGATCTGTGGCCGTACTTCTGAGCTGATGAAAGGGCATGATGACCCTCATATTGTTTGGGATGAATGGGCAGGCATGTGGCTTACCTTATTACCTTTTTCTTATATGAGCGTGACGGCTGATAATTTTTGGCATTATATTTCGCAGCCGTCTTCCCTTGCTGCTTTGCTCTTGGCTTTCGTACTTTTTCGCTTTTTCGATATCATTAAACCGCCACCAATTGGTTGGGCTGATAGAAAGGTCGCTGGCGGTCTGGGTGTAATGCTCGATGATATTATTGCAGGAGTGATGGCGCTCATCGTGTGGATAATTGTGATGATGGTTTTTTCTCTTTAGTGGTTATGAGATACGAATAAGTTTGATGATTTTAAGTATTGCTACATACATTTTTTTATAGCGCTAAGTTACAAAGCTTGAACGTCATCACATCATTCCAAACAAACATTTGCGCTATAATCGAATATTATATTTTGTTACATTCATAAGAGTTATTATGACATCTCCCCTTTCCGTAATTATTTTAGCGGCTGGTAAAGGCACGCGCATGCAGTCGGCTAAGCCAAAAGTCCTTCAAACTTTGGCTGGCAAATCATTACTTGGTCATGTATTAGACACTTGCCACAAGCTGACGGTGGATGAGACGATCATTGTCCATGGCTTTGGTGGTGACCAAGTAAAATCAGAAATCACCACTCAATATGAGCATTCTTCCATTACTTGGGTTGCTCAAACCGAACAGTTGGGAACGGGGCACGCCGTCAAAGTTACTTTGTCTGACTTGCCACAAGAGGGCCAAAGCCTGATTCTATACGGTGATGTGCCACTAGTAAGCTGCCAAACCTTATCCGCATTGAAAACTGCCAATACTGACGGTATGTCTATGCTGACGTTGACGGTGGATAATCCATTTGGACTGGGCCGTATCAAACGCAATAAAGAAGGGCATATCACGGCTATCGTCGAACAAAAAGACGCTGACGCTGATGAGCAAAACATTCAAGAAATCAACAGTGGTATCTATTGTGTCGATAATGCTTTATTGCATAAATACTTACCGGAACTGTCTAACGACAATGCCCAGCAAGAATATTATCTGACAGATATTGTCAAAATGGCCGTCGCTGATGGGATTACTATTGCTGCGATCGAGCCTGAGCATACGTTTGAGATTGAAGGCGTGAATAACCGTCAACAGCTTGCCAGTTTGGAACGTGCCTGGCAAAGCAATCTGGTTGCTGATTTGCAAGAAGCGGGTGTCCAGTTTGCTGACCCTACTCGTGTTGATATTCGAGGGACGTTGACTGCAGGCCAAGACGTTTTTGTAGATGTCGGCGTGGTATTCGAAGGCGATTGTACATTAGGCGATAATGTCTACATCGAAGCCGGCTGTATCATTAAAAACGCCCAAATTGGCAATGCATGTCATCTCAAACCTTATTGTGTCATTGATGGTGCCAACATAGGTGCAGGTGTGGATATTGGTCCGTTTGCCCACTTACGTCCTCAGACAGTATTGTCCGATAACAGTAAAGTCGGTAACTTTGTTGAAATCAAAAAATCCACAATTGGTCAAGGTAGTAAGGTAAATCATCTCAGCTATATTGGAGATGCTACCGTTGGTACAGGCGTGAATATCGGTGCAGGTGTGATTACTTGTAATTATGACGGTATCAACAAATCACCCACTCTTATTAACGACAATGCGTTTATCGGTTCTAACGCCAGTCTGGTTGCGCCAGTGACGATTGGTGAAACTGCGACAGTAGCTGCAGGCTCAGTGATTACCAAAGATGTCGATGCTAACGCCTTAGCATTTGGGCGCGCTCGTCAAACTCAAAAAGAGCATTATCAAAGACCAGCTAAAAAATAGCTAGGTCATTAATCACGACATTAATACCAGTTGGCAGTTAAGCAGTACGGCAATCTTTGTGGTGCTGCTTCATCGTTTTTATAGAACTATTATTCTATTGATACCCAATAATCATTCATACGATTTATTGACTGACTCATCACTATATATCGAAAATTAAAAGTAAGGAATAGCCATGTGCGGAATTGTAGGGGCAGTTGCTGAGCGTAATATCGCTAATATTTTACTAGAAGGTCTCAAACGTCTGGAATACAGAGGTTATGATTCTGCCGGTTTGACTGTCATCCGTGATGGCGAGCTGCATCGCGAACGTCAAGTAGGTAAAGTTCAGGCTCTAGTTGATGCGGTAGCTACCAATCCAGAACTGTTCGACGGTCATATTGGTATCGCTCATACACGCTGGGCGACTCATGGTGAACCAGCGCAGCGTAACGCACACCCTCACGTTTCAGGTAAAATTGCTGTGGTTCACAATGGTATTGTTGAGAACTACGCTGAGCTTAAAAAAGAATTAGTGGCTAAAGGCTACGAGTTTACCTCACAGACAGATACCGAAGTCGTTGCGCATCTGATTCATGATATTTATAAGCAAACGCCTGACTTACTAGAAGCGGTTCGCAAGGTTATTCCGTTGTTACATGGAGCCTTTGCCTTAGGTATTGTACATATTGACTGTCCTGAAGAACTGATTACCGTACGTCTTGGTTCACCATTAGTCATTGGCGTGGGTATTGGCGAGAACTTTATTGCTTCAGATCAATTGGCGTTACTGCCTGTCACCAATCGCTTTATGTATTTAGAAGAAGGCGATATTGCCAAGCTAACTCGTAAAAGCATTCAAATCTTTGCCGATGGTGTGGAAGTGAAACGTCAAATACATGAAATTGACGCGACACAGCACAATGCCGATAAAGGTGAATTTAAGCATTATATGCTCAAAGAAATCTATGAGCAGCCAGATGCAGTCGCTCGTACTATCGAGATGGCGGTAGACAATGGCGAAACAGCCAAATTGCGCGATGATTTTTTGCAGCGCCATGAAGCGCAGCTATCAGGTATCCGTAACGTACAAATTATTGCTTGCGGCACCAGCTATCACGCAGGTTTGGTTGCAAAATACTGGTTTGAAAGCCTAATCCGTGTGCCTTGTTCGGTTGAAGTGGCTAGTGAGTTCCGTTATCGCAATCCAGTTGTGGTTGACAATTCACTGGTGATTTGTATTTCACAATCAGGCGAAACAGCGGATACTTTATCAGCCTTACGTGATATTCAAAAGCATACACCAGCAGGTTTGGTCAGCTTGGCATTATGCAACGTGCCTACCTCGTCGCTTGTGCGTGAGACTGATATTTTCTTACCGACACTGGCAGGGCCTGAGATTGGAGTCGCTTCAACCAAAGCGTTTACAACCCAGTTAGTCGCTTTGATGCTATTAATCTTAAAAGTAGGGTCAACTCAGCAGCGTATGACTCAAGAGCATCTAACGACACTGATTGATGAATTACAGCAGCTACCAGGTCAGTTGTATGCCAGCTTACACCTAGATGCACCTATTCAAGCGATGAGTGAGCACTTTGAAGATAAGAGAAGTTGCTTATTTTTAGGTCGCGGATTACAGTTCCCGATCGCTTTAGAAGGCGCGTTAAAGCTTAAGGAAATCTCTTATATCCATGCAGAAGGTTATGCAGCAGGCGAGCTCAAACACGGTCCTTTGGCGTTGGTTGACAGAGATATGCCTATCGTCGTACTTGCGCCTAAAGACAGCATGTTTGATAAGCTAAAAGCCAATATGCAAGAGGTACATGCTCGTCACGGTGAATTGTTTGTATTCGCTAGCGAAGCCAGTCAAATGGTGGCAGAAGACCGTTTGCACGTGGTGCATGTGCCTGATGTGTGCGAAACGCTAGCGCCTATTGTCTACAGCGTACCCGTACAACTATTGTCGTATCATGTGGCAGTGATGCGTGGCACGGACGTTGACCAGCCACGTAACTTGGCAAAGTCAGTCACGGTCGAATAGTATAAGTTATTGATTTTCATATATTTTTTATAAATTAATGAATTGTCTTACTGAGTGATTGTCTGTCATACTACCGTACTGTGATGAATCCTTCGCCATCTGATGTTCCAAGATGACGAAGGATTTTTTGTATATGATGAATGGGCAAAATATCAATTATTTATATCATTATGGCAGCGACAGCATGAGCACGGGAAATATAGATATCGAAAACGATAGCGCCGACCAAATAGAAATCATCTATGAAGATGAATTTTTGGTCGCGATCAATAAAGAGGCAGGTTTATTGGTCCATCGCAGTTGGCTGGATAAAGGCGAGACGCGCTTTGCGATGCAGCTCACTCGTGATGCCGTCGGTTGCCATGTATTTCCGGTACATCGTCTAGACAAGCCAACATCAGGCGTGCTGTTGTTTGCCAAAAGCTCAGCCGTGGCCCGTATCTTGACCGAGGCGTTTACCGAACACAGCGTTACCAAGCACTATTTAGCCGTGGTGCGCGGCTTTATGCCAGAGCAAGGTAGCATTGACTATGCATTAAGCTTTCAACCCGATGCCATTGCTGATAAATTTGCCGATTGGGACAAACCTGCTCAAGAAGCCGTCACTCATTGGCAAAGCTTGGCACAAGTTGAGCTGCCATTTTCGGTATCAAAAAAACATGATACGAGCCGCTATAGCCTCGTGCGCTTGAAACCTGAGACTGGGCGCAAGCATCAGCTGCGGCGGCACATGAAACATGTCTTTCATCCTATCATCGGTGATACCAGCTATGGCGATATACGGCAGACGCGATTTTTTCGTAACCACTATGACTGTACGCGCATGCTATTACATGCTCAGACCTTGGCACTTAATCATCCCGTCACTGGTGAGCCATTATTGCTAAAAGCGGGGTTGGACAATCAATGGATGCGTATACTGGAAACTTTTTCTTGGGTGGAGAATACTACAAATTAAGCAGCGTAAAATTTAGCATTTGTCTTAAAAATTTATTTCAAAGTAGTCGAAATATTGGACCTACAGTATCAATACTTTAACTCGCTGAAATCAGTTTCAATAGTCTATAGCTCAAGGGAACCATCCAGTTTGTGCTATTAATCAATTCAAGCTATAAATAATTCTTAGCAGTACAATGCTTTTCGCAGTCTTAGGGTTTGAAACACACCAATCCAAATACTCAGAATAATCCTTTATATAAGAAAAAGCAGCTCACAATCATGAGTAGCACCGCAAAGCATTTTTTTAATAATGTTGGCGATAATTGGTGGGCGACCTTTGCACCCACTTTTGCGGTAAAAAAGCTCATAATGCTGATCCCCAAAAACGCATAAATATGTACAAAGCCAATCGCATTGGGAATATCGACGTGATCTTTCATTCCAAAGACCATAAAACCAAGTGCGCCTGCAATAGCAATAGGTAGACCGCAAGCAGCAGACGTGCCCACTGCTTTTTGCATCACCACGCCATAACGCGTGAGATACGGCACGGTTAAACTGCCACCGCCAATACCAAAAATAGCCGACGCTACACCAATGCCCGCTCCAGCCACTAGTTGCTTGGGCGTTGACGGCAATAAAGTATCGGCAGCGCTGACATCAGTAGCCAATCGCTTTTTGCCGCCAGTAAACATGTTAAATGCCACCCATAGCAAAAACGTACCTACAATCAGCTGAAGATGAGTGCCTGAGAGTGCGCCTGCAATCCCTGCCCCAAAAAAGCAGCCAATCGCCATGCCCGGTGTGAGATTTTTAAACACAGGCCACATGACGCCGCCTTTTTTATTATGCGCCATGAGCGAGCTGATAGAGGTGACGATGATGGTTGCCAGCGAGGTGCCTAGCGCCAAATGCATGACGGTATCGGGACTATATTCCATTTGGGTGAAGACAATGAATAATAGCGGCACAATGATCGTGCCACCACCTACTCCGAACAGACCCGCTGCAAAGCCTGCTACTGCCCCAATGATTAAAAAAATGATAAGTTCCACAGAATCGTTACTTTTGGTTGGATGATGAAAAGATATGGTTAAGCGCTTTCGACTTGACCCACTTGATGATATGCGCGATTAAAATAGACCAAGCTTTCGTCTGCCTCGCTTTCTCGCTCAGCATGTTTGATAGCGACGACACGGCACATAAAAATACTGTGCGTGCCCATTGCCTGCACCTGCTCAATCTCACAATCAAAGCTGACCAGCGCATCTGCTAAAACAGGCGCGCCTGTGACTAATGTGCCCCAAGTACCTTGTTCAAATCGCTCTTTGGAGCACAATTTGGAGGCAAAAGTATTGGATAGCGCCTCATGCCGCGCGCTCAGCACATTAACGCATAAGGTCTTATGATCAACAAAATGACCATGTGAGCGCGCCGCTTGGTTCATACACACCAATAAGGTTGGCGGGTTATCGCTGACACTACAAACGGCGGAAGCAGTAAAACCGTGTGCGCCTGACTCCCCTTCTGTGGTAATCACACTGACCGCTGTCGCAAGCCGCGCCATCGCATTTCTAAAATCACTGGCTTCAATCATCATATATGTCCTAAATTTATCGCGCATCGTACGCTTAGCGCGCCAGCTCTTGACGAACCAGCTCAGCACCAGCGCTTAGTGCCTTTAATTTGCCTCGTGCCACGTCGCGAGACAACGGTGCCATGCCGCAATTGGTCGACGGGTAAAGCTTATCTGCATCCACGAATTGTAGGGCTTTTCGTAGCGTGTTTGCCACTTCTTCTGGTGTTTCAATGGTGTTGGTTGCCACATCGATGGCACCAATCATTACTTTTTTGCCACGAATAAGCTCAATCAAATCCATTGGGACATGAGAGTTTTGACACTCAAGTGATACGATATCGATCTTCGATTGTTGCAGCTTGGGAAATGCTTGTTCGTATTGACGCCACTCTGAACCCAGTGTTTTTTTCCAATCATTATTGGCTTTAATACCGTAACCATAGCAAATATGCACAGCGGTTTCGCACTTTAAACCTTCAATGGCGCGCTCTAATGTGGCAACACCCCAGTCGTTTACATCATCAAAGAACACATTGAACGCGGGTTCATCAAACTGAATGATATCCACGCCAGCCGCTTCTAATTCTTTGGCTTCTTGATTCAAAATTTTGGCAAACTCCCACGCCAGTTTTTCACGACTTTTATAATGACTATCATACAAAGTGTCAATCATCGTCATTGGACCTGGCAGTGCCCATTTGATTGGCTTGTCGGTCTGCTGACGTAAAAACTTGGCATCGTCTACAAACACAGGTTTTTGGCGGCTTACGTCGCCAACGACTGATGGCACACTGGCATCGTAACGGTTACGAATGCGAACGGTCTCACGATTTTCAAAATCGACGCCATCGAGATGTTCAATAAAGGTGGTGACAAAATGCTGACGGGTCTGCTCACCATCACTGACGATATCGACGCCTGCATGCAACTGCTCTTGCAGTGACAAACGTAACGCATCTTGTTTGGCTTCAACCAATTGCTCACCTTCTAAAGCCCAAGGTGACCAAATCTTTTCAGGTTCGGCAAGCCAAGAGGGTTTTGGTAAGCTGCCAGCGGTCGACGTCGGTAATAATATTTTCATTTTTAATGTATCTCTTATCTATTTACTTTTTATATATTGGGAATGTCTTATTTCGGCCACTTTGGCGTATTAAGCAGCATGCTTTTTGACTGTCTCTTTTTCGACAGAGTAGTTTGCTGCCCATTGCTCAAGAATGGACTGGTATGGCTTGATAAACTGCTCTTCAGTAATCTTTCCTTGCTTCACCGCCAATTGGCTGCGCTCTTCACGATCATACACAATCTGCGTCAGTGAATAATCCTGATACTTAAGACTGGGTTGATACACTTCACCTGCAGTAGAGTTGGCATTGTAGATTTCAGGGCGATAGATCTTTTGAAACGTATCCATCGTACTAATCGTACTAATCAGCTCAAGATCGGTGTAATCACTCAGCAAGTCGCCTGCAAAATAAAACGCGAGCGGTGCTGCACTGCCTGTAGGCATAAAGTAACGAACGGTCAAACCCATTTTGTGGAAGTATTCATCCGTCAACGAATATTCGTCCTGTCTATACTCCACCCCCAATACAGGATGCTGATTGTTGGTACGGTGATAGGTTTTGCTGGTGGAAACACTCAGACAAATCACAGGCTTTTTACTAAAATTGGCTTGGTAAGCCTCTGAATTCAATAAATACTGAAATAGCTTGCCATGAAGGTCACCGAAATGTTCAGGTGGCGGTGAGGTTGGGTTTTTGTCAAAATGATCTGGCAGTACGATGCTAAAATCATAATCGCGTACATAAGACGAGAAGCTGTTACCAATCATACCTTCGATACGCTTGTTGTCTTTATGATCAACAATGGTCGTCTTCAGCGTCTCGATGACAGGAAAAGTATCTCCATTGCCCTCGATGTCCATGTTTGCAGAAACAATGTCAACTTCCACAGAATAGCGGTCCGCTGTTGAATTATCCCAATGCGCCAACGCGTTAAAACGATTGTTTATCATTCTGAGTGTCCTGCGTAGGTTCTCTTGACGGTGCTCACCGCGAGCCAAATTGGCAAAGTTCGTGGTTAGACGTGTGCTGTCTGCAGGATGATAGTCTTCATCAAAACGGATACTCGAAATTGAACAAGTAAAATTGTTACTCATGGCAATTCACTACCTTATAATCAAATATGAAACCAAATTTTTGTATAAGGGAATTATGCCTGAATCAATACATGAATAAAAACGACTTAACTTTAACTAAAGATGAATAAAATTCATGTTAGAAATAAAGTTAAACTCGGTAGCGTGAAAATCAGAGTGGTATCGACAGTGTATTTGAGGAGTAAAAATCTGATTAAAGATAGAATGTAGAAGAAATAATAGTCAGTAATCGCTTATTTATAACAAAAGGCAGCAAGATAACTCATATTAATAGGTATCTTGTGTCATTAGTTATTTTAATCCTGCCCTAAGCTGTCCAGTTATAAACTTAGGATCATACTGGTGATCAAGTCATATCCAATGCATTATAGTTGACTATGACTAGTTGATATTTATTTCATAACTGAAATCTTTTGCCAATCCGTACGACTCTCTGTATTCGATTGGATCACCCTTTAGGTTCTTAGCAACGCGGCATACCTTAACCAAATTTTCTTGTGCCTCATTGCCTAAATAAGAATCGACATGCCCGGTGATAAAAAAGAGTTTTTCGACAGCAGACGAAACAAACTGTCCGCACGCTTTGTAATAAAAAGGATATAAGAGATTTTCAAAATCTTCGGGCGCCAAGCCTATAAAAGGCTGATACATGCTTTTGGGTAACCAGATTCTTTCACTCAACATGACCGTATTTTCGACGATACGTACACGTTCTATATAAATGAGTTCTTTGTTTTTACTGATGTTTAATTTTTTATTGATGGCATCGACAGCTTCTATTGTTACAGCCTTTTTGACCACACCCGTGGGTACGACATAGCAAGCATCTTTATCACGGAACTTAAAAAACCTTGATAACGAACCTTCAAAATTTGGTCGTTTTAAGAAAGTACCTCTGCCCTGTTGCTTCATGAGGACTCCTTCTTCTACCAGCTTCTCGACGGCTTTACGAACCGTTCCTACCGATACTTGGTATTTATCTGCAAATTCCTGTTCGGTAGGTAGCGCGGTATTTTCATCCCATTTACTTTCTGTTAGCAAAGTCTGAATATGCCAGCGTACTTGCTCATACCGTGGCATTTTAAATTGTTTGAAGTTTGTTAACATTTTTTCCACCACAATAAAGAGAGTATTAAAGGCTGCTTAATCTCGTTGAGCGTTGTTAAAATCCCAAAAGTAGAACCTATTTGATGACACTATCTTAAGCCCTAAACAAATTTAATATGTATCATTTTAATGTTAATACTCGATTGGGTTTTTATAGGCAATCTTATCTAATTAACGTGTGCTTTTTTGCTATTATTTCACTCAATCAATAGCACTTTTAAAGCTTGTACGATTTTCTAATCTAGAACGCTATTTGTCAATATTATCGTGATGCTCTTTAATCCATAAAAATTGCTATGGATTTTTATAGAATTCATACAGTTAAGGTCAAGGAGTAGTCATGACTCTCTACATTATAGCCGCCATTGTGATATCTATTGCGCTGGGCTACAAAACGAAAATCAATATTGGCTTATTTGCTATCGTATTTTCATACCTGATCGGTTGCTTTGGTATGCAGCTAAGTGCTTATGAAGTTATTAAACTATGGCCACTCAAAATTTTCTTCGTTATTTTGGCAGTGACTCTCTTCTACAACTTCTCTCTTGCCAATGGTGCTTTGGAAAAACTGTGTGAACATTTGATATATAAATGTCGACATTTTCCGGCATTTTTGCCGTTGGCTATTTTCTTTGCCGCCACGATTGTAGCAGCTTTGGGAGCCGGCTATTACACCGTGCTCGCTACTATGGCGCCAATGATTTTATTGTTATCTCAAAGAACCAATTTAAATATTATTATTGCCACCTTGTCGGTGAACTATGGGGCGCTCGCAGGTGCCAATTTTATTACCTCACAGAGCGGTGTCATTTTTCGAGAGCTTATGAGTGGCGCTGGCGTGGCAAATGACAATACCTTTACTTACGGTTTAGGAATATTTGCTGCAACCTTTTTGATGCCTGTGGTTCTATTGGGTATTTATAGCTCTATCAATGCCAAATCTAGCAAAATAGCAATTCAAACCATCGTACCAAAACCTTTCGATAGCAAACAAAAAAAATCTATCATGCTAATTTTCATTATGATGGCCACGGTACTTATTGTGCCTATTTCAAACCTACTCATACCAAATGTAGACACGATTGAGTTTTTGAACGCTCGAATAGATATTGGTTTTATCGCTATTTTTTTCGCTTTAGTAAGTTTGGTTTTGAAGCTGGGTGATGAAAAAACAGTGATTGCCTTAATACCTTGGCATACACTCATTATGATTTGCGGCGTTGGTATGTTAATCAGTTTGGGTGTGGAGGTAGGGGTGATTTACGAGCTAACAGAATGGCTCAGTACCAACGTACCTATTTGGTTGATACCCACTTTATTGTTCATTATTAGTGCAATTATGTCGATATTTGCCAGTACGCTTGGGGTCGTCGCTCCTACGCTATTTCCTATGGTACCAGCCTTGGCTGTGGCCTCTGGTTTAAACCCTTTTTTCTTATTTATTTGTATTGTAATAGGGGCTCAAAGCTCATCGATCTCGCCTTTTTCATCAGGCGGCAGTCTAATATTGGGAGCAGCACAAGTACACATCGATAAAAATAAGCTTTTACATATTTTGTTGTTTAAAGCCGTACCTTTAGATATTGTTGTTGGCATAATAGCGATTTTATTTATCCAAATCGTGTTTTAACTGCTACTAAAAAAGAGATTTATATGGATTACATGGATGCTCATGCACATGTATTTTTACACCATGATACGTTTCCAACGACTGCGCGCTATCGACCCACTTATACGGCCAGCGTAGAAAGTTATATTGAACAGCTCGATAGACATGGCTTTCATAAAGCAGTGTTGGTTCAGCCAAGCTTTTTGGGCACGGATAACAGTTATATGTTAACCGCTCTTTCAAAGTATCCTGAGCGTCTCAGAGGTATTGCTGTACTATCAAACACCACAGATGCTTCTACATTGCGATCACTAGATAAGCAAGGCATTGTTGGCATACGTATCAACCTGTTTGGCATCACTTGTCCTGATCTCACTAGTCCGCAGTGGAAAGCCTTTTTATCACAGTTGGCCGACATAAATTGGCAAGTAGAGATTCAGGCACCGCCTGTTTATTTGATCCAGTTATTACCAATACTGAAACCATACAGACTCAATATTGTGATTGATCATTTTGGTCGATTTAATCCTATCAAAGGTGTGCAAGATCAGGAATTCCTTCAGCTGTTAGATATGCTTGAGCCTGAGAAGCACTGGGTCAAAGTATCTGGATATTATCGGTTGGGAAATGAGATAGGTATCCAAAACGCTAAAGACGCTCTTGAATTATTAATGCAACGTAATATGAGAAATCATCTAATTTGGGGTAGTGATTGGCCTCATACTCAAAATGAGAGCCAAATCAACTTTACCAAAGCGCTGACCACTTTCAAAAAAATTATAAATTGCGACGAATTGGCAGCACAGATATTGACCACCAATAACACCAACTTGTTTACATTCTAAACTGAATGGCTGTTGCTATCTTAGCATCTTCAGAATTAGAGTAACTGCCAGTTTACAGGTCGTGTCGTCTATAGTCCCATACTCGATCGCGGTATCCTACCCCTCATTGCAAACCAATCAGCATCAAAAAATATCTCTATTGTATTACGCGGATTTTTAAAATATCAGTCGTAAATAACTGATTTAAAAAATATTTATAATGATTGACGAATACTTTTGATTTATATCCTATAGAAAAAAGCAAACTATTTTGACCATTATTGAATGGTTCAATGACTTGGATTGTTTCACTTTTCGATTGACTCCCTATAAATAATATTCATACATACATACATATGTTTCTTGTCATTCGTAAAATATTCTGTTACTTTTGCATAACATTGAAAGTTATCTTGTCACAAAATTTGTTAATCCAAATGAATCTTGCATTAAGGTTTCATGTAATAACTTTCCTGCCTGAATCAAAATTTTATTGATTTTTACTGAAAAAATACACACAAGGAGTGTCGTGTGAACAAACTATCCTATCTGGCTCTTGGCCTTTCTGCACTAACTCTTACCGCCTGTAACAATGCAAACGAAACTGCAAGCGCAGATGAGTTTTCTGGTCCTTCACGTCCAGAATGTATTGCACCAGCAAAACCAGGTGGCGGCTTTGACTTGACTTGTAAACTTGCTCAAGCAGGCCTTAGAGACACTGGCATCTTGACAGATCCAATGCGAGTCACTTATATGCCAGGTGGCGTTGGTGCTGTTGCTTACAATAAGATTGTTGCCAATGACCGCAGCAATGAAGATGCTATCGTTGCCTTCTCTACTGGCTCTATCCTTAATTTATCGCAAGGAAAATTCGGTAAATTTACTGAAAAAGACGTGAAGTGGCTGGCAGGTGTTGGTACTGACTATGGCGCTATCGCTGTCAATGCTGACTCACCCATCAAAGACCTAGCAGGATTGGTCGCTGAGCTTAAGTCAAATCCGAAAGCAGTTAGTTTTGCCGCTGGTGGTAGTGTTGGCGGTCAGGATTGGATGCAAACGGCAATTTTGGCCAAAGCTGTTGGTGTTAACCCAAGCGATATGACTTATGTAGCGATGGAAGGTGGCGGTGAAGCTATCACAGCGGTAATGGGCAACCATGTTACTGTTGTGAGTGCAGGTATTGCTGAGATCATGCCACAAGCCACTGCTGGCAAATTACGCGTATTGGCTGTGTTTGCAGATGAAAGATTGGGCGGCAGTATGGCTGATGTTCCTACGGCTGTAGAGCAAGGCTATGACGTTACTTGGCCAGTCGTCCGTGGTTATTACATGGGTCCAGATGTCAGCCCTGCTGCTTATGACTGGTGGAAAGCGAGCTTCGATAAGATGCTTGCTGATCCAAAATTTGCAGAATTACGCGAGCAGCAAGAGCTACTACCTTTCTCTATGACGGGTGAAGAGCTTGAAGCTTACGTGTATAAGCGTACAGGTGAGCTACGTGAGTTGTCTGCTGAGTACGGTCTTGTTGATGCTGCAGCTAAGTAGCACTACTCAGACTATATCCCCTTAATGATTGAATACTGAATTTTATAGTATTTATCGAAGGTTGACAGATGAGACATCTCTCAACCTTCTTATTTTAGAATTTAAGGAATACTTCTATGACAATGGAACGTGCATTTTCTGGATTAATGGGACTATTTAGCTTATTTTTGGTCTATTTAGCTATTGGTTACGTTGCTCCTATTGCCTATGATCCCATCGGCCCTCGGCCCTATCCTATTTTAATTTTTTCACTGATGGCACTTTTGACCCTAGTTATTGCCTTTCGTCCAGCGCGATTTACCAAAATCATCGATTTAGGCTATAACAAGGTCGTGCTTAGAAATCTTGTTCTGTGTGTCAGCGTATTGCTGATCTATAGTTTGATATTTGAGCCTTTAGGTTTTGTTGTTGCTACCACACTGATGTGTTTTGCGGTTGGTTTATTATTTGCTGGCAACCCTGTTAAAAGCCTTATCTTTTCAGTTGTGATCAGTATCGCCCTGTATGTCTTATTTGACATGGCTTTGGACGTCATTCTGCCACTTGGGATATTATCAGGAATAATGGGATAGCTATTATGGAAACTTTTGATTTTTTGATGCACGGTTTCGGCGTAGCGATGTTGCCCAAAAACTTACTGATTGCGCTTATCGGCGCTTTTATTGGTACTGTTGTGGGTATGTTGCCTGGCCTTGGCCCGATTAATGGTGTGGCAATTCTACTACCTTTCGCATTTGCTCTTGGTCTGCCACCAGAGAGTGCGCTTATCTTACTGGCAGCGGTTTATCTTGGTTGTGAATATGGTGGTCGTATTTCTGCCATTCTACTGAACGTGCCGGGTTCTGCTGCAGCGGTTATGACTTCATTGGATGGTAATCCGCTGGCAGTGCAAGGTAAGGCAGGTATTGCCTTGTCCATCTCTGCGGTTGCCTCGTTTATTGGTTCTACGATTGCGACTATTGGTGTGGTCTTGTTCGCACCTTTATTAGCTAAATGGGCGGTGTCTTTTGGCCCTGCCGAATACTTTGTATTGATGGTATTCGCGATTTGCTGTTTGAGCGGTTTGGTCGGTGATCAACCTATTAAGACCGCCGTATCAGCGTTAATCGGTTTGGGTCTGGCGACTGTTGGTGTCGATGCGGTGACTGGTATTTATCGTTATACTTTTGATTCAGTCAACCTATCTGATGGTATCCAATTCACAACGATCGTTATTGGTTTCTTCAGTGTCAGCGAAATCTTGATTTTGCTCGAAAGAACCACTACTGGTGGTAAAGTAGTTGCGCAAGGTAAGCGTAGCTTATTCAACCTAAAAGAGTTTCTCTTTACCGTTGGTGCCATGTTACGTAGTGGTGCAATGGGTTTCTTCGTTGGTATTTTGCCTGGTGCAGGCGCGACGATTGCGAGTGCAATGACCTACGCTAGTGAACGTAAAATTGCTGGCGACAGTGGCAAATTTGGCGAAGGCGATCTACGTGGCGTTGCATCACCAGAAGCGGCTAACAATGCATCAGCATGTGGTTCATTTGTACCGATGTTGACATTAGGTGTTCCTGGTTCTGGTACAACAGCGGTGATGATGGGTGCGTTGACTTTGTATAATATCACGCCAGGTCCACAGCTATTCACTGAGCAGCCAGATATCGTTTGGGGTCTTATCGCTTCTCTGTTTATTTGTAACGTTATCTTGTTGGTCATGAACATTCCTTTGGTAGGTTTCTTCTCTAAGCTACTGAACGTACCAAACTATATCTTGATTCCATCCATTGCTGCCATCAGTTTTGTTGGTGTCTATTCTATCAATAGCACGACTTTTGATATGGTATTCATGGTAGCACTTGGCATATTTGGTTATTTCTTACGTAAACTGCATTTCCCTCTATCAGCTCTTATTCTAGGCTATGTACTAGGAGAGCTTATGGAGTCTAATCTACGTCGTGCTCTCTCTATTTCACAAGGTGAGATGTCTATTCTATGGAGTAGCCCAATCACTGTGTCACTATGGGGTCTTGTAGTCGTCATGATATTCATGCCAATTATTCGTAAGATGTATCGTAAGCGCTTTAAGAAGACTGCTGTTTAATCTATCGCAAGTCTGCTTATTCATTCGTTTTCTCCAGCGGTGGTCATACTCTATGTATGGCCACCGTTTTTTTATGAATGATAAATATGCAAGTTGTCTGATGAAATAATGATGGCTCAGTAGAAACATTCACCTATATATGTCACTACCCGCTTTTCAAACCCTTACTACTACTGCTTTGCTGCTTCAATCTGAACGGTCAAATCAACCTTTTCAGTGATACCTAACAAGGTATATTTACTGATTCCCCATTTTGTCCGATCAATAGTGGTTGTAAAGTCACCGCCACACACCGATTTTTTCAATATATAACTAAAATAGCAGTTAAACTTTGTGGCCGTTAAAGTCACTGGATTGGTCTGACCATGTAGCGTGAGCATACCGTCTACTTTGGTGACCGCTGGACGATTTTTATCCCTCTGAAAATGCCATTTGGTGGATTCAAAATGAGCCAGTGGAAATTTTTCGATATCAAAAAAATCTGCACTTTTAAGCGCTATATCAAAGGCTTTGTCGCCTGTCATCAAACTGTTCAAAGGAATGATAAGCGAGACATTGCCTATATTGGCCACTGGATCGTACTCCAACTGACCTGTTAAGTTATAAAAACCACCCGTGTTGGTAGAGGTTTTGAAGTGGTCGATCGCGAAGCGTACATTGGTATGCGTGGGATCTATATGGTAGATAGCAGCATGACTACTACCCACCACCCATGCGCTTAGTAATAAACCAGTGAGCGCTTTATGATAAAAGTGTATAGTGCTTAAAGATAAAAATCGGTACATGATGACATTCCTTTGTGGTAGTACAGTTTGGGTCAATCACATCCTATGTGATGGTCAGTCTCTCCATTTGATTATATAGCACTGACAGAACCAGACTTCATTGATAAGTATCGTCCTATCATTACAATTGAACCAGTATTACTGACGCTCTCACTTCTCTAGCTAGCTTATTTTTCGGTAGTAACACTTGGTTTTCCACTTGGCACAAGCCATTTGGCAAACCAACCTGATAGGTCATCCATCAAGGTATAAACCACTGGAATAACGACCAAACTCAATAAGGTAGACGTCACAAGCCCGCCCAACACAGCAGCAGCCATCGGGCGTCTAAACGTAGGGTCAGCATCTCCCCAACCAAATACCAATGGCAACATACCTGCACCCATCGCGATGGTCGTCATAATGATAGGACGCGCACGTTTACGACAAGCATCGACAATCGCCTCAAAACGTGCCAAACCACGACGCTGTGCAATCAGGGCATAATCGACCAGTAAGATAGAGTTTTTGGTTGCGATACCCATCAGCATAATAAAACCAATCATTGAAGGCATTGAGAGACTACTATTGGTAATAACCAAGCCCACGAAAGCACCGCCAATCGAGAGAGGCAGCGCCATTAAAATAGTAAATGGTTGCAATATACGGCCAAATAGCAAAATAAGGACGCCTAAGATACAAACCACCCCTACCGACATAGCGATGATAAAACCATTAAATAGCTCCGCCATGTTTTCGGCTTGACCTTGATCAATAATCGTAATCGATGACGGCAATGTCTGCATAGCAGGGACCGCTTTGACTGCTTGCACCAAATCCCCAAGCTCGCCATTTGCCGGCTGAACCGTAATACTAATCGCACGCTCTCGATCAAGCCTGCTGATCTGTGCAGGCCCTGTACCAAAATCAAGGGCAGCGACCTCGCCTACACGCACACCTTGTCCTGCTGGTGCAGCGCTAGGAACGTATAACCCTTCTAATTGGCTGACGTTTTGCTTGGCAACATCTGGCAGACGAATAACGATAGGAATCTGCCGTGTGTCTAGATTGAGTTTGGACAAGCGCTGTTCATAATCACCAACGGTCGCGATCCGTAATGTCGTTGCGATATCCTGCGTGGTCACGCCCTTATCTGCCATCGCCAGTCTGTCTGGCGTTACAGTAAGTTCCTGTCGCGGCAAACTGCGGTCACTGGTCACTGAACCTGCACTGGGTAATGCGCGAATCTCTGACATAACTTGCTGAACAGTCTGTTCAAGTAACTGCGGATTGGTACTGGTCATAGAGAAGTTATAACCACTCTCACCGCCACTCGATAGACCAACGGTAAAGCGAGCACCAGGTACTGCTGACAATACACGACTAATTTTTCGTTCAATCTCTTGTTTAGATGCTCGCTCTGCCCTTGGGGCCAATACAATATCTAATCCTGCGATATTCTCTGCTTTGCTGCCACCACTTGAGCTTGAGTCCATCGTGGCCTGTGCTTCGCCAATGGAAGAAAAAATATGCGTTACTTCAGGCATCGCCAAAATACGCTCGCTTGCTAGCGCAGTAACTCGCTCAGTATCTGCCAACGCTACATCAGGCGTCAGTTCAATCTCTACACGGGTTTGATCGATATCATTATCAGGAATAAAAGACGTGGGCAATAACTTCACCAGTGTTAAAGAAGCCACAAATAATATCAGTGTTGCCCCTATCGTGATCCAACGATGATGCAGTGTCCAACCTACTATTTTAAGATACCAACCCATCAGCGCGCTTTGTTTTTCAACATGCTTTTTTTCTGGGCGCAAGATATAAGCGGCCATCATTGGTGTGATTAAACGTGCCACCATTAGTGACGCAAAAATCGATAGGGCTGCCGTCCAGCCAAACTGGCGAAAGAACTGCCCCACAATCCCGCCCATAAAGGCTGTTGGCAAAAATACGGCAATCAAAGTAAAGGTAGTAGCGACGACCGCTAAGCCAATTTCATCAGCTGCCTCCATCGCTGCTTCATAAGGCGTCTTCCCCATGCGAAGATGGCGGATGATGTTTTCGACCTCGACGATCGCATCATCAACCAATACGCCAATCACCAACGACAATGCTAATAGCGATATGATATTAAGACTAAAGCCAAATAGGTACATACCCAAAAAAGTGGGTATGACAGACAGCGGCAACGCAACAGCGGCTACGATGGTGGCTCGAATATTGCGTAAGAATAAGAAAACCACCACGACTGCTAATAGACCACCTTCAATCAGCATACGTAACGACGCTTCATAGTCCTCAGAAATGGGCGTCGCTCGATCGTAGACTTTTTCAATAGTGATGTTGCCTTCATCTGCTGTGAGCTTTGCCAACTCTGCATCGACCAGTGCCATCACATCAACTTCACTCGCCCCTCGTGATCGGGTAATATTAAATGCCACCACTGTTTTATCGTCCAGCTTGGCGATAGAGCTTGGATCAGCAGCACCATCCGTGATTTGTGCCATACGCCCCAATGCTTGCGTGCCCCCTGTCGGAACAGCCACTTGCAAATCATTCAGCTCGCTGGCGCGCTCAACAGCGCCAAGTACCCGAATAGTCTGAGTGGTTTTGCCCACTTCAGCTTCACCGCCTGAACTGTCTTGCTGAATACCCGCTATTTGATCCGATAATTGGGCAATCGAAAACTTCAAACCACTGAGCGTTATTGGATCAGCGGCAACGGTGATCTCACGCTGAAGTCCCCCAATGCGGCCGACCGTACTGACACCGGGAATATCGGACAGACGCTTGGTGACAGTATCATCAACAAACCAAGACAGATCCTCCACACTCATGTTATCGGCAGAAACAGAGTAAGTCACTACAGGGAACCCAGCGGTCGAGACTTTAGTAATGATAGGATCGTTGGCCGCTGCGGGCAGATCGCCACGTACCTCTCCAACGGCCGATCTTACATCATCGACAGCTTCTTGAATGTCTTTTTCTAAGACAAACTCAGTGACCATGGTGGCCGCGCCCGTTTGTAGCGTCGTTCTGATATGTTTGACGCCTTCAATACTGGTAAGCTTATTTTCTACCTTTTTTGCAATATCGTTTTCAAGCTGTGAAGGGGCAGCGCCTGGTAAGGTCACCGTGACCACGACCGCTGGCAAGTCAATATCTGGGAACTGCTGCACCTTCATTTTCATAAAGCCATAGATGCCGCCCAATGTCAGCAGCACAAACAACAAAATGGCAACCAGCGGGTTTTTAATTGAATAAGCGGAGACGTTTAAGCTCATACGCGCGCCTGCGTGGCTGTGCCAGTTGAGTTATTGGTGGTGTCTGCTTGATTGTTGGTTAGACTCGTAGTGGTAATGAGACGTATCAAGTCTCCATCGTTTAAGAAACTACCGCCTTGCTTCACGACTTGGCTATCATTAGGTAGCG
The DNA here is from genome assembly GCF_052850615.1 of Psychrobacter sp. 1176_08. Lineage (NCBI taxonomy): Bacteria > Pseudomonadati > Pseudomonadota > Gammaproteobacteria > Moraxellales > Moraxellaceae > Psychrobacter > Psychrobacter sp. 1176_08. Next base: position 48,304 of record NZ_VXCU01000011.1, read on the forward strand.
GCTCTGTGATCGCCACATTGTCCCCAAGTCGTTCGCCCAACGTCACTCGCTGCTGCTTGATACGACCCATGGTCTTACCGTTTTGCGTCGTTATGTTGGTCACCAGCATCACATAATCGTAGCCATCATTACTCACGATGGCGCTGTTCGGTATGGTTTGCGTACTGGTACTGCCCAATAGGAATTCTCCAGTTTGGAACATGCCTGCACGTACTTTGGCATTGTTGGCTAAACTGGCATAAATGGTAATTTGACGGTTGTCAGCGGCGGTCGGTGCAATACGAGTCACCTGCCCCATGACTGAATCACCGTCTGGCAAACTGACACGTACCGGTGTACCAATAGTAATGTCGCTGACCAGCTTGGGATCAATCTCTGCTCGCCATTCTAGAACGCCGCCTTTGATAATCGTAAATAATGGCTCACCACCAGCGACCATACCAACCTCAACCATTTTTTCACTAATAATGCCACTGACTGGCGCAACCACCCTGGCGTTTTTTAGTGTCAATTGCTGATTACTCAGACGCGCTTTTGACGCCTGCAATGCAGCGCGAGCTTTTACCTCAGCCGTACGATAACGATCCGCTTCTTGTTTGCTGATCGCGTCGATATCTATCAGTGGCAGAACGCGGACAGCATCAGCGCTAGCATTGGCAAGCGTTGCTTCCGCTTCTGCCACATCAGCTTCTGCCTGCAAGACTTGCTGCTGCATGGCCTCTGTATCAAATGTGGCCAACACTTGACCCACTTTGACGCGATCACCTTCTTCAACCAATATTTGCTCAATGGCAACACTATTTACTTTGGCACTGACATTCGCCGTGTCTTTGGCATTGATCGTTCCATCAGCACTTAAGGTCGCGCCAATATCGTCTTGATTGGGCATCACTGTTTCTACCGATAGTACAGCTGGCTCCTCACTAGCAGTGCCGGTATTGGAACCGTCATTTTGCTCAGTAGCAGAGGTTGTTGACCCATCCATTCCTTCTTCATCATTACCGCCCCAGTACTTGCCAAGCAAAACGCCAACAATAAGCACCCCTACCAGTACGGGTAATAGCCACAGTGGCATCTTTGCAGAAGACTTGTGAGTGTTGGCATCAGATTGACGGTATGGTGGTAGTTCAGAATCAGATGATGACTTGGGATTGGGTTCTTTAAGATCGCTCATGATCACTCTCTATAAGTACAGGCAATAATAAAACTAAAAGGGTCAATATAGGCGTACTAACTCACTAACTTTCTTCAATTATCGTATCTATAAAGCTATCAAGAATAGTACATACTAACCCATCACTGTATGGTTATACATTTTGTTCTATGTTCACGATATGGACGGTCACGATAGCAGTCACTCTTCTGGCTACTCTATCACTCATATCAGGCATTGGTATAACGACTGGCCTCTGGCATCCAGCGATGAATAAGTTGGCTAACATCTGCTTTGCGCGCAGGGTCTACAATCAAATGCTTGGCCAGACGCTGAGCAATGGCAAATAATTGCTCATCACGAATCAGGTCAGCCAAATAATATCCGACGTTACCCGTTTGGCGTTTACCCAAAAGCTCACCCGGTCCACGCAGCTCTAAGTCTTTTTGCGCAATGACAAAACCATCTGTGCTGTCACGCAGAACATTTAAGCGCTCCGTTCCCGTCTCAGACAAGGGCTTTTGATATAGCAAGACACAATAGCTCTTGGTCGAACCACGCCCCACTCGGCCGCGCAACTGGTGCAATTGCGACAATCCCAAACGCTCGGCATTTTCGATGACCATGAGTGACGCATTGGGGACATCAACCCCAACTTCGATAACCGTGGTGGCAATCAATAAATCTAGGCTGCCCGCTTTAAACGCTTGCATGATGGCTTGTTTTTCAGCGGACTTCATCTTGCCGTGTACCAGTCCAATGCGAATATCTAAGCGCTCATTTAAATCCTCATAGGTCGCTTCAGCCGCTTGCGCGTCCAGCACACTAGACTCTTCTACTAGCGAGCAAACCCAATATGCCTGCCTACCCGCTTCGCAGTTAATGGCAATACGCTCAATCACATCGTCACGGCGATTGCGATCAATGGTGACTGTGGTGATAGGGGTACGGCCCGGCGGCAACTCATCAATGATCGAGGTGTCCATATCGCCATACACACTCATCGCCAGCGTACGTGGAATGGGTGTTGCCGTCATGATCAGCTGATGCGGCGTACTATTAGCAACCCCTTTATTGGTCAAGGCCATGCGTTGCTCAACGCCAAATCTATGCTGCTCATCAATAATGACCAATCCCAATTTGGCAAACTGTACCTGCTCTTGAAACAGTGCATGCGTGCCAACCACCACCTGTACTGTGTTGTCGCTCACAGCTTCTAATGCTTCGCGGCGCTGCTTTGCGGTTTGCTTACCAGCAAGCCAGCCCACATTAATGCCCAATGGCTCAAACCAGTTTTTAAAGTTGAGCAGATGCTGCTCTGCCAAAATCTCTGTCGGTGCCATCACCGCCACTTGCCAGCCGCTATCAAGTGCATACCCTGCTGCCCCTGCGGCAACCAACGTCTTACCAGCACCCACATCACCTTGTACCAATCTAAGCATGGGAATTGAGAGTGCCATATCGGCAGTGATGTCTTTCATGACTCTTTTTTGCGCACCCGTTAGATCAAACGGTAATGCACCAAACAACGCATCAGCAAGCGCGCTTTTGGTCGCGCACTTAGGTGCTTTGTGTTGGTGCAACTGCTGACGACGGTATAGTAAGCTCAGCTGATGGGCTGCCAACTCTTCAATGATCAAACGCTGACAAGCCGCATGCGTGCGCGCACTTAATTGGGCCAACAGCTTATATTGTTGGCCAGCATCGGTGTAAGTGGGCGGCGTGTGCAGTAATACTAGAGCTTCAAATATCGTCAAATTATAGACATTGCTATTGGCTACTTTAACCGCTTCAGGATTTATATTTTGGTTGCTATCATTAGCCGCAGGATAAGTGCTATCGACATTATGGTCTGGCACACTACGTGCCAATGTAGAAAAGATATCTTCTGAATACTCAGACTCTATTGCGAATGGCTTCGTCGGTTCAAAAGGCACCAATGGCAAATCAGCGACCACTGAAAAATCTGCCGCCGTTAACAACGTCATCGGCAAACCTTGACTGCGAACGGTTTGTAAGGCCAGTTTAATCAATGTACGCAGCTTATTTTGATGTAAGCCTTTGACGCTTGGATAAATGGGCTGCAATCCCGTATTCGTCACAGCGATACTATCCGTCATGATTTGATATTCAGGATGGCTCATTTGTTTACCGTAACGGCTTACCTTAACTTCGCCAAACAGCTGTAGACGCGTCCCCAAACTCATCGTTTGTGCAAGACCTGGATATACTTTAAAAAACCGCAAAGAGATCGTGCCAGTATCATCATCTATCACAACGGTCATTCCGCTGCGTTTATTATCGACATGCACGACCCGTCCCGTGATCAATGCGGATTGTCCATGTTCAACCTCAGCAATAGACAGCGAGCGGCTTCGATCCTCGTAATCCCGAGGTAAATGCAGTAGCAAATCAAACACGCGCTTGATATTCAATTGTGCCAACTGTTCAGCGACTTTTGTTCCAACGCCTGCCAGCGCAGTCACTGGCAAGTCTAGTGCTGAGACAGGCAAATCAGACCTAGTATAGTCTGATGAATGAATGGACGAGTGACTAACAGACATCGACGATCCTAACAATATGATGGATAAAGGTAATAGGTTTTTCTATATAAGATACATCTTACCGTAATTCATGGACTAAGCGAATGTGATGCTGTTGGCCGTATTTTTTAGGTTAGTATGATTGCTTATTGTCACCTATTTAGTAATACTGCTTCATAAATATTCAAAGACAAATCAGTCATTTATATCATACCAATAACTGATGCCTTCTTTTCTACATAATGGCAATTATATAAGGTCTTTTTTATGTTTGCTCCCATCTATCGTCACTACCAGCGTCATGCAGCGCTAATACGTCTGAGTATACTGACGATGTTGATATTACCTGTGAGCGCTTGTAGCACACTAGATCCTGCAACGACTAATTCTACGTCTTTAATAAAGGCCGCAGAGGCACCAAGGGTGGCTTTGGTATTGGGCGGTGGCGGTGCGAAAGGCTTTGCGCATGTTGGCGTCATCAAAGCGTTAGAAGAGCAAGGCATTACACCGACCCTCATCGTCGGTACCAGCGTCGGCAGTTTGGTCGGTAGCTTATATGCCAGCGGCTACACACCAGCCCAGCTTGAGCGCTTGGCAATAACCACGACTGATAGCGAATTGACTGATTTTGTCTTATCAAACCAAGGTTTTGTCGAAGGTATCAAACTCAAAAACTTTATCAATACCAAGGTGGGCGGGCAAACCATCGAAAATTTCCCCATCCGTTTTGCTGCTGTTGCTGCCGAAAAGCACACCTTAAAAAAAGCGGTATTTACCACAGGGGACGCAGGTCTCGCTGTACAAGCGTCCTGTAGCGTACCCAATATTTTTATTGCCCCTCGCATTCCTGAAACTGTCGGCAAAAAATACATCGATGGCGGTGTCATAAGCTTGGTGCCAGTAGATAGTGCGCATGATTTGGGTGCTGATATTATTATCGCGGTTGACGTGACAGCTGTTGAAACGCAAAAACAGACTTCTGGTACCAAAAAACTGCCCACACTAAATTCCCTCAGTAGCGTTTGGGGGTTTATGGAGAATAGTATCGCCGCACAGCCGAGTAATACTCACCTCTTATCTATGCGTCATGAGCGTGATCGTGCGGATGTTGTCATCACTCCTCAGGTTTCTCACATAAGCTCAATTGATACCAGCCAACGTCGTGCACTGATCACAGCCGGCATGCAAGCAACTGCACCACACATTCCCGCCATTAAACAGCTCATCAAACAAAAATCAGCAAGCAAATATGCGACTCTCTGATCTATTCATCAACAGAACAGCTAGAAAGCCTAGGCGTTAAAAAAGCACCGCAGCTATAAACTGTGGTGCTTTTTATATTTGAGTAAGTACAGCGTTAATGACAATGCAATACACCCTCACTTCAAATGCTAGATTTATTTAACACGCGCACGATATTTCACCACGACTGTGTCATTAAGACCAACGCCTTCGAGATCCCAGCGCACTGCTTTATAATACTTTAGTGGGATTTCTTGCAATTTATTGTCTACTTTTCCACGCAAAGGCATACGAGCAAAAGTATTACCATCTGCACTGCCATAAGGAAAATCAGGAGAAACGGTTTGCAGTAGTTCTACTTGCTCAGGGATACTCATCGTTACTGTCATTTTACGGACTCTATCCGCATTGGTGTTGGTAAAATACCCTTGATACTCCAACACATTACCTGACTGTAATCGTGTACTGGCATTAACAGGAACCAAGACTTCTTGACCATTCGCGTCGGTGCTAATTAACGAGGCTGTAATCTTACTATTGACAGCTTGCGCGCTTGAGCGACTGTTTGTATTAGCCGATGATTGCATAGCAACCGAACCATCAACAGCTTGCTCTGGCGTTGGTAACATGGCCGAGGCTTGAGTCACCACCATCGCCCCGATAAGGGTACCAGCAACAACGTGAAACAAGCGATGGCCGCTCCAAGCACTAAATGGACTAGCAAATTGGTTACTTTTTTTCATGGTTTTCATTATCCCTAGTTAATATATCGGTAAAACGCGGCTGGTGAAGCTTGAATCGCTTTTAATATATTTTGGACCGTGTAGAGACCTTGTTATCGACGTGACGATCTGTGGTTTGGTCGGTATCGGCAAAATAATAGTGTTTAGCATAGCAAAAAGCGTTTGTACGTACACTAACCCCGTGTAGCGGTTGTGTATATAGTCTATCAGCGATGCAGATTGATGAATACGACTGAAATAAAAGATAGCTCATAACGGTGTTTTTTGCTATGGTAAATCTTTAGCGATTGGCATTTTTTTGCCACGCCTTTTCTTTATTCAAACAACTATTGCCTCTACTATGACTACTAGTGCTATGCCACAAATTAACCCTGACTACGTCCATTGGTTCCGTAACTCTGCGCCTTATATCAACACACATCGCGGCAAAACGTTCGTGATTATGTTCGGTGGAGAGGCGGTCAATCATCCCAATTTTAGTACGCTTATCCATGATTTTGCCTTACTGCACAGCTTAGGTATTAAGCTCGTCTTAGTACATGGGGCACGACCGCAAATCGAAAATAATTTAGATGGTACGGGTATCGCCTCTCCACTGCATCAAGATATTCGTATTACCCCAAGGGTAGCGATGCCTGCTATCTTACAAGCCGTTGGGGCGATTCGTTTACAGATCGAAGCCCAGCTGTCGATGGGACTGGCCAATTCACCCATGTATGGCTCACGCATTGATGCCATTTCAGGTAATTTTGTGACTGCACGTCCTTATGGTATTCGTGATGGTGTGGATTATCAGATGACAGGCGAAGTCCGCTCTATCGATGTTGAAGCCATTAAAAATAATTTATTGCACGACCATATTGTTATTTTGGGGTCAATGGGTTATTCAGCGACTGGCGAAGTCTTTAATTTATTGGCAGAAGACGTTGCTCTAAGTGCTGCTGTGGCACTTGGTGCAGATAAGTTGATATTCTTAGGTGAAGAAACCGGTATCAATGATGATGATCGCTTGCTGCGCGAGATGATTCCAAACGAAGTGGATCGCTTTTTACGAGATCGTGACTTGAACTGCGAAATCAATTATTTCTTAAATTGTGCCAGCTTGGCGTGTCGTCAAGGGGTTCATCGTACGCATATCATCTCTTACGCTAAAGACGGCGCATTACTAGAAGAGCTATTCACACGTGACGGCTCTGGTACTTTGATCAGTCACGACCCTTACGAAGAGATTCGTCGTGCTGATATTGATGACGTGGTTGGTCTTATCGAGCTGCTATCACCGCTAGAAGAGCAAGGAATCTTGGTCAGCCGCTCACGTGAGCGCTTGGAACAAGAGATTGATCAGTATAGCGTCATCGAACGTGACGGTATGATTTTGGGCTGTGCTGCCTTGCATCCGCTGGATGCCTCATCAGCAGAAGTCGCCTGTGTCGCTGTCCATCCTGATTATCGAAGTGGCAGTCGCGGCGCCGATTTGTTGGCATTCTTGGAGCAACAAGCACGCAGTCACGGTCTGCATAAGTTGTTTGTATTGACCACTCGTACTGCTCATTGGTTCGTTGAACAAGGCTTTGAAGAAGTGGATGCTAGTGCGCTGCCAGCTGCACGTTTAGAGAAGTATCATAACGGTCGCAACTCAAAAGTTTTCCAAAAGAACCTATAATTGACGTCAGCGTATAAAACATTTTATAGCCGAGTTACTCTAAAACCGATACAGTGCTGCTGAGGTAAATTTTTTGCAGCCTCTGTCACGCCCGCGGACAGCAAGCAAGAAAAATTCACCCAGTAGCACGTTGCTATTAACGTATCGATTTTATTTTGAACTGACCATAATAGTCATAAAAAAGCCTTCATAACAATGAAGGCTTTTTTGTGTTTGCTACATACTGATTGGCGTTTTATTTTACTTTTAATAGCTCAACAGTAAAGATAAGCGTGCTGTTAGGCTCGATACCAGCGTTACCAGCTTCGCCATAAGCGATATCTGCTGGGATATAGAACTCGTATTTGCCACCCTCTTTCATCAACTGCAAACCTTCCGTCCAGCCAGCGATGACTTGATTTAATGGGAACTCGATTGGCTCGCCGCGCTCATAAGAGCTATCGAAGACTGTACCATCAATCAGTTTGCCTTCGTAATTGACTTCAACCACGTCCGTCGCTTTTGGTGATTTACCCGTACCAGCCGTGATAACTTTGTACTGTAAACCAGACGCCGTGGTTTTCACGCCCTCTTTTTTACCATTTTCTGCTAAGAATGCAGCACCTTTGGTTTTGTTTTCTGCTGCTTTGGTTTCCATGTCTTTAACAAACTTCTCTTCTTGCTCTTTTTGGTACGCGGTCAATACTTCTTGCATTTGCTCTTGTGTCAATGCAGATTCTTTGCCTTCGTAGCCGTCACGGAACCCCTTCTCAAATGTATCAAGATCTAAGTCTTGCACGGCTTCTTTATTACCTTCCGCCATCATATAACCCAAACTGTAACCAACTTTTTCAGTGGCTGGGCTTTGCTCGGTAATTGAAACGCTTTTCGCTGCTGTTTCTTGATTGCCATTGTTCGTGCTACAACCAGTAATCAACAACATTGCACTGGCAAGGGCACTAACGCTTAAAGTAGTGATTTTTTTCATAGGATTTCTCAAGTTATAAAATGGTATCTATTAATTTGTTTGCCATCATATCAAATCTACGTTTTAGGAGCCATATTTGACACGAAATTATCGGGCTAATGTACAGTCTATGTTAATATTTCTTCTTACGATAACAAGTTATCACACAAATACAGCAACACGTTAAGCTTTCTATCTTTAAATCCACTAATACATCAGATAAGCTGAATTAGTTAAAGTGATAAGTAACCGAGTGTAAGCTTTTATCTTATTTATTGAAGTCTTGGTAGTGAAGCAGTTAACACAAGGTAGACCAATATTCTCTGATAGAGCTTTATCCTCAAAAATTATAATGTCATTGCATAATTAACTCAAAAAATACTATTTATCATAACCATCTATGTAATGGATTCGCTCAATAATAATGGAATATGCAATATTGTTTGGCAGCTTTTATATGATGATTAAAGGAGGATAAGATGAATCCAATGTATACATCGTTCAATGGTTATCTTGGTGGGCCTATCGGTTCCATTATCGGCGCTATCTTGATTTTCATTATCGGTTGGCTTGTGGCACTTGGCGTTGCAGCACTTGTACGCGGTGTATTGTCTAAAGTCAATTTGAACCAACGTATGAACTCCTCAACGGGTAAAACCTACGATCTTGAGGGCATTATCTCTAAGGTTGTTTTCTGGTTTATCTTTATCATTGCTATTTCAGGGGCGCTTAGCCAGTTAAATTTAAACTCTATTTCGGCACCATTTGCAAATATGGTCAACCAAGTATTAATGTTTATTCCTAATCTTATTGTGGCTATTGCAGTTGGTGTTATTGGTTGGGTTGTGGCGACTGTGGCTCGCACAGCTATCAATGCCGCTTTGGCTAAAACCTCAATGGATGAACGTTTAAGCGAAAAAGCTGGCGTGAAACCAATGAGCAGCACCATTGCTGACATGGTTTATTGGTTCATCTTATTGGTTGTTTTGACCATGGTACTTGGTCAATTAGAGCTTAACGGTCTATTTGCTCCATTGACGAATATGGTTGATAAAATCTTTAACTTTATTCCTAACATCTTAATTGCTGGTGTCGTCTTCGTTGTTGGTTATATCATTGCCAAGATTGTACGCGGTATCGTGACCAACCTTGTTTCTACCTTTGATGTACAAGCACTTGCGACAAAAGCAGGTTTGAATGAGCAAAACAGCTTACCGAACATCGCTGGTTCATTGGCTTTCTTAGTCGTCATTATCCCAACTATTATTGCTGCGTTAAATGCACTAAAAATTGAAGTCATTGCCCGTCCTGCGACGAACATGCTAAACAAAATCATGGAAGCCTTGCCAAACATTTTCATGGCAGTAGCCATTCTAGTAGTGACCTTCTATGTTGTACGTATGGTCGCTAATATCATCAAAGGCCTGCTCGAAAACACTGAAATCAATCAGTTACCTGCAAAAGTTGGTCTACAACAAACGATGGGCAGTCAGAAAGTCTCTGACCTCGTTGGTTATGCCATCATTTTCTTTGCAATGTTGTTTGCTGCCATCGCTGCTGCTGACTTACTAGGCTTTGTTGCTATCTCTGGCATTATTACCATGTTTATCGCTTTTGGTGCCAATATCATCTTAGGCGCGATTGTTCTTTTCATCGGTTTTTGGCTTGCCAATGTCATCGCTGGTGTTGTTGAGCGTTCTGAGCAAGGTTCACAGTTCTTAGCGAATATCGTACGTGTATTGATCATGGGCTTAGTACTTGCCATGGGTCTAAAAGCAATGGGTATTGCAGACTCTATCGTCAACCTAGCATTTGGTCTCACACTAGGCGCTGTAGCCGTGGCTTTCGCACTGTCATTTGGTCTTGGTGGTCAAGAAGCAGCTGCTCGTTTCTTACGCAAAATGCAAGACAAAATGGATAAAGAAACAGACGAAGCAAAAGCAAAATCGACGCTTCAGACAAACAAGTCAACTCAAGAAAAATTTGCTGAGTCAGTTCGTGAAAATACGCCGTCTGCCTCTACGACAAGTACGTCGACTACCAATGTACACACAGATATCGTTGATACTACAAACGTAAATACTGATGATATCGCTAATGACAATATTGGTACTAGTGGCTTTGGTAATAGCAGCCTTGATAACACGACTATCGGTAACAACAATACCGTTAATAATGATATCGTTGGTGATGATCACTTATTGCCTAATAACGGTATTGATGACGATATTAATAACAAATAAGCATTTGCTATTTTTACTACTAAATACGAAAAAGACAGCCTAGGCTGTCTTTTTTTATAGGTAGAGAGAAGTTCAAATGTCTTTAAAGTAAGTCGTCACATTCAGCTTTATTATTTAAGAGTTTGCTTTTTAAATTGCTGTATCTGCTTGGTTAATTGACGCTCGCGCTGAGTCATTGCATTGACAGGTTGAATCCACAAATCAATATCTATAAAAGTATCCTCAGCTTCCTTAATAAAATCGATACCAAGTACAATGACATGATGAAGCTCAGCGACTGGTAAGCGGGTTGCAACATCTTGAGCAATCTTTGAAAGATTTGGTTGAATCGTTTTTTTACCGTTGTGTCCTTCTGCATCTTGTCCATAAAAGATCAATACATAATGTCGTCCCAAACTTTCGTAAGAATGTTGATGCACCACATACCCTGTCTGCTGCAGTCTTGGTTCTTGTTTTGGGTGCTTATACAAGGTACGAACCAATTCATGACGCGAAAATAACGACTCGTCCAACAACTGTTGTTGCCAATGGGTGACCTCATTAGCTGAGACCGCTTTATCATCATTGCCTATATGTTTTTCTCTTGACGCTTCTATCATCTGGGCACTAAGCTGCGACCATAGATGTGCTGCTTGTTGTAAGTGCTGATGATACATCTGTACGGTTACGCTTTGATTTTTATAAGCAAGCGCCATAGAGGTCAAAGCTGGATTGGGCTCATCTTGGATATTATATTTAATGAGTGCATTGTCTAGCACGATTGCTGGGGTAAATAGAGCAGGACGGTTTAAGAACTGGGTGACGAGCGCTGTTTCTGTTTCAAAGCTTAATACTTGACCATTGATAGCGTTCTCTAGCTGCTCTAAATGGTAATCCAAAAATCGCCATAACTCACATGGTGTTTGCAGTGCTTCCAATATTGAGTCCCAATCATGCCAGCTAAAGACTTGTAGTCGCTTTATGCTGTCGTTTGTATCTAAAACCAACTGCTCCATAAAATAACGCGCACCAAAATGATGTTTGACGCGTTGATTTTTATATTTTTGGTCATCACTAACCCCATTCTCATTTTCTCTGTTGTCATCAGTCAGATGAATGTCCATAACTAAAACAGCATGAGTGGCCGTTTCGCTCTGCTTATTCTGTCTTTTTTGCCAAACTGTGGCGGCTTTTAGCGTTGCTAAGCGGGCAGCCTCAATCTTTGCAATACTACTGTCCAAAGATAGGGACAAGGTTACTTCAAGCACCGACAGCTTGCCTGATAATAACTGGTACAAGTATTGCCGAGCAACATAGTGAGCGCCGTACTGACACTCAATGGTATCCATATTGACCAAAGAAACCTCAATGGCGTCTGACTGCAAATAGCAAGTCAACTCTTTAGCGATATCATACTGATCAGATATAGCAGTAGTCGAATAAGACACGTTTTCAACCCTTTATTATCAAATAAACACGTTAGTTTGTAGGTAATGGCGTAAGCAAGAGACTATATTACGTACTATGCTTATAGCTGCTTCATGAAGCGCTCTATGTGACCAGCTTGCCTTAATGACTATAGCGCGCTTGCCAGAAGCTTAAAAGTTAAAATGCCTCAGTTTTATGGAACAATGTCACCTTTATAAGCGTGCATCGCTATGATAGTGTGAGAATAATACACATCGGATGCAGACTTACAGATTATAAACTGCGCCCAAGCCCTTTTTTCAGGTACATTTATTAATCTTATTTAACGAACACCATATAATAACAAGGATTGACAATGATGAAGCGTTTTAAAGAAAAAACCGTGATCGTAACAGGAGCGGGTTCAGGAATCGGTCGTGCAACCGCTATCCGCTTCGCACAAGAAGGCGCGAACGTCGTTTTGGTAGGGCGTACAGCTGAAACGTTAAAGGAAACCGCAAACGAGTTTCCAGAAGATCATACTTGGATTCATACTGATAATTATTTGTGCGTTACCTGTGATATCAGCGTACAAAGCCAAGTGCAAGAAATGGTGCAAGCCGCGATAGATACGTTTGAAAAAATCGATATTTTGGTCAATAATGCTGGCAAAGCCATACAAGGCAAGATAACAGATTTATCTACTGAAGATTGGAATACTGCCATCAATATCAATTTGAACGGAAATTTTTATGTCTCTCAAGCAGTCATGCCGCACCTTATAGCCACCAAAGGCAATATCGTTAATGTCTCCTCACTGTCAGGTATGGGTGGCGATTGGAACATGGCTGCCTACAATGCTGCCAAAGCTGGCGTTACCAACCTAACGCGTACTCTAGCGTTAGATCATGGCCCTGACGGCGTTCGTGTTAATGCGGTCAATCCAAGCGTGACTAAGACGAATATGACCACGGCAATTCAAGACAACGAATCAAAACAGGATAAGTTCTTCGCCCGCTCGGCTCTTGGTCGTTTGGCAACGCCCGAAGACATCGCAGCAGCCATTACTTTCTTAGCCAGCGATGACGCTTCTATGATTACAGGTGTCAATCTGCCTGTTGATGGCGGGGTAAGTGCTTCAAATGGTCAGCCAAATTTTTAGGCAAGTTGCTCAAGTTTTGATGATCAAAACAAAGCAGATCTAATAAAAAAGCCCTTGATCTTATGATATCAAGGGCTTTTTTTACCGATTGGACAATAAGCAATTTACAGCTACATGATCACTGCTATGAAACGCCGTAGCCATATTCTTTAATCAGGCGAATTATTCATATCTTGTAGCGGCTGCGATAAACGCTCAGGGTGCTTGGGCATCACCCCTTTGTATTGAGCATAGATTTTTGGTAGGTCAGCATCGATATCGCCACTAGGATAGACAGGCGATAAAAAACGAACTTCTTTGGTGTTGTAGTCCAGTGCCACTGGTAAAATAGGCACGCCCGCACCGACTGCCAAATAATAAAATCCTGTTTTCCAGTTTTCCGTATATTGGCGCGTACCTTCTGGTGCCAATCCTAAAAACAGGGGTTTACCTGTTTTGAACTTATCAATACTGGCTTGCAGTACTGACCCTTTATTGCCTCGATTGATAGGAATGACCCCTACCCAATGTAAAAGCTGAGCAAATACAGGTATTTTAAACAAGGTATGTTTCGCCATAATACTTATGTTCAGATCCAAGGCAAACAAGCCTGGAATCGCATAGATACCATCGACATTCGAGGTGTGAGGAAGCGCCAAGACCACTGCTTGCGGAATATTTGGAATCTCACCCACATTGCGCCAGCCAGCCAGCTTTTGTAAGGCAGACGCGACCACTGGTGTCATTTTGCCACCACGTTTGGGAATTTTATCGCCCAACTGCGCTCTACTGAGCTTAGGCAATACTTTAGAACGTTTCAAAACCTTTGATGTCATGATGGCACCATATAGTAAAAGATAACTGTATCATACCATCAAGCCTAAACTACTACCTTGAATTTTATAGGTTTTATTATTCATTGGCTTATAGAACGCTAGGTTAAATCACTCAACACCTATCAGTCGTAAGCGAATGATAAACAGGCCTCTAATCGTACTTATGATATATCCGCTAAGTTGCCTTTGCTTTCAAGCCATGTCTTGCGATCAGCCGCGCGTTTCTTTGCCAATAGCATATCCATAATGCCATTGGTTAACACCATATCGTCCATGTCCAACTGAACCAAACGCCGTGTATCACGGTTCATGGTGGTCTCACGTAACTGATCGGCACTCATCTCACCAAGCCCTTTAAAGCGCGTGATTTGTGCTTTTTTATTGCCCGGTACATTTGCCAAAATTTGCTCAAGCTCAGACTCATCTAATGCATAATGCACATCTTTGCCCACATCTACTCGGTATAACGGTGGCATGGCGACAAATAAGTGACCTGCATCTACCAATGCTGGGAAATGCTTGACGAATAATGCACAAATCAGCGTGGCAATATGCAAGCCATCAGAGTCAGCATCGGCTAAGATACAAACTTTGTCGTAGCGCAGCTCTGACAAGTCATCTGAGGCTGGGTCAACACCGATTGCAATGGCGATATCGTGAATCTCTTGGCTAGACAAAACCGTATCTGACGATACTTCCCACGTATTGAGAATCTTACCACGCAGGGGCAATATCGCCTGATAATGACGATCACGAGCTTGTTTGGCACTACCGCCAGCAGAGTCACCCTCCACCAAAAACAGCTCAGCACCATCGCGTAGATCACCGCGACAATCTGCCAATTTACCCGGTAATGCAGGACCTTGCGTGATTTTTTTACGGGCGACTTTTTTGGCAGATTTGAGACGGCGACCCGCTTTGTTGATTGCCAACTCAGCAATTTGCGTCCCCATATCGGCATGTTGGTTCAGCCACAAGCTAAACGCGTCTTTTGCCAGTGTCTGTACCGCGCCAGCTGCTTCACGGCTCGACAGGCGCTCTTTGGTTTGACCAGAAAATTGCGGCTCTGAAAACTTCAAAGACAAGATATAATTCACCCCGTCCCACACGTCTTCTGCCGTCAATTTCACACTACGAGGCAGCAAGTTGTGAATATCACAAAACTCGCGCAAAGCTTCTAAGATACCCGTACGCAGCCCATTGACATGCGTGCCACCTTGCGCCGTTGGGATCAAATTCACGTAGCTTTCTTGAATCGGTGTACCGCCCTCAGGCAACCAAGATAACGCAAAAGTAATGCCTGCACGTGCGCCGTTTTTGGCTTCATGATTATAATAAAACGGGGCTTGCGGTAATGTCTCAAGTCCATCTAGTTGCTCATTTAGATACTCAACCACGCCATCAGTAAATTGCCAAACGACTTTTTCATCATTGATATCATCTACGAATTCAATCGTCAGCCCAGCCGCCAAAACTGCTTTGGCCTTTAAATTGTGCTTAAGCTGTTTGACATTAAATTTGGGCGTATCAAAGAAGCTACCATCGGCCCAAAAATGGACTCTGGTACCGCGTTTGCGTTTGTTTGAACTGACCGCTTCCGTCAAAGGTGTCACGGGCGCGCCATTCTCAAATGCCATATCAAACTGCGTGCTGTCGCGCCATACCGTCACTTCGACGCGTGTCGATAGTGCATTGACGACTGAAATACCTACGCCATGTAGACCACCTGAGACTTCATAATTGGAAGTAGAGAATTTACCACCTGCGTGCAAGCGAGTCAAAATCAACTCAATACCAGATTGATTAAACTCAGGGTGAATATCGGTCGGCATACCGCGACCATCGTCTTCGACAGACAATGAACCATCAGCGTGCAGCTGAACTTTGATGGTTTTGGCATAACCTGCCAATGCTTCATCAACTGAGTTATCAATGACTTCTTGCGCTAGATGGTTTGGGCGTGTGGTATCGGTATACATACCGGGACGACGACGAACTGGCTCAAGTCCTTCTAAAACTTCTAACGATTGCGCATTATATTGACTCACAAATGCATCCTTAATTGTTCATGTGCGATTAATTCTATGAAACCATTATAACGAAAAATAGCGACCTTAACGGTAATAGTCAGTCGCTCACGTCATATAATGTCGTCTATTTATTTGATGCGGTGTTAGACCAACTGCTGTATTAGCTTAAGCACCATGGGCAATTGCTCACCAAAGTCACTAAATCGATGATCGCCGCCAGCTTGCACCGTCACTGCCGCACCTTGCTCTTGATAAAAGTCTTTAGCCAACTCAGGAGTTAACAACTCATCACCTTCTTTAATCAGTACCGCCACTTTGTCTGGATGATTCACAGTCGATAACGCATGATTCGCAAACCATTGCAAATCAGCATTGGTAATATTCCAGCCGCCTGCCGTCGAATGTAGAACATAATCGTCGGACGATGTATCTTTGTTACTACTGGCTGACATAGCCTCATTGGCAAATCGTTGTAGCGTGATGTGAGGCTGCGTACTGGGATTTAATAATAGTGCTGGGCAACCCGTATGATTGCTGACTAAGGTAGAAAAATACCCGCCTAACGAGCTGCCTACCAGTACTGTGTTTGATGAGTACGGCGGCGCTCCTTCCGTATTTTTGTTTTTATCATTATTGGCGTTTTCTACCAAAGACACTAGGTGATTAAAAACGTGCTCAGGCGATTGATTCAAATCAGGGCGTAATACGATGATATCAGGATAATACTGCTGGCAATATTCTTCTAAGAGCCTGCCTTTGGTAGAATTGGCATCGCTGTCCAATCCATGAATATAAATGAGGTTCATATATCATCTCGCTTATTCGACTTATTGTGATTGTTTTATAATGTCTGTTTTACGGTGACTGTTTTATAGTAACTATGACGCTCAGCATAACACCCGCCCAATAAACATAGTAACAATAAAACGGCACACTATTATTCGCTATTTGCGACATAATAGGGCTGTGACAATAGTTTGCGCCAGTCAAAGGAATGACCGTAATAGCGATGGAGCCGCCATGAATCCACAGTTTGAGCTGTTCGATATTGACAACCCTTGTATCGGTGTCTGTCAAAGCAATAAAAAAGGGTATTGCTTTGGTTGTTTGCGTAGTCGTCCTGAGCGTCAGTTTTGGCATGAGATGACGACGGAGCAGCGCCGAGAGGTATTACGGCTTATCGCAGGGCGTAAACAGCGTATTGAGCAAATGAGACAGCGTAAAGGTGAGCAATTAGGGTTTGATTTTGAAGAGGACGTTGAGATGGGTGAGTTGTTTTAGATATGTAGACTTAAATAATATACTAATAACTTAGTAGTTATCTTGGCTAGCTCAACTGTATTCAGTAATTTAGGTGTGTTAGCTAAAATACTAGGTTTAAGTGCTTTCAAAATAAAACTTTGCTTATAACATTTCTTAAAGTGCTAACAGTACGCAGCGAACTTTTATCAAAAAGTGTAGCGTAGCCAAATGATAGCAAATAAATATAGTTCAGAATTGAGTTCTAGTTCAATTCGCTTATTGAGAAACCCTCCCAATCCACTCGTTATATATAAAATCAATCAAAAACTTCAACTTCTCGTAATCATAATTATCATTATTATGATTGAACTTTAGGAACTTTCTTGTATATCTATCTTTATCAATCAATTCACCTTGATAAGCATCCAATGATTTATTATATGAAGTCCATCTAATACAAGATTCCGTACTGTCAATGACTGAATGATCTAAGAAACATTCAATGGCTACAGCTGTACCGTTAATATTTTCGAAGCTTTCACCTTGTGGACCTATTGTCTTATAGGATTCAAAAGATGCGTGATTTGGTAGCTTGATAATATGCATATTAGATGGAACATCCATTTCACTCAGCTGATTGTATTTAGCCACACCTGCTACGTCATTATCAAATATAACTAAAACATTTTTTTTAATACCAATACTTATAAGCCCTTTACAGAAGTTATAGAGGTTCCCATCTCCCGTAAATGGATAATTATCCTCCATGTCGATAAATGTGAAAAAATCAGAGATATCTGAATATAGTAACTGTATGGCTTTCTTTAGTATGTGAGTATCTGACGAACCTTCTGTAACAAATAAAATTTCCTGACCTACACCTACTTTTTCAAAAATTTCATCTCTACGAACCCAGCCGTTATTGACTATATCAGCATAACTCCAAAAAACATCAAGATCATTATTAGCCTGATTTTCAGCTAAAATACGTAATGTAATATAAGGATCAATATTCTCAAAGACCAACCCAATATCTTTATCTACTATCTCTGACAAATTATGTATTTTATTAAATTCTGAGTGTTTAAATAAGTACTTGGAAAGGAACTCTCCAGGGTCATAATCTGCCCACTCATCATCAAGCGTCATTTTAGAAATATCTAAATTAGATATAATTGAGTAGAAATCGTCAAATGGTAGAGGTATATCAGGATAATACTCTGGAACTTCATTTAAATGATCTTCATACTGCTTTTTAAGAGAATCTAGATTGTAGCCAAGAAGGTCTAAACGTCTTTTTGTTGATCCAAGTTTTCGACTTAAGCCTTCTTTATATTCAATAATATTATCCGAATAATAATAAGGGATATCTTTTACATCATTGAGCTGAAATAAAGAGCCATGATCGCTGTAAGAGTTATTTTTACCCCAATCTAATTCTAGTTTCCCAATACCAAATGAAACCATTGAACCCATATATACTTCCTCGATTCACTAATAATTAGTTAACCAAGTTAATTTAACAGATAATTTTTATATCATGAGTATCTTTTTAACCGCCGACAAAGAAAAGCCCCTTCACATTAGCGAAAGGGGCTTTTTAGAAATAGAGAAATGGCCGTGACCTATTTTAAATAATTGAACCACACCACTATGAGAACTACGATGTTTCACTTCTAAATACAAGAAAAGATCAAGTGGGGACATTATACTATCGTCGTAAGCAATCAAGTATAAACGTTATCTCTTTATTCCATCTCTTTTTACAAAGGACTAGTAACTAAACTATAGAGTGTACGTACGCCATTAATATAGTTGCCCATCCGCATGTTTTCATTAGCAGCGTGCTGGTTATTGTCCGCATTGACTAAAGGTACGATAACGAACGGCACTTTTAATGCGTTCACAATCTCTGCCGTTGGTACAGTACCGCCCATCATACGAATACGGACTGGTGCAGGTGTTGCACCAAATGCCTCAGTCATCGACTGGTATGCCCATTTGCCGACAGGTGCATCCATTGGCGTCGCCGCAGCGTTGCCACCTTTACTTTGATAAGAAAAGCTTGCCAACTTATCAAAACGCGCTCTATCATCATCGGTAGGTTCGCCTGTCACCAAGTGATAGCCTTGTTTTTGAATGTGCGTCTCAACGAGCTTAGTAAGATAATTGGCATCGGACTCTGGCGTCGTACGTAAATCCAGCTCAGCAACAGCCATATCAGGTACAATAGTGGCGACCTTATCACCAACAGCAGCCGACGCCATTCCCCGAACATTGAGTGATGGATACTGCATTGCCTCCTGATAGTTGTTCCCGACCTTGTCAGGTTTGGCGATACCAAGACGCTTTTGTATCGCAGCTTCATCATCTGGAACGGCAGCCATAATTTTGCGATCAGCAGCGGTGAGCTTCACGCGATCATAGTAACCCGGTATGGTGACACGGCCATCATCACCCTTCATGGAGGCAAGAAGCGTTGCCAAGCGCTGCGCAGGATTGGGTGAGTAATTGCCATAGTGACCACTATGTAGCGGCACTTTGGCACCATAAACGGTGAGGCGCGCCTGAGCGGCGCCCCGATTACCAAAAATTAGTGTCGGCTGATTGGTTGCGTGCATAGGTCCATCATTAATAACAATAACGTCTGAGCGCAACAGATCTTTATTGGCTGACATTACCTTATTAATTGAAGGCGACCCTTTTTCCTCCTCACTATCAAGTATCACTTTCACGTTCACACCTTGAGCAGCACCACTAGCTTTTATAGCATCCATGGTGGCCAAAAGCATCATAATTGGTGCCTTATCATCGGCAGAGGAACGCCCAAAAACACGCCATTCTGGATCGACCGAACCATTGAACAATTTCGCAGAGTCCACCTCTTCCCATTTATCATCTGTGGTACGGCGTTTAAGTACTGGTTCCCACGGATCTTTCTGATCCCATTGTTCCGGTACTACTGGCTGACCATCTAGGTGCATATAAAAGAGTACCGTCTTGCGTTTAGGATCAGCATTTGGCTGCTCTGCAAAAAGCATGGGCTTACCGTCATTTTTTAGCTGCTTTGTGATAAAGCCGCGCTTACGAAAAGCGGCGTCGAGAAACTCAACGTTTTTACGCACGTCTGCTGGAACAATCGCATCATTTGGTAACTTTAAGAGGTCTAAGTATTCAGGATAAGTACCTTGTGCATACTCGGCAGCAGAAGCAGCAGAAAGTTTAGCGGCATTGGCAGAGCTACACATCACAAATGCAGCACCAGCCAAAGAAAAGAAACCTAATTTGTTCATAATTTCCCTATTTACGTGAAGTTAACCAAAGCAATCCATTGTAATTTTTAACTATCTTATCAAGATATCATCATTGAGAAGCGAATCAACCTTCAAGCGTTGTCTCAGGGAATTGATTATTCTAAGCTCTATGAATTTATCACTAATAACACAGCTCAACAATATCCATATAGGAATAAAGTCTATGTCAGTTGGTTAACATTGCTTAGATAACAGCTTTGAGTAGGTATATAGTTCGATAGAGAAATAAATGCAGACAGTGCTGTAGAGATAGGAGTATATAGAGTAAGCACTATGCCCATTGAATAGAACCTAAGGAGTCCGGGCCGTGTCTCAGTCCCGGTGTGGCTGATCATCTACATAGAATGTTTGAATGCTTGAAACAGACACGCAAAGAAAAGCCCCTTGATACGTTAATATCAAGGGGCTAGTCA
>NZ_VXCU01000012.1:0-67117 GCF_052850615.1 Psychrobacter sp. 1176_08
CTAGCCCCTTGATACTAACGTATCAAGGGGCTTTTCTTTGCGCGCTGTTTTATACAGGCTTGCCCTAATTCTTACCAGCTCATAATCTCAATTCGGCCATATCTTCTTTTCATTCAAATCATAAATTTTTGAAAACCATCGTTGTATCTAAAATAGTAGATATTGGGTTTTGTGACCATTATCTTTTCCCTAAGAAATATAGCGTTATAGAGCCGTATTAAAATGATTTGACTTATATCGTTTTAACTGATAATTTTAAACAGTCTTTTTATTTAAGTTAATAACACGGAGGTGTTAACTGATTAAATAAAGTAATTTCTATCGAATCAAAGTATTAAATTTACGTGCTGTTCCTACCCCTACAATTATCAAAAGGAATTGATAATGAAGTTAGCTCCTCTTTTTTCAATTGGTGCTTTAGCCGCTATCAGCCTTTTTGGCTGTTCTAACCAGTCAGCTGACACAACTGATGGATCATCTGCAACCTCTCAAGATACGACCGTCTTACGCTTCTCTCATTTTTGGCCAGCGACTTCTTCCATTAGTACAGAAGTTTTTGAACCTTGGGCTAAGCAAATAGAAACAGATTCTAATGGTCGCTTAAAAGTAGAGTTATATCCATCAGCAGGTCTTGCGAAAGCTGACGTCACTTATGAATCGGCTGCTAAAGGTACCATTGATATCGGTTCACAAGCCCATGGCTATACTAGTGGTCGCTTTCCGCTGACTCAGATTACTGAGCTTCCAGGTTTATCAAATTCAGCCACTCAGATGGGTTGTATGCTACAGACGCTCTATGAAGACGGAACGCTTGCCAGTGAATACAAAGACACGCATATGCTATTTATGTATGGCGCTGGACCAGGCTCTCTGCATACTACTGATAAACTGATTCGTACACCTGCGGATATGAAAGGTATGCGCATTCGTCGTCCTTCGGCAGTCGCTGGTGACATTATTGAAAGTGCGGGCGCATCACCTGTTGGTCTACCTGCAAATGACATGTATACCTCTTTACAGCGCGGTGTTGTTGATGGTCTCAGTTTCCCATGGGAAGCCGTAACGGCTTTTAAAATTGACGAAATTACTAAGTACCATACCAATATTCCTTTTTATAGCTCAGCACTCATGGTGACGATGAATAAAGACAAGTACGACAATCTGCCTGATGATTTGAAACAAGTTTTGGATAAAAATTCAGGTATGGCCCTTGCTAATAAAGTGGGTGAAGTATTTGATAAACATGATCAGATGGCCATACAAGCGGCTAAAGATAAGGGCGACGAAATTATCGAGATTCCTGACCCACTCAATGATCCAAATTGGAAAGGTCCGCTTGAAAAGGGTACTAAGAAATATTTGAGTGATGTCAAAGCATTAGGTCTGGATGCTGATAGTGTCTATGAAAAAGCCAAAGCTGCTAGCGCAGCCTGTAAGGTATAGCCTACTGGAGGTATTACATGATCTTTTTAATTAAAATCAGTACCTTCATCTCTAGGTTATGCCAGTTTTTTGGCGGTATCAGTCTTATCATCATCGTGTTAGCGACCATGCTAGATGTGACAGCTCGTTATATTTTTAAGCTCACGGGTGGCGAGTTTGGGTTTACGGTAAAAGGCAGTGTAGAGATTGTCTCTTACTTTATGTTATTTGCTTTACTCGCCGCTTTTGCCGCCTTTGTAGAGCGATCACAAATTATCGTCGATGTATTCACTCAAAAGATGCCTCAGACTATTAAAGGTTACATGATGGGCGTCTTTATGTTGGGCTTTTTCGTCATTGGGATCGTTTTCTCGTGGGGGCTCTATGAAAGTGCAATTGATGCTATAGAGTATGGCAAGGTCACTCAAGATCTTAGAGTTTCAATGATGCCCATTTATATGTTTAGTGCCTTTCTGAGCCTTTTGCTTGCCATTCGCTCGCTGATAGAATCCATCAATATTTTTAAAACGGGCGAGTTCTTTGACGCAGAGGAGACAGGCGCATGAGTCCAGAAATTATTGGTGCCATTGGCCTGCTGGTCATGATTGTATTGGTGGTGCTGCGAGTGCCAGTGGCATTGGCCATGTTGGGCGTGGGACTGGTCGGTTTTGGTGCTGTGACTGCGCCAAGTGGGGCACTGCAAATGCTCAAAGACATTCCAGTGGATGTTTTGGCAAAGTATGATTTTAGTGCCATTCCTTTATTTATTCTAATGGGTGTATTTGCGACTCATTCAGGTATGGCTGGCAAATTGTTTGACGCTACTAGAACTATATTTGGTGGGGTAAGAGGTAGCCTTGGTATTGCAGGTATTGGCTCATCTGGTATTTTTGCTTCTATTTCAGGCTCT
The DNA here is from genome assembly GCF_052850615.1 of Psychrobacter sp. 1176_08. Taxonomy (NCBI): domain Bacteria; kingdom Pseudomonadati; phylum Pseudomonadota; class Gammaproteobacteria; order Moraxellales; family Moraxellaceae; genus Psychrobacter; species Psychrobacter sp. 1176_08. Next base: position 2,333 of record NZ_VXCU01000012.1, read on the forward strand.
TCTTTGGCGACTGCATCTACAATGACAAAGGTCGCGTTACCTCAAATGGAAAAGTATGGCTATCAGCCAGGTTTTGCCTGTGGCGTTTTGGCGGCTGGCGGTACGTTAGGGATTATGATTCCTCCCAGTATTGCATTACTGGTCTATGCTATTTTAACTCAGCAATCTGTCGGTGATATGTTTATCGCCGGTTTTTTGCCTGGCATCTTAGGTATGGTGATGTACTCTATCACTGTTATGATTATGGTACGCTGGAAACCGCATCTCGCACGTCGCGGTGAACCAACGTCTTGGAAAGCAAAACTACTATCATTGACTGGTTTAATACCGTTCAGCTTTATTTTTATCATTATTATCGCTGGTATTTTCTTTGGGCTATTCACTCCAACAGAGGGCGCAGCAGTTGGCGCTTTTGTATCATGGGCCTATGCTTTTGCCAAAGGCATGCGCTTAAAAGGCCTGAAACAGTCACTCATTGAAACGCTTGCACTATCAGCAGTGGTCTTTTTTATGCTACTTGGTGCAGAGGCGTTGGGTTATTTTATTTCCGTATCACGTCTGTCTTATACAATGGCCACTTGGATTGGGACTCTATCGGTCAGCCCGATGATTGTACTGATTTGTATTCTAGTCATGTACTTTTTACTGGGGCTATTTATGGACGCCTTAGCCATGTTGGTTATTACGATTCCAGTGGTTTATCCCATCATTGTGGCTCTAGGGTTTGATCCTGTTTGGTTTGGTATTATTGCTGTATTGACGGTAGAACTGGGTTTGATTACACCGCCTATGGGGATGAATATTTTTGTCATCAAAGCGATGGCACCGCATATTAAGCTTAGTGACATGTTTCGGGGAGTCGCACCTTTTATTGTCTCAGATGTGATCCGATTGGGCATTTTGGTCGCTTTTCCAGCCATCTCTTTGGTGTTATTGACGTAAGTTTTATTCGTAGTAATAAACCCACAAGCTAAAAATCCACGGTTTAATAAGCCGTTCTATTTTTTAAGCCATATTGTTGTCATAACGATGTGGCTTTTTTATGGCAAATCAAAAAGTTGGTAAACTGAATTGATATAGCGATGAGTAACTAAAAGATGCCCTACGCGACATCCAAAATAACTATAAATAGCAAAAATTGTTTGAGACAGTGTTTGGTTACCAAGGTGGTTTTTGATTACAGTGTATGGCAGGACGATAACTTTTCTTATCATTCTAAAATCTGATGGATGTAGTAAACTGATTGATATTTTCGTATTCACCCTTTTATATGATAAGTAGAGACAGTCATGGCAGTCGATTTTAGTAACACGCTAATAGTCGCAATTTCTGCAACCGCACTTTTTGATTTAACAGAATCTGAAAACCATTTAGTACAATTATTGGAGCAAAAACCGGCAAGCGCTATCAAAGAATTTCGCGATTATATGACTGAACGTGAGAATGAGCCTTTAAGTATTGGTGCCGGTTACCCATTGATCAAAGCTTTATTAAATTTGAACGAGTATTGTGAAGACAAAAATGGGCAAGATTCAGAAATCGAAGCGCCGTTAGTCGAAGTCGTTATTGTCTCAAAAAGCAGTCCAGACACAGGCATCCAAGTACTTAATGCCATTTTGGCGCATGGACTGAATATTTCACGATCCGCTTTTATTTCGGGTAGTCCAATTGCCCCATATATTAAAGATTTTAATGTTGACTTGTTTTTGACCACCAACCGTGATGATGCACAGCAAGTTGCAGATGCCAATATCTGTGCTTGCGCAATCTTGGATGCGACCCCTGTCAATACTTATGAGTTGGACACCAATCAGCTACGCATTGCATTTGATGGCGACGCAGTGCTTTTTGATGATTCGGGGGAGCTGCTATATAAACAAAAAGGTCTGCGAGCTTTTCATGATCGCGAAACACAAATGCGTGATTTGCCAATTGAAAAAGGACCTTATGCTGAATTGCTGATTAAATTATCAAACTTACAAGAGCGTCTACCAGCTGGGCTTCAATACTCTCCAATCAAAATTGCTTTGGTCACCGCTCGTAATGCGCCTGCTGACTTGCGGGCGATTAAAACGCTGCGAGAGTGGGGCGTCAATGTGGACATGGCATTTTTCTTGGGCGGTTTAGAAAAGACAGCAGTATTGAGAACCTTTGCCCCGCATATCTTTTTTGATGATTCCATCAAACATATTGATGCCGCACGTGATTTTATTCCTACGGCATTGGTACCTTATCACTCAACCTCATTGTTGCATGGCGACAGTTATTTGACGCCTGATAAAGATGCAACCTTAATGGATTTTGAGCCCGTAGAGCGACCGCTTTTTACCACACGTCACTAAAACATATCTAATAATTCAATCAAAAGGATAAAGTCGTCTATGAAGTGGCAGCAATTGCTCAACTTGATCATGGTACGTATCAAGCAGGTCATTGGCTTATATGCGTTTGTACTCATACCAATGTGGGGCATGTTTTTTTTAAATGATGTATTGTTATTTGGTATGTGGAATATCTTTGGGATTGTGCCGCGCACCTTTGATGTAGGAAGTATGATAGGAGTGTTTGCATCATGGACGATGCATGGAAACTTCTCACATTTATTGGGTAATACGTTAACGTTATTACAAATTTTGTTTTTGTTCGGATTGTTTGAAAAAAATGCCTACCGTACTGTACTCAAGCTGATTATCGCATCAGGAGTGGTCACATGGGTTATTGGCTCGCCCTTGTCCATTCACATTGGAGCGTCAGGATTGTGTTTTGCAATGCTCGGTTATATGATCGGTGGGGCAGTATTTGCCCGACGCTGGGGTTACTTACTGGCTTGTATTATCATGGGCACAGGATACTGGTTAACGATCAAACAAGGGCTGATGCCGCAACAAGGCATCTCATTTGCGGCGCATTTTGGTGGTTTGTGTGCAGGTCTGCTATTAGGTGCTAACTCAAAACATACGTATTCGGCGACCTCTCAGCGCTATTAAATGCTTAGCATTATGAAACCTGTATCGTATAAATGTCACTGAATCAGGTCATAAATATGTGGGTCACGATAACGTTGCTTCTAAGCAGTAGCGCAACGTTGGTTTTAATTCATGCAAACACTAGTAAATAAAGGATCATCTTTCGCCAACGATCGCCATGCTGTGGTCTGCTTAACATGCTCATCGATAGTCAGCGTGCTATCTTTTGCAGGCAATACATAATCTGCCCGAGCGGGGGCGCTGCAATCTATCACTTGCGAGACTTTTTGCACACCTCTACGTCTCTCGAACAGATACAAATTGACCAAATATACATCTGGGTCATCGACTTGTACAGTAGCATTGCCAATATCAGCGGCGATAAAACGTAGTATTTGCGGCTTAACGTAAGTCCATGGGCGAAACCATGTACTCTCTTCAATTTTTTTAACGACAGTGACACCTTCAGGAAGTTGCGTAACCTGTTGATCAAACCAGCTATACTCTTGTTGAATTTGGAAGCCAAATATACCGATGGCAGCAAATAGTGGGATAAGCCATTTTGGTGCTCTTTTACCTGCCAGTTTGCTGAGGTGAGTTATGATTAGTGCTATCCCAGCCAAACCAAATCCAGCAGCTATGGTAGCGATAAACTCGTAAAGCATAAAATCTTCCTTAATGCGATAAGCGCTTTTAATTAAGCGTCTGTAGTAGAGCAGAATTTAAGAGTTTTTGTAAAAAATAGAGGATAAAAAAATCACTCACAAGCAGCAACTGCCTGTGAGTGATATATATTAACGCAAAATATATCCTCAGTCGTGCGCTTAGTGGTCGACTGCACCGCCAGCACCGCGTGGAGAGCGAACACTTTCAACCAGTTCTTGAATGTGTAATGGTGGTGCTGGTGTAGCATATGAGACAACAAATGCTACGATGAAGTTAAGCATAGCACCAACCGCACCAAATGATAATGGCGAGATACCAAACAGCCAATACTCTTCTGTATCAGGGAAACTTGCAGTACCACTGATGAAGAACCAACCTTTGAATAGAAAGATATACACTAGGATACTAATCAAACCCGTTAACATACCAGCGATAGCGCCAAGGCTGTTAATACGTTTAGAGAAAATACCCATCATCAGTACTGGGAATAGTGAAGCGCCCGCAATACCAAAGGCTAATGCCACGACTTGTGCGGCAAATCCTGGTGGATTGATACCTAACCATGTTGCTACTACAATCGCAATACCCATAGTGATACGCGCTACTTTTAACTCGCCTTTATCACTAATATTTGGGTTGAGGTTTCTTTTGATCAAGTCATGACTGATCGCTGATGAAATAGCCAATAGTAGACCTGCGGCAGTTGATAGTGCTGCTGCTAGGCCACCTGCTGCAATAAGACCAATAACCCATGGTGGAAGATTTGCAATTTCTGGGTTAGCTAGTACTAGAATGTCATTGTTTACGTCAAGCTCGTTACCTGCCCAACCTGCGTTTGCAAAGCGACCATCGACTTCTAAATCGTGTGCAGTACGAGCCTGTTCGACAGCAGCAGTAGCAGCGGCAACATCGCCACCATCAGTTTCAGCAGTATTTAGCGCCAACTGAGCGGCACCAAGTCCACTGTCGTTGTACATCTGAATACGGCCATCATTATTGAGATCATTATACTTAATGAGGCCAGTCTCTTCCCATGTTTTCATCCAATCTGGACGTTGATCATAGGTGATAGACTCTGCTTCAACACCTTGTGGATAGATAGTATCAATCAGGTTCAAACGCGCCATCGCACCTACTGCAGGAGCAGTGAAGTAAAGTAACGCAATGAATACTAGCGCCCAACCTGCTGACCAACGCGCATCAGATACTTTAGGTACAGTGAAAAAACGAATAATAACGTGTGGTAGACCTGCTGTACCAATCATTAGCGACAAGGTAAATAGCACCATGTTTAACTTATTTGGTACATCAGCGGTATAAGCAGTAAATCCTAAGTCAGTCACTACCTGATCAAGCTTAGTCAATAAAGGTATACCTGATTCGGTATGGTTTGAGAACAAACCGAGACCTGGAATTGGGTTACCCGTCAGCTCAAGTGAGATAAAGACAGCAGGGATAGTATAAGCAATGATTAGAACGACATACTGTGCAACCTGCGTGTAGGTAATACCTTTCATACCACCTAGTACGGCATAGAAGAAAACAACCACAGCAGCAATAAGAAGGCCAGTCGTATTGTCGACTTCTAAGAAACGTGAGAATGCGACGCCAGCCCCTGTCATCTGACCAATAACGTAAGTAGTCGACGCAATAATCAAACACACGACTGCAATCATAGCGGCAGTCTTAGAGTAAAAACGGTCCCCAATAAAATCAGGAACCGTAAATTTACCAAATTTGCGCAAGTATGGTGCTAGCAGCATCGCTAGAAGTACATAACCCCCAGTCCAGCCCATTAGATACGTTGAGGCACCATAGCCACCAGCAGCAAGAATACCTGCCATTGAAATAAATGATGCAGCACTCATCCAATCAGCGGCGGTTGCCATACCGTTGACGACGGGGTGGACACCACCACCTGCGACATAAAATTCACTGGTTGAACCAGCTCGCGCCCAAATTGCAATACCGAAGTATAGAGCGAAGGATAGACCCACAAAAATAATATTAATTACAAATTGACTCATAGCATTATTCCTCGTCTACGCCATATTGTTTATCTAACTTATTCATACGCCAGGCGTAAAAGAAGATTAAGACCATAAATACTATAATCGCGCCTTGCTGAGCAAACCAAAAGCCCAGATCAGTACCACCGATTCTAATACCTGCTAAGAGAGGACGTAATAAGATCCCAAAACCATAAGAGCATAGTGCCCAAATGACTAGGCAACCTAAAATGAGACGGACATTGGCACGCCAATAACCGGATGAATCGTTGTGGTTTTCCATAGAGCAACTCCTTTTGTCTTACCTAAAATATTATTGTTGGTCTCATCCTAATAATTATGATGGTCTTGCATCTGTAGACGACAACGGCAGTATCTATAGGGTAGTGTTACTTAATAGACAGTCTGTGTTGAATTTTTCAAAACAAATAATGCGAAGAGCAACATAAGAGAGGCGGTGACTATTCCTTATCACTTAACCTGTCATAAAAAACAGAAACATGCGACTTTATAAAATGAGCATTATAAACAATGAGATTAACAGTACGTAATGGCACTACGATGACTAAAAATCATTTACTTTAAAATAATAGCTAAGTTATTAAATGTTGTTTTGGTCACTTTGATCAAAAATAACGTTTGAAATGCACAAAGTGTATCGAGGAAGAAAGAAGGGGCAGGACAATCCGCTGTCTTTTTCACAACTTGTCTTCCTGACAAGCGTTTGAAGTTCTAAATGTTCTAATCATTTATGGTAACATCTAGTCTGGATAAATGTTCAAAAATAAGTTTATCAATATCTGATAAAAGCAACTATAAATAATTATTTATAGATATCATCCACTATTATAAAAAATAGTATAAATTCTCTTAGACTAAATATTAATGTTACTAGAATATTACTAAATTTGTCTAACTTATAATGTTAAATTGTTACTCAATAGATTCTATAGGATATCAAGTACATATAACATTTATTTTATAAATAGCGATTATAGACTGATAAGTAAATGTGATACCGCAGACGGCTGAATATCTATAAAATGCTTATGATATTTTTATGCCAAATTTTTTAAGTAGTCACACTTGTGGTTTAGATATTCTGAAAGTAACGTCTGCAAGACAAACACATAAGCTGTATCAAGTATAAATGAGGAGTCCGTATGACCGAAGGGATAGCTGGTTGGTTTAATAACATCGTAAATTATGGTGTCAGTATTATTTGGGGAAACAATGAATGGTTGGTTGCTAGCAACCCTTGGTATGGACTATTAATGTTCGTATTGATTGGCGCTGGTCTTTACTTCACTATCGCCACACGCTTTATTCAGTTTCGCCATTTTGGCCATATGTGGAAATTATTACGTGTTTCGAACCAAGGTCGCAAAGATGGTGGTATCAGCTCATTTGAAGCTTTAATGACATCATTAGCCGCGCGCGTCGGTACAGGTAACTTAGCAGGGGTCGCAATCGCGATCTATCTTGGTGGTCCAGGTGCAGTGTTTTGGATGTGGATGACGGCTTTAGTCGGTATGTCGACCAGTTTCATAGAGTCAACGCTAGCACAGGCTTATAAAGTGCCTCATACAGACAATGTGTACCGCGGTGGACCAGCTTATTACATTGAGAAAGGCCTAGGAATGCGCTGGCTAGCGATATTTTTCTCGCTATGTTTGCTTGTGGCGTTTGGTCTGGCATTTAATGGTGTACAGTCAAATACGATTGCTCAAGCGACTAATGAGGCTTTTGGCGTTCCAACATGGATGACCGGATTGATATTGGTCGTATTGGTTGCGCCAGTGGTATTTGGTGGTCTGCGTTCGGTCGCTCGTATTGCTGGTAAGATTGTACCTGTGATGGCGATTTTATATATTTTATTGGCGCTATTCATCATTGTTACTAACTTTAGCCAGTTTCCAGCGGCGGTTGCCTTGATTGTCAAATCAGCCTTTGGCTTTGAGCAAGCAGCAGGCGGTGTGATTGGTTACGGCATCGCTCAGGCCATGATCAATGGTATCAAACGTGGTTTGTTTTCGAACGAAGCGGGTATGGGTTCAGCACCGAACGCGGCGGCAACGGCAAAGAGCCATCCTGATCATCCAGCGGTGCAAGGGTTTATGCAAATGCTGGGTGTTTTTCTAGATACTCTTGTTATCTGTACGGCAACGGCTTCAATCATCATATTGTCTGGCGTGGTCGATCCAAACGTTGAACAAGAAGGTATTCAGCTGACTCAGTTGGCCTTATCGCAATATGTTGGTGATTTGGGTGTGACGTTCGTCGCCATTGCGATTTTCTTTTTCTCATTTACCTCTATCATTGCCAACTATAGTTATGGCGAGTCAAATCTTGAGTTTATCTCTGGTGCCAAAAATGCCAAAGTCATGATCATGATATTCCGCTTCATGGTACTTGGTATGGTATTTGTGGGTGCTGTCGCTAGCTTACCAGCAATCTGGAACTTTGCTGATTTATCAATGGGTCTCATGGCATTGGTCAACTTGTTTGCTATCTTAATGCTGTCTCCAGTGGCACTAAGAGTCTTACGTGATTATGAACGTCAAGTCAAAGAAGGCAAAACGGGAGATCAAATAAAATTCGATCCCAATAATTTTGTGAAGCTAAGAGATGAAGCCAATCGCGATGCTTGGACGGATTGATAAAAGCTATTCGTATTGTCATTTCAAGATAAGAATATTGCCTAGAATAAGCATTATTCTTAGATTGTATTGACTATATATAGGTGTAAAAAGATAAATATAAAAAAACCGCCCTTTCGAGAGCGGTTTTTTATTGGCGTATGATTGAGTGATCAAAACTAAAATCAATGCAACTCTGGTCTACATGTTGGGATAATTAGGACCGCCGCCGCCTTCTGGTGTTACCCAAGTGATATTCTGTGATGGGTCTTTAATATCACAGGTTTTGCAATGCACACAGTTTTGGGCATTAATGACAAACTTAGCACCTTCGGCATCTTTTACCACTTCATACACACCCGCTGGGCAATACAAACGCGCAGGTTCGGCATACAAAGGCAAATTGATCGAAATAGGAACTGTAGGGTCGGTCAATTTCAAATGCGTCGGCTGATCTTCAGCATGGTTGGTATTGGAGATGAAAACGGACGATAATTTATCAAACACCAATTTACCATCAGGCTTCAAATAAGTCGGTTTATAGGCGTGATTGGCACGCTCTAGCTGGTCATAATCAGGGAGGTTGTCATGTATAGTGAATGGCATTTTACCTTTCAAGATGTTGTGCTCAAGAAAGATAAACGCCCCGCCCATGAATTGACCCATACGGTGCATCGCAGGCGAAAAATTGCGTGATTCGTAGTTGTCTTGATAGAGCCATGACTCTTTATACATGGTGCTATAAGCAACAACTTCATCGTGTTGACGCCCAGCCTGTGTGGCTTCAAAGATTGCTTCGGCAGCGAGCATACCTGACTTCATAGAAGTATGTGTGCCTTTAATCTTGGCAGGGTTTAGGAATCCAGCGTCATCACCTACTAATACACCACCTGGGAAGGTGAATTTTGGTAGGGAGTTCAGCCCACCTTTGGTCAAGGCACGGGCGCCGTAAGAAATACGTTTACCACCTTCTAATACATTTTTGATGACAGGGTGGGTTTTTAAACGCTGTAGCTCATCAAACGGTGACATGTATGGATTATGGTAAGACAAATCAGCGACCAGTCCAAAGCTGACTTGATTGTTTTCATCAAAGTATAACCACCAACCACCGGTAGAACCTGTTTCGGTCAACGGCCAACCAAGACCGTGCATGACGACGCCTTGCTCGTGTTTTTCTGGTGCAACTTCCCATAGCTCTTTCAAACCGATACCGTAATGCTGAGGATCTGAGTCTTTATCAAGACCAAAGCGGCTAATCAGGCGCTTGCCTAGATGACCACGGCTGCCTTCAGCAAAGACCGTGTATTTGGCGAGAAGTTCATAACCTGGCTCAAAACTTGGCTTGGCTTCGCCATTGGCGGCCACACCCAAATCACCCGTTATAATACCTCGAACGGAACCGTCATCGTTGTATAAAATGTCGTCAGCGGCGAAACCTGGGAACATCATGACTTCAAGCTCTTCTGCTTGTACTGCCAGCCAGCGAACCACATTACCAAGTGAGACTATATAGTTGCCATTATTATGCATTGGCGCTGGAATCAAAGCATCTGGAACTTTGGTAGAGCGCGTGGCTGAGTTTAGGTAGTAAAAGCGATCTTCGGTTGCGGGCACGTTTAGCGGTGCGCCTTTTTCTTTCCAATCTGGTATCAATTCGTTCAAAGCACGTGGCTCAATAACTGCGCCCGATAGAGTATGGGCACCAAACTCAGAGCCTTTTTCAACCACACAAACCATAAACTCATCGTTACCTGCTTCAATAGCAAGCTGACGCAAACGGATAGCAGTAGAAAGACCGGCTGGTCCACCGCCAACGATAATAACGTCAAACTCCATAGATTCACGTTCGACTTCAGGCTCAGCTACGACAGGTGCTACGTCGTCTACAGCGACAGGTTGGGTCGTTTGCTCTTCTACAGCGACCTCAGCAGCCGTCGCTTCTTCGGTCTGCTCTACTTTGTCTAGATTTGCCGTCTCTGTCGCTACTGTTGTGTCAGTATTCACAGTGTCACCATCAATGACTGGCTTTTGATTGTCTTGCTCTTGCATACCTACTCCTAAACTTTTAGTGGCTCATCTCAGGGCATCATTAGCTTAACACTTGAATAATCGACTTGCGGCGCTAACTTTACTCAGACATATGGCTGCCCAATAAAAACCGTGTTGACAAGATTAACCGACTTATTTCTGTCAAAAACAGTTCATCTAAGGATATCAATATATAACGTAAAATGTGCCATTAATACGACACTTACTTTATCAGGGCAATAAAAAACCGTTACTCATTATAAAAGAAAAATTCCACAAACACGACACGCATTTATGAGTAACGGTGTTAAGGTAAACGTGAAATAATACGGGTACTAAAATGATAAAAGCTAATCATACCCTAAACTAAAATTTATAGTAATAATAGATTTGCCAAACTTTGACTACTTAGTAAAGGAATACGTGATGAATGACCATATAAATAACACTATGGCAAATAGTAAAAAGACCACTGAGACCATAAACAATCAGCCCTCCCATTTAAATGATATCGACGCACTCAGTCAATATATAAAGGATACGGCAGGGGTACGTGAGGGGCGCGCCATACCACCTTTAGAAAATTGGCATCCTCAAAATGTAGCAGACATGGACTTAGTGATAAAATCAAATGGGGAGTGGTGGCATGAAGGTGAAAAAGTGACCAGAGAGTCATTGGTTAGCTTATTTGCTTCTATCTTATGGAAAGAAGACCATGACGGTATTGCTGAGTATTTCTTAAAGACGCCAGTACAAAAACTTCGTATCCAAGTAGAAGATGCACCGTTATTCATCAATGATGTGGGTATTGTCAAAGAAGACGATGAAAGTTGGCTAGAATTTACGACCACGACGGGGGATGTGATACGTTTAGATAATGAGCATCCCATCACATTACAAGCGTATAATCCCACTCTGACTCATAACGCAAATGTCAGAGCTGACAACAAGCAAGATCAAACAAGCGAAGTATCCGTAAGACCTTATATGACCGTTAGGAATGGCTTGACTGCGCTTATTGCTCGTCATACTTTTTATCATTTGACTGAGATTGGTGAGTTAACAGAATGTAATGGCGAAACGATACTTACTTTACAGAGTGGCGCTGAGTCTTATCAGATTTCGATGCCAGCCGATTAAAAGTCATTGATATGAGTTTGGCAAAAGTAACCTTCTCACAGCAATTTACTCATTGCAATCCACTTATTAGCTATTATAATTTTACGAATTAAACACTGTATTTGGTAGTGCTCCTAATTGGATAAACATTATTTAGATACATACTACGAATTGGATAAACAGCATGAAGATGACATGTGTATAAAAATGATACGAAAGCGATAATGGATATTACGGCAAATCATTCTATAAATATCGTGAAAGTACGAACAGATACTTTCACAGGCAGTGCGTCTGTAAAAATGAACGAAGTAGATATAAAGGAAGTGGCCACCCAGACAGGGACAATGCCTAACGCCTGTAACTCTCCCATTGGAGTGTTTGACTCGGGTATTGGAGGCTTATCCGTTTATCTACATTTAGCGCGGCAATTACCTGCCGAGCGTTACGTATACTATGCTGATACGTTGAATGTCCCTTATGGTAATCGCGATAGCGAAGATATTGAAGCGTTGACTCTGACCGCAGTGGAGTGGTTATATCAACAAGGCTGTAAGCTCATTGTTATGGCATGCAACAGTGCCTCAGCTTATGCACTTGAAAAAGCCCGACGCTGTTATCCGCAATTATTGATCGTCGGTTTAGTACCAGCCTTAAAACCTGCCGTATTGGCGAGTAAAAGTGGTCTTGTGGCCGTATTGGCGACTAAAGCCACCTTAAATGGGTCACTGCTCAATGATGTCATTGATAATGTTGCAAAACCCAATCATACAGAAGTTGTAAAGTATTTTGATCCGCAACTGGTGCCGTGGGTAGAAGCAGGGATGCCAGAACAGGATGCGACCGCTGAACGCTTGCGTCAGCAATTACAAGCTTTTGCTAACGATGGCATTGATCAATTGGTGTTAGGCTGTACTCATTACCCATTTTTTAAACCATTTTTGTTGGATGAGATCGCAAGGCAACAGCTGTCTATGCAAGTCGTAGATTCTGGGCAGGCCATTGCTGAGCGAGTTAAGCAGCTGTTGGCTATGAACCAACTGTCTGCATGTGCTAATGATGAAGCAGAAGATAACCATTCAGACATTAACGAAAAAACAAATGTCGACATTAAGTATCCATTAACTTTTTATGCCACAAGATATGATGATAAACTAAGTGTTTTGATACAGCGCCTGCTTGGTGAAGAGACAATATTGCAATACTATGTTAAATAGTTGCTATTATTCATGTTTAAATAGGTGCCTTACTTTTGGTATAGATTTAATCGAAATAAGTTGAGCTCACTTTTACTAGAATATGCTAGCCTGTAAAAAACAAGATATTTGCGCTTTGTCTTACATCATATTCTATTGTGTCACGACCTAAGTCTAGAGGTAATTGTGCCAAACCGCCGCTACCATATCCATGTTATATGCGCTGACAACGATCAATTACTGGCCTTAGACAGACTAGCCATATTTTTTCAGACCCGCGCATTTTTGACTTATGATGTGTCCAGTAAACTGGCAAAAGCATCATTGTATGGGCGACAATGTATCGATTCTTGTGATTATGCATTGATGCTAATCGGGGACAGCTACGGCACAGTACAAAAAACTGGTGTGAGCCAAATGCATTTGAGCTATTTGAATGCCAAAGCCAAAACCAAGCCTTTAATCATACTGATCAAAAACCATCGTCAGGATGCAAGTATCAGTCGTCAGTTGCAAGAGTTTATCAAGTTAGTTGTTAGACAAGATAATCAGCTTTATTATTACGATACAGAAGAAGACATCGACCAACTTATAGTGCAGGCTTACTACAATACATTGAGCCATCACAAAGTGGTAGGGGGCTGGGCAAGAGGCAGTGAAGAACTCATTGAGTTTAGCAAACAGACGGTATCTGAAAGGTTCTCTGATCTTCTGTCTAATAGTAAAGCCATCAAAAAAGATGAGTCTTTTGATAATGATGTCATGACCGACAGTGTTAGCAAACCAATAGCGTTGCAAGAATCTTTCAATATTTATTACAGTGCTCAGGCCTATGAGGGCGGTAATTTGACAGATGTTACTAGAAGCATGATATTAACTTGGCAGGAAGTACTGACCGTGTTGATAAAAATACCGACGACTTTTTCCAGCTATGGACTGCAAAATTTCATTAATCGTTTGATAGCAACCAAAGCTGAACAAGATATCAAACAAGATATGCCAAACGTCCACGCGGTTTCGCGCTGTCAAATTTCTCAAGATGACTTTAATAAACTGCAGCGGCAATTGGTCAGTGCAAATTGGATACAACTCACTACTTATGGCAATCGAGTCTCACAAGAGCTTTGGAAATTGACGTTTTATGCAAAAAGTTTGTTAAATACTGAAGAGTGAGATTATTATCGTCCCGTACTGACTGTTGACGGCATCAATATGCTTTTATAAGAAGGATGTCTAGCATAGTATCAATGTATGTATAGCCAAGACTACGTTTTGTAATACAAAGCATACGCGCTGACGGTTGTGAAATGGCGTGAGACTGACGATAATAAAGTTTATAAGGTAGGAGTTTTATTTTATTACTTGTACTAAAATTATAAATGCATCAAACAATACGGACTAGTTAAGGAGAGTGCACCATGAGTAACTCTAAAAATGATGAATTATTAAAAGAATTGGATGGTTTAGAAAAGTCCATGCATGATGCTGAGAAGTTTCATACTTTAGAAGAGCAAATAGCAGATATGAAGCGTCGCGGTATTGATCCAAGCCAAGTGTATAAAGAGCTAGATAGAAAAGAAGAAGATGCCGATTGGGGCGATACCACTTGGAAAGAAAACGGCAAATGGGAGCCAAAAACGCCAGCCGATTTGGATGAGAAGGCGCGTGAGAATTGGAACGGTGACAATGGCAAACCGAATCCACCACCGATTGTCTAGGCTCTTTTCGGGCTAACTGCCATTCATTACTGATCTTCAGAGCTTTGAATCATTAATGTTATAAACCATATAAAAGGCCACGCTTCTATCAGCGTGGCCTTTTTTGTACCCACTAGATCATTTAATACTACGACCCTTCATCCACACGAACCAACTTCACAGCACCACTAGCATCAGTGACACGGCGATAACGCACATTACCAGAGTTTGCTGGTTGAGCTGATGGCTGTGTTGAGTAAGTATTAGAAGGGGTCGTTTGCTGTTGAATCAGCTGTCCCATACGGTCAGCAGAAGCAGGTTGTAATGGCTGGCTATTTGATGGTTGAGCATATTGATTGGTAGATTGAGCGCCACTAGGTGCAGTATTGCCAACAATGGCACGATAGAACTTTTGACCAGCGCGGCCATCGGCTGGGAATATGCCGCGACTAGACTGGTATTGTTGAATAGCTGTGCGCGTACCGTCTCCGATGATACCATCAACACCGCCAATATCGTAACCTGCATTGATTAATGCCTGCTGAATATCTTTGGCTTGCTGGCGGCTGATACCTGGATCGTCTGTCGGCCATGCAGTCACAAAGTCGGTTTTGCTGCTGTCTTCGCGCGTGATCAAATCTGATAAGTGAGCGATGGCCAATGCGTAGTTTTCTGATGCATTGTACGAGTAAAACGTATCAAAGTTTTTACCGACCAAAAACGCAGGACCCTCCATACCAGCTGGTAACAATAAGCCTGCGCTGCTCAAGTCAGAAGGTAATGGGCTACCATTGGCAAGCGTGATGCCTTGGTTGCGCCAGTGGCTGATAGATTTTTTGTCTTTGCGATTAGAGGCTGCCCAGAATCCACTAGGTAATTTGACTTCATAACCCCAAGGCTCGCCCGTACGATAGCCACGTTTGTCTAAGAAGTTGGCGGTAGAAGCCAAGGCATCAGGCACGTTATTGACCAAATCACGGCGACCATCACCATCAAAATCCACGGCCAATTCTAAAAAAGTGCTCGGCATAAATTGCGTTTGACCAAAGGCACCTGCCCAAGAGCCTGTCATGTCATTCGGTGCAATATCACCGTTTTGTACGATTTTTAGGGCGTTGGCATACTCCCCTTGAAAATAGCTTTGACGACGATCAAAGCAGGATAGCGTCGCTAAAGACTCAAATAAGGGTTTTTTGCCCAAGGTTTGCCCAAAGTTAGATTCGACACCCCATACCCCTAAGACATGCTCAGCTTTTACTCCATAACGCGATTCGATTTGACGGAGTGTATCACGCCATTGACGCTTAGCTCGGATACCATCTTCGACACGCTCTTTATCTACGAGTACGGATAGATAATCCCAAACGTCTTTTTGAAATTCAGGTTGGTAGTTGAGCGATTGAATCACACTAGGATCGGGCTGGGTAGGGCGATAGTTATTAAACGTAGAGCTGTTGACGCCGCTAAATTTGCTAGAGCTTTGCAGTCTATCCAGACATTGTTGAAACTCACTGTTGGATAAGTCTGGTGCTGGTGGCCGCGCAGCTTGTGCTGTGCTGGCAAAACTGAGGCCAACTGCCATACTAAGCAGCGATAAAGTAGAGAAAGGAGTCAAACGCATGAAAATATCCTATAAGCATCGAAATCGTGAATGGAGATAAAAGCGATTAAAGGCAGTATGGACTTAGAGTAACCAATCTCAATAATAAAGAAAAGGTATCGCAGCACTCAGTTACTATAAGCTGACGTTACCGTGATATTGGGAGAGGGTTTCTGATTAAAGTGAGACTTTTCTCAGGCTAATAGTATCCCTCAATTATCTCTTAAGTTGTTATACTGATTGGCAGAAAGTTATGCCAAGACCAAGTCTGAGCATTGCATTGATATATTGCACTCTATAAAAGAGAAAAATAAAAATGAAAGTTAAACGCTTACATCTACAGAACTATGGTCGATTTGAAGACCTAAACATCGACTTTTCACCAACTGCTGAGAAGATGGGTAATGTCACTGTTATCGTGGGTAATAATGGAGCTGGCAAGTCGCAAATTTTGCAGGCGTTAGCGACTGGACTGAGCTGGTTTGTGAATGGTTTACTATATTATACTGAAGAATCAGTTTCTAATACTATGAAAGACAGAGATACCATAGTATTTCCACATGAAGGGGAATATATCGATCAATATAGAATTAAGAAAAATAGAGACAGAGTTAATCTGGAATTGTTATTTTCTGATATGAATAACGAAGTAAAAGGTTTTAACTTGAATGTAACTAGAGAGGATATTTTAAAACCAGCTGTTTACGGTACAAGTGATAATGGGTTTAATTACTTAATTAAAAAATATGTAAAAGTTTTTGGAGGTAGTAGAAAATCAAGCTTGCCTTTAATAGCAAACTATACAATCGACAGAAATGTCGAAATTAATAGTATAGAAGCTAGCTATAGTTTTGTATTAGATCAGCTATCAGCTTATAAGGACTTCTCAAATGCAGGTAGTAATTACGAAGAGTTCTTTGAATGGTTTCGCGATAACGAAGATGTTGAGAACGAGATAAGCAAAGATAAAATTCAGTCTAAAGAGTTAGATAGTATTGAAAATCAGTTGCATAAGTTGAAAATGGAAAAGGAAGTTATCGAGGGAATTATAAATGATGTGGGAACTGAAAAAGAAGTGTTTCTATATCGTAGCTTATCTAAAATAACCGCTGAGATAGACTATAAACAGAGTGAGATAAATCAGTTTTTGATAAGATCTGATATGCTAGCCGCATCAGTTATAAATGGTTTCAAAAGTCAACTAGAACACGTTAGAAAAGCAATTGAGCGTTTTACTAATTTTAAAAATATTCGCATTCGCCGGCTGAATAAACCAAAAATGACAGTAGAAAAAGACGATGAAGAATTAGATGTCAATCAACTATCACAAGGCGAAAAGTCTTTATTAGCATTAGTTGGTGATATTGCGCGTCGCTTAGTCATACTTAATCCTAGCCTTGATAATCCGTTAGATGGCGAAGGCGTGGTCATGATTGATGAAGTCGATTTGCATCTTCATCCAAAATGGCAGCATGACTTGATTGATAAATTCGTCAAAACTTTCCCCAATGTGCAATTCATCTTAACTACTCATTCGCCACATGTTATCAGTGACCGTAATGATATTTTATTATACTCATTAGACGATGGTGAATTGACAGAAATGCCTAATGTCTATGGTGAAGATGCGAATACAGTGCTTACCAAAATATTTGATGTAGATATTCGTGACAGTAAGGTAGAGGAACAATTGAACGTGATTCGCCGCGCTATCAGTAAGCATGATTATGTGACAGCGGAAAATTGTATAACAGAGCTAGCTGAAAAACTGCCATCTGACCATTTAGAACTATTGAAATGTCGCTTGCTTTTGGCTCAATCTAAATTGGCAAATAACCATAAAGATGAGTCCAGTCATGCAGAAGATTGATAAATT
The DNA here is from genome assembly GCF_052850615.1 of Psychrobacter sp. 1176_08. Lineage (NCBI taxonomy): Bacteria > Pseudomonadati > Pseudomonadota > Gammaproteobacteria > Moraxellales > Moraxellaceae > Psychrobacter > Psychrobacter sp. 1176_08. The sequence continues at coordinate 20,132 of NZ_VXCU01000012.1, forward strand.
AGGTTCAATGCCACTTGAAACAGAAAAGAGTTTTAAGAAGTATAGAACTAAGAATTGGGGTGAAATTCCAGAAGTTATTAAAGCGCCTTTGCGTCAGCAGTTGTATGATGAGCAGCATGGAGTTTGCTGTTATTGCTGTAAAAGTCTTGGCAAAGAAAATACCACTATTGAACATTTACAAAGTCGTAATGACTATCCCCATAAATGTTTTGACTATCACAATTTATTATTAAGCTGTAGAACGCCTAAGCAGTGTGACAATGCTAAAGGTAGTCAAGAATTACCTTTAACGCCGCTTATGGATGAGTGTGACAACGAAATAAAGCTAAACCTTGCAGGGGAGTTAGAAGCTGAAAGTAAACGGGGTGTTCAATCTATTGAAATACTAAATTTGAACAGTCGTCAAGCTCGTCAACATCGCAAAAACCTGTTCACTATGATGGGCGAGGTCTTTGGTTATGACCTTCCTTACAAGCCACCTATAAAAATAGAAAATAAAAATGCTCTTGAAATGCTTTTAATGTATCTACCCGATGAAGGGCAAAGAAGTGAACTTAAATATATTGTCAAAAAATTGACTGAATGAGTGAGTGCTAAGTAGATAGCTGATACATTATTTATAGTTCTGATTTACTCAACAACCAAATATGCTCCGTAACTTCTAATTCAGGTGCAGATCCTATAGAGGCGGGTTCACTTGCTAGCTCACAGAGCTGATAGTGATTGCCATAATATTGCTGCACTTGCTCATGATTGATAGAGAAGGGCGGCCCATCCTTTTTACTTTGATCGTAATTAAGCGTTATTAGTAACTGTGGCGCATTGCCGCTAATTTCGCTTATCTGTTCGCTATAGTTGGAACGCATATCAGCTGGAAGAGCAATCAGTGCCGCTTTATCATAAACTGCGTCAACAATTCCGATATTTTCAGCCGTTAATGCAAAGATATCCGCGACCCATAGCTCTACTTTTTGACCTAGAAGCTTTCCTTGGTAGCATTTAATATCTGGGTTTTTTGCATGTTGATGGATAGTCGGCTCGATGTTTTGTTCCCCAAAGAAGTCTTGTACGGCCGATTCCACCAATTCAACACCGACCACATCATAACCTTGTGTTGCTAGCCAAACCATATCGATTGATTTGCCACACAAAGGCACAAAAATACGGCTACCAGCTGGCAGGTTTAGCTCTGACCAATGTTTTATTAACAACGGATTAACTGCAGATTGATTAAAGCCGATGCGCTTTTCTTGCCAACGATTTTGCCAAAATTCGGGATTCATAATTTACGCCTACCTATAGTTATCTGTTGATATCTTTATAATAACGTCTTATTTGAAAAGGCTGAACCCAATAAAAAGCCAAACACTTATTGTATAAGCGTTTGGCTAGTATTGAGCATGATTTTTTAATCACTCATTCAACTTGTCATATACTGACTAAACTCTTTACGCAGTTTGGCAAGCTTTGGCGGTATTGCAAAGTTGCAATACGCTTGGCCCGGATTTCTGTTAAAGAAGTCTTGATGTTCGTCCTCTGCTTCAAAAAACTCAATTGCAGGATGGACTTCTGTGACGATATTAAGACCCATATCACGCAGTTTATTAATAGTGCGGTCAACTGTTGGTTTTTGATCTTCGTCTGTGTAAAACACGACGCTACGATATTGGCTACCGACATCATTGCCTTGACGATCCATTGTGGTTGGGTCATGTGTCGCGAAGAAGACGTCAAGGATTACTTCTAATGGCACGACAGACTCATCAAATTCGACTTTGATGACTTCGACATGTCCAGTATTGCCACTACAGACATCTTTATAGTTGGCAGAAACCGCATCTCCGCCCATATAGCCAGATACGACAGACTGTACGCCTTTTATAGATAAAAATACCGACTCGGTGCACCAAAAGCAGCCGCCGCCTAATACGATGGTTTGCATAATTTTTTCCTTATTTTTATAAGTATGAGCCAAGTGCCAGTCACTCATTAACTAGTCACTCAGCAATACGCATTTAGCTTAGCAGGGCATCTAGTCGCGATAAGTAACAAACAGTAATGTTATAATGGGCTTTTGCTACGTTCGCCTACTCTTGATTGACGGATTTGGCAAAATACACAACTATATTCTAATGTAAGCTTTATTATCAAAAAATGAGTCGCCCCATGAGTCAACTTGATCCTGCTAAACATGACATCTTATTTACCACGCCACTAGACAAAGCGGCGCGTTTTTCCTTTGATGAGCAAGTGGTGGCTTGTTTTCCCGATATGATTCGTCGTAGCGTGCCCGGCTACGGTCAGGTATTGGCCATGCTGCCCATCTTTGCACGTCGTCATTGCAAGTATCGCCAACAAAGCAACAGTGGTCAACGTGTCAGCCGTGTTTATGATTTAGGCTGCTCGCTTGGTGCCGCAAGTATGACGTTAGCTGGCGAGTTCGACCCGCAAGATTTGCAGATTAAGGCGATTGATATCTCCCCTGCGATGACGACCGAAGCCACAACGTTATTAAGTGACAATTATCCTGATCACGATATAGAAGTCATCACGGCGGATATTCGTGATGTGGAACTTGAGCCGTGCGATATGGTTATCTTAAACCTAACGTTACAGTTTTTGCCAGCCGCTGACAGAGTCGCGGTGTTAGAGAAAATTTATGCGGCGCTGAGCGAAGGCGGGATACTGGTATTAACGGAAAAAACCCATGCCTTTGATGAGCAGTATGATGCGTGGTTGGTTGAGCGTTATTACGACTTTAAACGCGCCAATGGCTATACCGAGATGGAAATCAGCGGCAAACGTAATGCGCTAGAAAATGTGCTGATTACGGATACGCTAGATGAGCATCATGCGCGGCTTGATCACGTTGGTTTTCAGCGTCATTTGACGTGGTTTCAGTTTTTAAACTTTGTCTCTATTGTGGCGTTTAAATAATGCTGGCGAGGCATGAAAATAACGTTTAACTTTTTAAAAAATAACTTTCATATTGTCTTTGATTCACACGGTAACCTGTTTTTATGCTTAACGACACGATCACGCACGCCGAACGCAAACTGTATTTAACCCTATTAGAACTGGCCCAGCAGCAGCCAAGTGCTTATGAATGGCTGACGCGATTACCCACATGGTTAAATGCTATCAAAGACAAGGCCAATTACGCACATGCACCTGCTTATCAAGCGTCAGTGGCGCGTTTACCACAGTTGCCCGTCAATCACGTCGATCTTAATAGTGATACATTGACGATTGACGCGAGTCTTAATCAGTCTCAGCATAAACAAACGACAGCGTTGTTAAAGCAGCTGATGCCGTGGCGCAAAGGCCCTTTTCAGATTGGTAATGATGAATCGTCGATAAAGATTGATACCGAGTGGCACAGTGATTGGAAATGGCGACGAGTTGCGCCGCATTTGGGTAGGCTTGACGGTCGTCGTGTATTAGACGTGGGCGGCGGCTCTGGTTATCACGGTTGGCGCATGGCTGGTGCTGGTGCTGACACGGTCATCATTATTGATCCGTCTTGCTTGTTTTATCATCAGTTCATGGCGATTAGGCATTTTATCGGTAGTGCTGATGCTCATGAGACTGGCCGCTACCGTACCCATTATATTCCTGTACCACTAGAAGCGTTACCAGAGTATAGCCAGTTATTTGATACTGTATTTAGTATGGGTGTGCTCTATCATCGTCAGTCGCCCTTTGAGCATTTACAGCAGCTAAGAGGGCAACTTGTCAAAGGGGGTGAGTTGGTACTTGAGACGTTGGTCATCGAAGGCAATGCCAATACCGTACTGGTGCCGCATGATCGTTATGCTCAGATGAATAACGTGTATTTTTTACCCTCAGTCGCAGCATTAATCGGTTGGTTAGAAAAGGTAGGGTTCTCAGACGTGCGCTGTGTTGATGTGGCCGTCACGTCTGTGGAAGAGCAGCGTCAAACCGAATGGATGACCTATCATTCGTTAGCAGATTTTTTAGATCCCAATGACTCCACAAAGACAGTTGAAGGCTATCCTGCTCCGATGCGCGCAACCTTAATTGCCAAAAAATAGCACGTACTGACCTATCATAAGGAGAATGGATAGTGAAAAAATTAACGATTTTACTCAGCGCTATGATGGGTGTTCTGCCATTAACGATCATATCAGCTCATGCTGCCTATGGGACACCGTCTGAAGGCTGGGGCTTTGTACAGGACGATTGGCAAGTGGTTTGTGATAATACGTTGACTTGTCGCGCAGCAGGTTATGCAGAGGAGAGTCAATTAGATACGCCAGCCTCAGTTTTACTCACCGTACTACCAAAAGTAGCCCTGCCAACAGCACAAGTTCAATTTACATTAGAATCTTCAGAGGATAGCCTTGATTATGCTGAGCTTTGGTTAAACGGCAAAAATTATGGGACTTTACAGCCAGCTGCAAAAGACTCTCCAATATATGATTTATCCGCCAAGCAAACGCAGGCACTGATCAACCATGCTCGTGTCGCAACCAAGATAGAGATCAGAGCGGATGACAAGCAATGGTATATCAGTGACAAAGGGATGTCGGCAGTATTGCTCAAGCTGGATGATGTACAAGGAAGAGTAGGAACACCAATAGCACTGGTCAGTAAAAACAATCGCAATCGACAAACCCCTAAAGCAGCATTGCCAATACCCACCATCAAAAAAGCATTTGCGTATTCAGCAAAGGATAGCAATGCACTAGCCCCATCAAAACTTAAATACTTTCAGCAAAATATAAACAAGTGGGTCGATATTGATTCTGAGCAGCTCACAGGCGCTGGAAATGCGATGGGTGCTTGTGAGCTGGTTAATCCAAAAACCGAAGCGTATCAACAGATGTCAGAGTATGGCACTGATAGACTAGACTGGGAATTTACACCCGTAGACGCCACCCATACGTTAGCCAGCCATCTCTGTTGGTCTGGTCCTTATAACTCAAGCACTGGTTATTGGCTCATTAATAACGAAAAACCTAGCAATCCTATGCTTATCACGACAGCAGGCAATGAGTATGAGGCAGGTGAAATCTGGGCAGCTAATAAAGACCGCGGCATCGGTGATTGCTGGAATCATGCGACATGGATTTGGGATGGTAAAACATTTACTAAAAGTGAAGAGACGAGTACAGGAATGTGTCGCGGCTTTGCTGGTGGCGCGTGGGATTTGCCAACCTACGTAAGCGAGATTACAAACAAAGTGGATGACACTCAATAAAGTCGACTTTAATATAAACTGATACGACGCTATCAAATAAGGCGGTTATAATCTGTCAAGTGAGACAGGCATAAGTAATTACGTTGCTACGCTACGCTGACAGAATAAAATAAAAAAAGACAGGTTATATTAGCCATCTTTTGAAAGCCACTTCCATTATTATCTTAAGTATAAAACCGACAGAACCTGCGCCCAATGCGACAAATATCCAAAAAGTACCGGCACGACCAGCTTCAGATGTTTTGGAGATGTCCCACATAATAAAGAATAAAAAAGCGATGAATATCGGCAATAAAACGTACAAGCCCCAACTGGTAATAGTACTGGCAGCAATAGCAAACATGGCGTAATCCTATAAAAAAGTAGTAACGCGTCTTCTAGGATTTATCTGGTTTAGAAGCGCAGTACAAACCACTATTATAACGCGGAAGCAGATAGGTATAAACGACTGCTCAGTATCGAAAAACAGGAACGCTACAATGGGCTTAGCCAGTTATTTAGTATTTACTTGCAATACGAAGCGATAGATAGAATATAACTGAATTTAATATAGTCAAAAGTACAAACCCTTCTTGTCATTTGATAGGTTATTAAGGCTATTTGTCATAAGCGTAAGATTTTAGTGCTAATTTTGGCGCAAATGATGCAATGAAGCGCAAAGATTGCTATATTTACAGGTTATTTATTTTTATATTTTTTGTCACCTGCAATATCGGTCGCTATTATAATAAGCAGTTATCGATTGCTCGCATTCGCCACATTTTTGCCCTGTTTTTGTTGTTTATTTAACTGAGTTCAAAACCCTATGTCACAAACCCAAATTGATACACTTGCATCCCTATTTAATGATGCCATTCAAACGCTACAAGCCGACGGTACGCTACCTAATGATTGGCAAAATAACAGCCAAATCACGCGTACCAAAGATCTGAGCCATGGTGATTTTGCCAGCAATATTGCGCTGACTGCGGCCAAAGCTGCCAAAGCCAATCCGCGTCAGCTTGCCGAAAAAATCGTCAACGCGCTACCAGAAAACCAAGACATTCGCCAAGTAGAAATCGCAGGTCCTGGTTTTATTAACGTATTTTTAAACTCGGAAGCCAAGTTTTCGGTATTAGATGATATCTTTACTTTACAGGAACGTTTTGGTCTGAGTAATCAGTTTGACGGTCAAAAGGTACAAGTTGAGTTCGTCTCTGCCAATCCAACGTCAAGTCTGCACGTCGGTCACGGTCGCGGTGCTGCGTTTGGTATGAGTGTCTCAAACCTCCTAGAAGCAATCGGCTACGATGTCACGCGCGAGTATTATGTCAATGACGCGGGTCGTCAAATGGATATTTTAGCGACCAGTACCTATTTGCGTTATTTAGAGTTAAATGGTGAGCAAATAACGTTCCCAGTCAATGGCTACCAAGGTGACTATGTCAGTGATATCGCCCAGACACTAAAAAATCAACATGGCGACAGCTACGTCCATGGTTTTGCAGACGTTGCCAAGGATGCGCCAGAAGATGCTCAGTTTGAGATCAGTGCTGATGGCGAAAAAACGGTCGTCTCAGGCGATAAAGAAGCGCATATTGATGGCTTGATTGCGGGTAGCAAAGCCCTGCTTGGCGATAGCTACGAACTGTTTTTAAATGCGGCATTGAGCAGTATCTTGGCCGATATCAAAGATGATTTAAATGACTTTGGTGTGAGTTATGAGTGCTGGTTTAGCGAACGATCTATCGATAGCGAGATTGAGCCAGTACTACAAGTTCTAGATGAAAAAGGTTACCTATACGAAAAAGACGGCAATATCTGGTTTAAATCGACCGATTTTGGCGATGAAAAAGACCGTGTGGTACGCCGTGCCAATGGTCAGTCAACGTATTTTGCCTCTGATATCGCTTATCACAAAAACAAGTTCGATCGCGGTTTTGATAAGGTTATCAACGTTTGGGGCGCTGATCACCATGGTTATGTGCCACGTGTAAAAGCTGCTCTATTGGCTTTGGGGATCGATGCAGAGCGTTTAGACGTAGTACTTGTACAGTTTGTGGCGTTATGGCGTGGTAGTGAAAAAGTGCAAATGTCGTCGCGCTCGGGTCAATTTGTTACCCTACGCGATCTGCGTGCTGAAGTGGGCAACGATGCGGCACGTTTTTATTATGTCGCTCGTAAGCCTGAAGTACATATTGATTTTGATTTGGAGCTTGCCAAATCACAAAGCAAAGACAACCAAGTCTATTATATCCAGTATGCACATGCGCGCGTCTGCCGAGTGTTAGAGAAGCTACAAAGTCATGGTCTTGCGGTAGATGATACGCTTGGTTTGTCACATCAGGACTTGCTGACCGCGCCCAATGAAGACGAGTTGATTAAATTATTGGCAGGATATCCGGCAACGTTATTACGCGCCGCGACAGGCTACGAGCCACACGTTTTGACCAACTATCTAAAAGAGCTTGCTGCCTTATTCCACGGCTGGTACGACACCAATCGTATCTTGCCAGTGAGCGTCACCTCAGGTGAAACGCCAAGTGCTGATGAGCTGGACTTAATGCAGGCACGTTTGCGTTTGTCAAAGGCAGTCAGACAAGTATTGGCCAACGGCCTTGGTTTGTTAGGATTGTCTGCACCGTCTAGTATGTAGTAACTTTCTAACATGTGGTAGCTGTCTGATATATGATAGTTTTCTAGCATGTAGAATGAGTATAGACAGCTGATAGCAATAAATTGATGATAGATAGATTCTGTAGGGGGAACCAGATCCATGCTAGCCAAAAAACCTAAAGGCGCAACAGAAAAGCGCAAATCAAGTAGCGTATCAGGCTTATTATGGATGTTTGTCGGTGCGATTTTGACGTTAATGATCGGGGTATTTATCTACCTTTCACCATTATTCGATTTTAGCCCTGCTAATAGCAGCGCTGAGAATGATCCTGACAGGCAGGTACAGCCACGCGTTGATACAGATACTGATAACAGCGATTATGAGTTCTATGATATCTTACCCAATCAAGAAATGGCCACCATTCCTGATGAAGAGATCACTGATACGGATACTGATCAATCAGATAATATGGGTGCCTTTGAGCCGGATGTTGTTGTGACTCAGCCTGATGATACGGGTAATTTTGGTATCGCTGAAAGTACGACAATTGAGCCAAGTGGTGGTAATAACGCAACAACCAGTAATGGTAGCAACGATATTGTTATCGTTGAAGAAGATGCGACTTATGATGAGGCGCCAGCGACCAATAGCAACAGTAATAATAATACGAGCAATCGGGCAAACAATGCAGGTGCTGGTACGGCAAGTGTGCAGCCAGCTAAGCCTGCTACCTACATTTTGCAAATCAACAGCTTCGGTGATGCAGATGAAGCAGATCGTCGCCGTGCGCAAGTACTGATGGCGGGTGTCGACGCAAGAGTGGTAAAAAACACCACAGGCAATGGCTTACCAATTTATCAGGTCATTTCACGTCCAATGAATAATCGTCAGGCAGTGACCACCGCTCAGCAGCGTCTACAAAACAATGGTATTGATTCTATTATTGTCGAACAGCGCCGTTAGAGTGAAGGATGTTTAGTAGCATTAAAAGTCTGTTTATCAAAAAAAGCGTCGCAATGACGCTTTTTTTGATTCTAATTCTCTATAAAAACCTCTGTCTTTAAAATCTTCTATCTTTTGGTTTATCCAATTTTATTTTACCCTTTATAAAGAGTAAGGCCATGACTGTATCTGACTCAGCAATACCGCCAGCCAGCACGATCAAAGCTTTTTTTCAAAAGTATTTTATCGATGCATTCACAGGTATGGCATTGGGACTATTTGTCACGTTGATTGCAGGTCTAATCATCTCGCAGATTGGTGGATGGTTAGGTTTGCCAGCATTGGTGACAGTTGGCAAGCTGGCCTCAGTGTTGATGGGCGCTGGCATTGGCGTCGGAGTTGCTTATTATCTAAAAGCGCCAACGCTAGTGATGCTTAGCTGCTTGGTAGCAGGTATGCTGGGTGCGCATTCTGAAGCATTAATGGCAGGGACGCTTTTTACCTCACAAGTCGGCGGCCCTGCGACATTTGTAGCGGTGCCGGGTAATCCTATAGGGGCGTATTTGACGTCGGTATTTGCCTATCGCGCTGGTACTTGGATCGCTGGCAAGACGAAGCTTGATATTTTATTGGTGCCGTTGCTGGTTTGCGCAGTGGCTTTATTGGTCTGCGCACTGCTCAATCCGCCCATCGTGGCAGGTGTTGCTGCTATTGGGCAAGGTATTCAGGCAGCCACTGAATTACAGCCATTACTAATGGGCATTGTCATTGCCGTTGTGGTTGGTATTTTATTAACACTGCCGACCTCAAGCGCCGCTATTTGTATTGCGATTGGACTTGGTGGTTTGGCGGGCGGTGCCGCAGTTGTTGGTTGTGCAGCACATATGATTGGCTTTGCGGTTGCCAGTTTTAAGGACAACGGTATTAGTGGCGTCGTCTCTCAAGGTCTTGGCACCAGCATGCTTCAAATCCCCAATGTATTTAGAAAACCTTTAATCCTGTTACCAGCGGTTATCGCCAGTGCGATTGTTGGGCCGATTGCCACCGTTGGTTTTGGCTTGGCCTGTACGGCGACAGGTGCTGGTATGGGTACGGCTGGCCTAGTTGGTGTGTTTGGTGTCATTGAAGCCTCACAAGGTATTATGAATACGACGCAGCTATGGGTTGCCATTGTCTTACTGATGTTTGTATTGCCTGCGATAATCGCAGGTTTGGTTGCTTATATCATGCGACGTGTGGGCTGGCTGGTTGATGGCGATATGAAACTGCCTTAATAGCTGTATGCTATGGTCACTCCCAAATAAAATGATGACAAACGTGGCAACGCGCTACTAAGATAAATGTTCCTTGTTGGCTGTGTCTGCGCGGATAAAGGCGACATAACAATTACCTTCGCAGCAAGATATGTATTTTATAGTGGCTTGGCTATATTTGGTCTGATTTGAATGGTCATTATCACTCACGTACTGAGTAAAAAACCCAGCTGTCTAGTTAGCTGGGTTTTTTGATTTTGAGTGCTTACGATAGAACGTCTTTACTTATGACGTAACATCCGTTTTATGATTGTGCTTAGACGTACGTCGCGGTTTTAGCTTTCGAGAAAATTTGGTGATGTCGTTTAGCACTTGACTATAATGTGACGGAAAGACCCGCTGAATCGCATCAACCATCTTGGCATCATTGCCAATCAAGCAGCGCTGCTGATTGGTCGCGGCAGCATGTAAAATAACCCAAGCCGCTTCGCTGGCATCGAATTTTAACAACTTGTTAAAACTCTTAATGGCTTTTTCACCCGTATGCATACCAACCGTACTAACGCTATCATTACCGCGCGCACTATTGGCAATATTGGTCTTAATACCGCCAGGATGCACGCAAGTTGCTGACACACCACAGTGTTGAATATTAAGCTCTTGACGCAGGCTTTCTGTAAAGCCGCGCACCGCAAATTTACTGGCATTGTAAGCAGAGTAAGAAGGCTGAGCGGTCAAACCAAATAAGCTTGAGATATTAATAACATGACCGTGTTCTTTAAACTGGCGGGGTTGATTGTCTTCATGATCACTCGTCACTTCGCTTTGCTTCACACTGTTTTTGATGAGTGGTAAAAATGCCTTGGTGCCATAAACCACGCCCCAAAAATTGATATCCATTACCCATTCAAGCTCCTCAATACTAGCGCCTTCTATCGTCGAGGAGAACGCCACGCCTGCATTATTAAAGATAAAGTGCACTTTGCCATGATTACTCATTACACTATCCGCCCATGCTTGCATGGCCTGATAGTCCGAGACATCAAGCACAGTCGTTGTGACGAGGATATCGTAAATGGCCAGCATATCTTTGGTTTGAGCCAGTTGCTCTGCGTTAATATCTGATAGCGCCACATGACAGCCCATTTTTGCTAGATGAAGCGCAAGCTCGCGCCCCATGCCAGAACCTGCACCAGTGATAGCAGCAACATGATTACGATAATAAGGCGTAGTATCATCGTTCTCATGGTTGGAGGGGAGAAAGAGTAGGTGTTGACGTAATGATGTTGCCAGAGTGGTTATATTATTCAGCATGATAAACAATCCTTTGTTTAATGAGCGATAAGTGAGCAATAGACCAGTAATAATATTAAAAGTTAGATAGGACTATTTAAATAGACTATATACCTTAGCATGATTTATGAGTATCACGGTTTACGTTTCATAGACGCGGCTGTCATTTAAGTTGCTTAATAAGTCACTGTTAAAACAGAGATAAAAAAAGCGTCTGAGCCACAGATGCCAGACGCTTTTTTGTATAAGCCAGTCGATGTTAAATAAGATCGATCCGTTACTAGTTACGTGCGATTGATCTAAATTTTCTTTGCTTGCTGCTAAACAAAGGGTACAAAAAATTCATCTCAATCGCACTGTGTCGGTAAACGACATTATGCAATCTTAGGAATTTTGCCTTCATTGATGACATCCGCATCAACCATAACGGTTTTGGCATCTTTCATCGATGGCAGCTCGTACATGGTTTCAAGTAGCGCGTTTTCTACGATAGAGCGCAAACCACGCGCACCTGTTTTACGCTCCATGGCTTTTTTGGCGATGGCATCAAGTGCTTCTTGTGTGAAAGTGATTTCAGCGCCTTCCATGTCGAACAAATATTTGTACTGTTTCACCAAAGCATTTTTTGGCTCAGTGAGAATTTGCACTAACGCTTCTTCATCAAGCTCTTGTAACGCAGCAAGCACAGGCAAACGACCAATCAATTCAGGAATGAGACCAAATTTGATCAAATCTTCTGGCTCAACTTGTTGCAACAAATCTGAGCTGCGACGGCTGTCATCTTTTGAGCTAACATCCGCGTTAAAGCCAATGCCGCCTTTTTCAGTACGCTGCTGAATCACTTTATCAAGACCAGCAAATGCACCACCAACGATGATAAGAATGTTGCTTGTATCAACTTGGATCAGCTCTTGCTGTGGATGCTTACGACCACCATGAGGTGGAATGGCAGCAACCGTGCCTTCGATTAACTTTAGCAAGGCTTGCTGTACGCCTTCGCCTGATACGTCGCGTGTGATAGAAGGGTTATCCCCTTTTTTACTGATTTTATCGATCTCATCAATATAGATGATGCCTTGCTCAGCCTTACTTACGTCATAATCAGATGCTTGCAATAGTTTTTGCACGATGTTTTCGACATCTTCACCGACATAGCCTGCTTCGGTTAAAGTCGTCGCGTCAGCCATAGCAAACGGTACATCAAGCAGGCGTGCTAGGGTTTGCGCCAGTAATGTCTTACCAGAACCTGTTGGGCCAATCAGCAATATGTTGCTTTTGGCAAGCTCTACCATAGCATCATCCGCACCAATTTTGGCTTTTTTGCTGTCACGGGCTAGTGTCTGGCTAACTTTTAGACGCTTATAATGGTTATAAACGGCAACAGATAACGCTTTTTTGGCAGCGTCTTGGCCAATGACATATTCATCAAGCTTGGCGCGCAGCTCTTTTGGCGTTGGTAGCTTTTTATTGACCCAAGAGGTATCAATCTCGCTATCGTCGTCATTGTCTTCGGCACTGTCTGCGATTAGATCGGTACATAGCTCAATACATTCATTACAAATATTGGCATCGTCAGCAGCAATCAGCTGCTGTACATCGCTTTTGGCTTTGCCGCAAAACGAACAATGCGGGGTAGTATCTTCTGCCATAAAAGGCGCTCCTAAAATTTAACGCTTATAAGTATTCTAATGATTCACACGAATGCCAGCGCTTATACGCTGAGGCATTCGATGATTAACAAGGTTTTATCTCAATATTATAAAGAGTCAGGGCGACGCTCTAATACTTCATCAACCAAACCGTATTCTTTGGCTTCTTGCGCATCTAACCAAAAATCACGCTCGACGTCTTTTTCGATTTTCTCTACTGGCTGGCCCGTACGCTCGGCCAAGATTTGGTTTAAGCGAGCACGAGTTTTTAGAATTTCACGCGCATTAATCTCGATATCGGTCGCCTGACCTTGTGCGCCGCCTGAAGGCTGGTGAATCATCACACGCGCATTGGCAAGTGAATAACGTTTGCCTTTTTGACCCGCTGCCAATAAGAATGAACCCATGCTATAAGCACCGCCCATACAGATGGTAGATACTTCAGGCTTGATGAAGTTCATGGTATCAAAAATCGCCAAACCTGCACTGACTGAACCACCTGGTGAATTGATATATAAATGGATATCTTTATCAGGGTTTTCTGCTTCTAAGAATAACAACTGGGCGACGATTAGATTGGCCATGTGGTCTTCAACTTGACCGGTCAAAAAGATCACACGCTCACGCAATAGGCGTGAAAAGATATCAAACGAGCGTTCACCGCGTGATGATTGCTCAACAACCATAGGGACTAATGCAGCTTGCGTATTTTGCACCTCATTGTGCGCACTCATCAGCATATCAAAATGTGGGTTGGCAGTAATGCGATCATAATCTGTCATAAAAATGTCCTGTTTATACGTACATAAGATAAGGGTAAAAAATGAACGACTAAGCTTTTATCGGTGTTTATCATTATAAGTATTGCCGCTGAGGGATAACACTCACTAGATACAGTGGTACGCTCTACATGCCGTTCAAAATAATTGCACTAATGGTAACTTTTTTATTGAAGCAATGGTAATTTTTTCATGTGCAAAATGTTTTTCTATCAATAATAGGAGTGACTTCCTATTAATAAGGCGTCTGTCTACGTTTATCAAGGGGATTGCCTATAAACTGTTTATAAAAAAGATATATAAGCCCCAATAAAAATGCCCTAACAAGTTTGTTAGGGCATTTTATTAGAGCATGTTTCGATAACACTTAGCACTGAATGCCAGTAACTAGCAAATTGCTAAGTAATATCCTACTAAATTACATGCCTTGCTGCTGTTGTTGTTGAGCCGCTAGCAAGTCTTGATAGCTAACTTCTTTGTCAGTTACTTTACCTTGGCTGATCAAATAATCTACCACTTGGTCTTCTAATACCACAGACTCAATGTTCGCGCGCTGCTGCTTGTCATTGGTGTAGTACTCGATGACTTCTGCTGGATCTTCGTAGTTTTCAGCGGCTTCTTTGATGAAGGTTTCAACACGCTCTTGATCTACTTCTAGACCTTTGGTGTCGATAACACGGGCAACGATGATGCCAAGACGGGCAGCACGTAGCGCTTGCTCTTCAAATAGCTCATTTGGCAGCATGTCTTTGTCGAAGCTATCAGCGTTAGCGCCGAATTGCTGAGAGAAACGTTGCATCATCATGTTGCGTTGACGCTCGATTTCTTGCTCTAGCATGGCGTTTGGTACGTCAAACTCGTTCTTTTCTAGTAGCGCATCAAAAGTCGCTTGTTTTACTTGGCTACGCGCAGCGTTTTTGATTTCGCGTTCCATGTTTTTGCGTACGTCTTCTTTTAATTTCTCAACGCCGCCCTCAGTCACACCGAATAGCTCTAGGAACGCATCATCGATTTCAGGTAGCTTAGATTTTTCAACCAATTTCACATTGATTTTGAACTGAGCTTCTTTACCCGCTAGGTTCTCAGCTTGGTAATCTTCTGGGAAAGTTACGTCGATGACTTTTTCTTCGCCAGCTTTCATGCCTTTGATGCCAGCTTCAAAACCTGGGATCATCTGGTTGCTACCGATAACCAATTTGAAGTCTTCAGCTGAGCCGCCTTCAAATTTTTCGCCATCGATTGAGCCTTCAAAATCAAAAGTGACTTGGTTGTCTTTAGCAGCCATGCCTTTTTTCTCAACGAACTCTTCACGTTGCTTTTGTAGGTTTTCGATCATGGTGTCAACGTCTTCCTCACTCACTTGTGCAGTGTGACGCTCAACTTCGATTTCATCAATACCTTGTACATCTACTTCTGGGAAGATTTCAACAGTGGCTTGATAGACCAAGAAATCGTCTTCAAGTTTTACGTCGTCGATGTTAGGCATGCCAACCGCGCGGATGTCTTCAGATTTGATCGCTTCAAATACAGTATCGCGGATTACATCGTTGATCACTTCTTGTTGAATGCCAGCACCGTACTGAGAGCGGATGTGTGACATAGGGACGTTGCCTTTACGGAAACCGTCGATTTTGGCAGTTTTCGCAACTTGGCGAATACGGCCTTCAACTTTGTTTTGAATCTTTTCGACAGGTACTTTAACCGTTAGCTGAGTCTCTTTATTAGATAGCTTGTTGGTTGTGACTTGTAAATCTGTAGCCATGTTCATTACACCTTTAGGATTAAATAGTACGTTTGATTTAATAGTACTTGGAGTTAAATGGTAATAGACAACCGCGCCTCAAAATATGAGCGTGTACGACGGCTTGCCGTTGGAATAAATAGGGGCTAATGATAGCGCGCACGCTCATTATCTGTGCCAGAAGCAATCACTACTGGTACTAATGATTGAGAATGTCGAGGCTATAGACGCTATCAAATATCAATCATAAACCGTTAATAAGCCGCATAATAACGTTTTTTGGTGAATTATACAGCCAAATTAGGGCTTTCAACAAAATTTTAAAAGTAGAACAGTATAATCTATCTGCTTATTAAAGTAAAAATTATCTGTTTGCTATGGTCAGTGCAACATGAAAACGATATAGGTATTTTGAGTTCGACTGGTAAGTATTTCTCTTGCTTGCTGTTCGTATAGCGTGACAGAGGCTACAGAAAATGCTGACCAGTCAATCTATATTGGCGCTAGACAGATTTTATTACTTATGTAGAAATCTATAACGACAGCTGGGCCAGCAATTGCTGAATTGCTTGACCGCGATGACTGATGCGGTTTTTATCCGCAGGGCTTAGGCTTGCTGCTGTCGCTTGTCGCTCTGGCAACCAAAACAAGGGATCATAACCGAAACCACCATCCCCATACGGCGCTTCTAAGATTTCACCCTGCCACAAGCCTTGAGCGATAATTGGCAGCGAATCATCCGCGTGGCGCACCATGGCTAGAACGCAAACGAATATACCTTGAATAGGCTGCTCACCGCGCATCGCCTGCAAATCAGTGACAAGCTTGGCGTTGTTTTTATCATCATTGCCGTGTTCGCCTGCATAGCGTGCAGAGTAAATACCAGGCGCGTTGCCCAGTACGGGAACACACAAACCAGAGTCATCGGCAATCGCAGGTAGACCGCTGATACGGCTGGCATGACGTGCTTTGATAATGGCGTTTTCTACAAAGCTTAAACCATCTTCGACGGCGTCTTCGATACCCAGCTCACCTTGCGGTACAATCGTTACATTCAGATTTGCTTCAGCAAACAACCTTTGAAACTCAGCCAGTTTACCTTTATTATTACTGGCGAGTACCCATTGGTTATCGGGTGCTGATTGGGTAGAGAAAGTTTTAGAGAGTATCGGGGTGTCAATGGTACTCATGGTATCATTCCGTCATGTGGATAAGGATGGTTTTCTGTGCGCTTGTAAGCATGGTCTATAACATTTGGTAACTGATACTCTCGGTCACGTTTGCTATACTAGCCCGCAAGCTACAGTGAATTATATCTTATGGCTTATGAATATTAAGTTAACAAACATATATAAAGCCAGCCACTTGGCGTTGGGGCAAAAGCAATAGCCCAATCAGTTTTGGCTCCATCATAATACGTGATACTGTGTTAAGCAATAACGTGTATTAAGCGATAAAATTTAATTCAAACAATAAACTCAGCCACTTTAGACCGCTATTTTGTGAAGTAAGAACAGTGTAGAATTTAGCTTTTATAAAGTAACGGTCAAAAACAGCAAGGATAAAATAACTATGTCAAATATTACTTTACCAGATCTACCATATGCAAAAGACGCACTAGAGCCACATATCAGTGCAGAGACACTAGAATACCATCATGACAAACATCATGCTGCTTATGTTAACAAGCTAAATGAGCTATTACCAGGTTCTGGTTTAGAAGACAAAACATTGCCAGAAATCATCGAAGCAACTGCTAAAGATGAGAGCAAGCAAGGTATGTTCAATCAAGCAGCCCAAGTATGGAACCACACGTTCTATTGGAACTGCATGACGCCAACCAACGGCGGAGGTGAACCTACTGGCGATCTAAAAGGCAAAATCGAAGAAGATTTCGGTAGCTATGACAAGTTCCGTGAAGAGTTCAAAAACGCAGCATTGACTCAATTTGGTTCAGGGTGGGCATGGCTAGTCGCTGACAAAGTCGGTGGCAAATTGTCAATCGCCAAAACAGCAAACGCTGATACCCCACTTGCACATAATCAAGTAGCCGTATTGACTTGTGATGTATGGGAACATGCGTACTATGTTGATTACCGTAACCGTCGTCCTGACTATGTTGACACGTTCCTAGACAAGCTTGTGAACTGGGACTACGCAAACGCGAAATATAAAGGTCAAGACGCTGGCGTTGAAGAGTAATCTTTAACCAAGCATTTGATACAAAAAAGGACACTGAGAGGTGTCCTTTTTTTGGTTTGGAGTTTGATCATAAAAACCAATGAGACATTAAATATATCGAAATAAGATAGCTGTGCTTGGTACCAAAACTGCCGACTTTAATAAAGCATGACCCAGACAAATAATGAGATGACAATAATGACAACCATACACACACCGCGGCTCATTTTACGAGACTTTGCAGCACATGACGCTGCTGACTTATTGGCATATCTGTCCAACCCTATACCCAGCTGTTTTATAGGCGATAAAATCACCTCGATTGATGAAGCACTGACAAAAATTGCCAAAAGACAAAAAGACGGTGATTATATTGCCGTATGTCTCAAAGACTCTGATAAGCTGATTGGTGAGATTTTCTTCATCAAAGAAGAGCCTGATACCTACTCTGTAGGCTGGAATTTTAATGAGCAATTTCACGGCAAAGGATACGCCAGCGAAAGTGCGCGTGCGTTTATTGATTTTTTATTTACCGAACAGGACGCCAGACGCATTTATGCGTATGTCGAGGTTGACAATACCGCCTCACAAAAGCTGTGCGAGCGTTTGGGCTTTCGTCAAGAAGGGCATTTTGTAGAGTTTATCTCGTTTATCAAAAATGCAGACGGCACGCCAAAGTACGAAGATACGTTGCAATATGCCATTTTAAAAAAGGAGTGGATAGCGAATAACGATGCTGCCAGCTAACCTTTATCAATAAAAACGGTATTGATAGCGCTATAATACAGGCGACACGAACCTAAAATGCAGACAGGAGGATAGGGTGAATAAAGCGCGCATTGCAGTACTGGCCACATTGACACTCTCGGTGCTGAACCTGTGCTTTATGATACTCAGCGTATTGACTAAGATGCGAGTATTTCCCGATTATCCACCAATGGTCATCACGTTATTTACGGTGTTTTTGATCACTCTTGTGGTGCTCAGCATCTGGCAACTGTTTGCGGGGCTAGACAGTCAGGTGATGAGTGGCAAGATACTGCAACTACTCGCGGTAGAATATTTTGTGGTATATGTGACGGACATTGCTAATATCTTCCCGCGCTCGGTCGCGCCAATGGGGCAGACACTGTTTATTATGGAGATGCTTGGCGCTGGGCTGGCGGTATTGCTATTTATCAGTGCAAGCGGGTATATCAAGTCTATGCCCACAAAGAACTCTATGTAAGCAGTGATGCAGTGATTGCGGCGACAAGGTGATGGCGTGCTGTTGATTTAGCTCCTGACTATTTAGGTAAGTTACTAGACAATCTTGTGAATTGGGACTAGGCAAACGCAAAATATAAAAGTCAAGATGCTGGTGTTGACGTGTAATTTTTGGCTAAGCATTTGATTGATGAAAAAGGACGCCGCGAGGTGTCTTTTTTTTGGCTTATGAATAGCTGAGTCACCAGTACTCAGCACCGTAAATCTTATTATCTTCTAGTGAGTCCATTGAGTTATCGGTTATGTCACTGGCTTTTTTTATCAATGTTTCAATTAATTTTTGTTCTTTAGATTTTAAATGATACTTAGTGATAAGGGTTTCATAGTGGGCAGGATAATGTAATGTTGCTGAATAATGCACATACCATCTATTTTTTATACATGAAAGTATGAGCTCTAAATGACTCTCACATTCTATTCCACTTAAATACAAATAGTCGCCGAGATTATACTTTTGAAGATCGTCAGCGTCCTGCCATTGAATCCTTGAAGAACCATTACCTTGACCAACCGTAGATAAAGGCGATATTTTAGTTTCAGGAATTTCAGAGAAGTAATTGATTAGTCTTGTATATCTTTCGATTTGAAAGTCAAAAAAATACTCGCGTTTTTCATAATTTGAGACGGTATTAGATAAAATACCTTCTAATACGTAGGATTTGAGAATTTCAGATGGTCGTTTGTCCCACCACCCATTAAGCTCTGAGTGAGGCGGTGACCATAATATGTATGCTTTTCCTTCCTCTGCATATTCTTCATTCTCATCAAGTTTTATATGGTATGTTTTACCTGCTTTTGGTAGTAAGCTTTCTAGCTCTATCACATCCTCCCAACTTTCATCCCAACACAATTTTGACCATTGCATCGTTTGTAACAGCTGAATAGATTTTTCGTGCTCATTTTCTGGTTCTTTACGAGACCGAAAAAAATCAAATAAGTTCGCTAAGTTTATCGACATTACAACACCTCAAACCCAAACTTACCCAACGCTTCTCTAAGCATCGCGATATTATAATACGCATGCGCGTTGACCGTGTTTTGAAAGAAAATATAAAGCGTATCAAAGTGCTGGCGCTGATTGGCAATCGCTTGCGCCCAGTCCTGCATTTCTGCCTCGCTATAGCGATAATCATGACGGTCACTTGCGCTCATCGCATCCCACCAGTTCAGATTGTTGCCATGCATACGTAGATAACCTGTACGCTCAGTGAATATGAGTCGTGATGGTGGCAAGCCATTCACTTTGGGGTAATCGACGCTGCACCAAATCAACCCTTGCTCGCGAAAACTATCGACCACTTGCGGCGTGTGCCAGCCGTTGTGGCGAAACTCAACGGCGAGCGGATAGTCTCTAAACCAGCTGACAAGATTGGCGAGATACAGACGATGCTCGCGAGTACGATCAAAGCCATGCGGGAACTGGAGTAATAATGGCGCTAAAGCATTCGCTTCAATAAGCGGGGTGAGCGCCGTTAGAAAGGCCTCGGCATGCTCGCTTGTGCCTTTACGTGCATGAGTAAAGTCTTGATGGAGTTTTACGGCGAATTTTAGCTGACTGTCAGTTTGCACATAGGCTTTATCAACCATACCCGCAAAGGCTTTTTGCCCGATGGGTGCGTAGAATGTGCTATTAATCTCGACGGCGCCGTATTGTTTGGCGTACTCGCGCAAAAAGTCCGTTTTTTTGGTGCCAGTGGGATACAGCGTACCGAGCAAATCGGTATCGCTATAGCCACCAGTGCCGAGATAGATACGCGGGGTAGGGTTACTGTCCATGTTGACCACTCATTATTTTTTTATGATTTACTTTTTTATGATTCAGTTTTGGCTATTTTTTACGTGCCCATAGCCAGTCTATCAACGCCAGTAGCGCATCATTGTCTTTATTGATGCTGTAATCATCACGGCTTACCTCATCACTATTTGGCTCACGACTGCCTAGCTCACGAATAATCGCGGTGCGTCCGTCATCAAACAGTGATTGTGCATAGGTTTTGGCATTCTCCACACCCATCAATTTTACATAGGTGGATTTGTCCAGCTTTTCATCGCTACCAGCAGGTTTGCCAAGCGTGTCGGTGCTGGTGGTCACATCCAAGATATCATCTTGGACCTGGAAGGCAAGACCAATGTGCTGAGCGCAATCCTGCAATGCCATGCGTTGTAAAGCGGTCGCGCCAGCACAGATACCGCCCATTAGCATGGCCGCTTCAATCAAGGCACCGGTTTTATCGCGGTGAATGGATTCTAACTCACTTTGCGAGACGTCATCTTTTGCTTCAGCATTGAGATCCAGCATTTGACCAGATACCATGCGCCGCGCCCGCGGTGCAAATACCGCGAGCAGCTGGCTTGCGATATCAGAATCAAAATGCGCAAAGGTCGGCATCTCTGCGGTCAATACCTCAAAGGCCAGCGTCTGTAGCACATCCCCTGCCAATAGGGCAGTCGCTTCATCAAAGGCGATATGGCAGGTTGGCTGTCCACGGCGTAGCTCATCATCGTCCATACAAGGCAAATCATCATGCACCAGTGAGTAGGTATGCAGTAGCTCCACTGCTAGGGCAGCACGGCGACACATATCATAATCTGAGTCGTTCTCTAACAATGATGCCAAATCATCGCTTTGCATGTCATTGGTTATATTGGTAGGGGTAGAGTCAACAAGACCTGATGCATCATCGGATTTTAAACTTGCTTCAGCATTGTCCGCATTACCACTTATATTGTTATTGTCAGTGACGCTCGCAAACACACTTGCGACCAATAGGGGACGTACCGTTTTGCCTTGACCGGTCATCACATAACGACAGGCGTCCATCAGCGGACTTGGGAGCTTGGCATACGTAAATAAAACTTCAATGTCTTGCGCCAATTGTGCGCGTACTGCGCGATGGAACTGCTCGGTATTTTTAAAAGACGGAACGCTTGCTGGCATTAAGCTTAGTATAGAAGAAACAGTCATAACCCAACCATTTATCAGAGAAGAATAAAAATACCCTTAGTGTAGCATGATAGGCGATATTCCTTGTATGGCACGTAGACGCGCTGAATTATTTTTTGCCATTCAACAGCAAAAGGAAAGAAGATAATCCCATAAGTTCCCGTTACGTATTGGTGATTTAACTTAGTGGTTGAATGTGCTTTGATAATGGAGGAAGCTAAGAGGTTGATAATGATAGTTTATGCACTTTGATAAGTTCATTTGTATGATGTTAACAGGCACTTAAAGGACGCCGGACACGAGGTAAAGGGCTGTTATCAATTTAAGAGTGACTTGTGAGTATGGTATTAGCTTGTGACAGTCAGGGGCATAATCCCCTACACTAATTGGCGTGAAAGTCATCGTCAGACCGACAACTGTAGTACTTAAAGCAGCTGTACTGAAAGCAAGAGTATATAAATGAAGCGCCGTATGATGTTGTGCAACACACTTAAAATAAGTACAGAGCAGTAAAGACAAAAACACGCGCGCTGGATAATAAAGATATTTTGCCTGATTGACTTGCCAGCTGACTAATACAATAAATGGTTTGTCTTCATAACGATTTGTTGTCATAAAAGGGCAGGCTGATGGTGCATTACCCATTTTTCTAACAATAACGAGTTATGTGATTTGTGCCAAAACGTCGCTTTTAAGACGAAAGGTTTGTCGCATGGCTTTTGAGAGCTAGTTTTTATTACATCGTTTTTATTAAATAGCCTTTATGAATAACAAGGAGTTCCAAATGGTATACCAAGGAAATCGCATCACGGTGACAATGCTAGAGGATGGCATCGCCAACATGCACTACAACGCCGAAAACGAGAGCGTGAATAAGTTTGATGCCGAAACCAACAAGCAGTTTGGCGAAGCCGTTAGCGCGTTAGAAAAAGCTGATGACGTAAAAGGTCTTATCGTCACTTCAGGCAAAGGCGTATTTATCGCTGGTGCTGACATCACAGAATTTGTGGCTTCTTTCAAAAAATCAGAAAGCGAGATCAAAGATTGGGTCGTTCATGTTAATGACGCTTTCAATCGTTTTGAAGATTTGCCATTCCCAAAAGTGGCTGCCATCAATGGCGCGGCAATGGGTGGCGGTTGTGAGATGACCTTGGTGTGTGAATACCGCGTCATGAGTGACAAAGCAATCATTGGTCTACCAGAGACTCAACTGGGTATCTTCCCAGGGTTTGGTGGTACGGTTCGTAGTACCCGTATCATTGGTATCGACAATGCGCTTGAGCTGATCGCCACTGGCACACCAAAAAAACCGCTTGATGCGCTAAAGCTCGGCTTGGTTGATGCAACCGTACCAGCTGACGACTTGCAAGATGCCGCCATTGATTTGGTCAAAAAATGTATCTCGGGCGAGCTTGATTGGCAAGCCAAGCGTGAAGAAAAACTGGTACCAGTGAAGCTAAATCAGCTTGAGCAAGCCATGGCGTTCAACAGTGCCAAAGGCATGATCTTTGCCAAAGCCAATCCTAAGCAGTACCCAGCACCAGCCCTCGCTATCGAAGCCATCGAAAAACATGTCAATCTACCGCGTGACAAAGCAATTGAAGTTGAAGCTGCTGGCTTTGCTAAAGCGGCTAAAACCCCACAAGCAGAAAGCTTGGTTGGTCTGTTCTTAAACGATCAATTGGTTAAAAAGCTGGCCAAACAACACAGCAAGCAGGCGCATGACATCAACGAAGCTGCTGTACTAGGCGCTGGCATCATGGGCGGTGGTATCGCGTATCAGGCAGCCAGCAAAGGCTTGCCAATCATTATGAAAGATATCAAGTCTGAGCAATTAGATCTTGGTATGGGCGAAGCCAGCAAATTGCTTGGCAAGATGGTTGAGCGCGGCAAGATGACCCCAGCGAAAATGGGCGAAACCTTAAGCCGTATTCGTCCGACTCTAAACTATGGTGATTTTAGCGAAACAGATATCGTGATCGAAGCCGTGGTAGAAAATCCAAACGTGAAGCGTAGTGTCTTAAAAGAAGTAGAAGGCTTGGTAAAAGACGATTGTATCCTAGCATCAAACACCTCAACCATTTCTATCACTTATTTGGCCGAAGCACTTGCGCGTCCAGAAAACTTCGTCGGTATGCATTTCTTTAACCCAGTACACCGTATGCCACTCGTCGAAGTGATTCGCGGTGAAAAATCCTCTGAAGAAGCCATCGCGACCACTGTTGCGCTCGCTTCAAAAATGGGTAAAGTCCCTGTTGTGGTCAATGACTGCCCAGGTTTCTTGGTAAACCGTGTGTTGTTCCCATATTTTGGCGCGTTTGATTTATTGCTTAAGCAAGGTGCTGACTTTGCTCATGTCGATAAAGTTATGGAAAAATTCGGCTGGCCGATGGGTCCTGCTTACTTGATCGACGTCGTCGGTTTGGACACAGGTGTCCATGGTGCCGAAGTGATGGCAGAAGGTTTCCCTGATCGCATGAAGCCCGACTACAAAGGCGCAATTCAGCATCTATACGAAAACAAGCGCTTGGGTCAGAAAAACGGCGTTGGTTTTTATAAATACGAAACAGATAGCCGCGGTAAGCCAAAAAAAGTGGCTGATGACGCGACTTATGAGTTGCTACAAGCGACGAGTGACAGTGACAAGCAAACCTTTGATGATCAAGCCATCATCGATCGCACCATGCTGGCTTTCTGTAATGAAACCGTTCGCTGCTTAGAAGACAATATCGTGAGCACGCCTGCCGAGGCCGACATGGCCATGATCATGGGCGTCGGTTTCCCGCCATTCCGTGGTGGCCCTTGCCGTTATATCGACCAGATGGGTCTAGATAACTACTTGGCACTGTGTGAAAAATACGCGCACCTTGGCAAAGCTTATGAAGCCCCGCAAAAGATTCGCGATATGGCAGCCGCAGGCGAGACCTTTTACGCCACCGCGTAATAGGCAGTCATTACTAGGATGAAGTGCAGTACGTTTGCCTTTGAGCAAAACAGCCATTGATAGAACCCTATTTTTCAATCGCAAACGTACAGTTATAGTCAGTTCCATTGAATGTTAATACCAGTGCATCAAACGCAGAAGTACCTATCGTACTTTGGGTAAGATTGGCAAGGTAAAAGCGTCAAAGTGAACGGATGACACTGACAATAAAAATTGAAAAGGAAGATAGTATGACAACTTTAAGTCCAAAAGATGTGGTCATCGTAGATGGCGTACGCTCAGCGATGGGCAAATCTAAAAACGGTATGTTCCGCCATGTTCGCGCGGATAGCATGTCTGCTGAATTGGTACGTGCCTTGGTTGAGCGTAACGATTTTGACCCACGTGATGTCGAAGATATCATCTGGGGCTGTGTGAACCAAACGCTAGAGCAAGGCCTAAACATCGGTCGTAACATTGGCCTATTGGCGGGTATTCCAAAAACGGCAGGCGGCCAGACCGTCAATCGTCTATGCGGCTCATCAATGCAGGCGCTACACACGGCCGCTGCCCAAATCATGACCAACCAAGGCGAGATTTTCATCATTGGTGGCGTTGAGCACATGGGCCACGTTGGCATGATGCATGGCGTGGATCTTAATCCTGAAGCCTCAAAGCACTATGCAAAAGCCTCGAACATGATGGGCTTGACCGCTGAGATGCTGGGTCGCATGAATGGCATTACGCGCGAAGAGCAAGACGCCTTTGGTCTTGAGTCACATCGCCGTGCGTGGGCTGCGACTTCTGGAGGTCGTTTTGACAATGAAATCATCGGTATCGAAGGTCATGATGCGGCGGGTCGCTTGCAGCTATGTACCGTTGATGAAGTGATTCGTCCAGATGCGACGATGGAGCAAATGCAAAAACTACGTCCAGCCTTCGATCCAAAAGGTGGTACGGTGACGGCAGCGACGTCATCTGCCTTATCAGATGGTGCCGCAGCAATGCTGGTCATGAGCGCCCAAAAAGCCAAAGACTTGGGTCTAAAGCCACGCGCTCGTATTCGTAGTATGGCTGTTGCTGGTTGTGACGCCGCTATCATGGGTTATGGTCCTGTACCAGCTACCAACAAAGCCCTCAAACGTGCCGGCATGAGCATCGATGACATGCAAACCATCGAGTTAAACGAAGCATTTGCAGCGCAAGGTTTATCAGTTCTAAAAGCACTGAACCTAACGGACAAACAAGACATCGTCAATATCAACGGCGGCGCGATTGCCTTGGGTCACCCACTTGGCTGTTCAGGCGCTCGTATCACAGTGACACTACTCAATGCGATGGAGCAGTCAGATACTGAAATTGGTCTGGCAACGATGTGTATCGGTCTTGGTCAAGGTATCGCGACCGTGATTGAGCGCGTTTAAACACTCGAATCGGTAGTCGATTTGTAATATTTAACCATTGTAAATATTTAGATAATAGCCTCTAGTCTTCATGACTGGAGGTTTTTTTTATTAGAATTTAGACAGTTAAGTCAGTTATAGGTAGCAATAAGAGCTACTCGTAAATAACAGAGCAAAATTATGTCCATTGACGCACTTGCTAAACTGTGACTAAATAAGCATTAGTGGAGTCATTACGCTATTGGTACTCACACAATAGTTTTTAATGATAAACGTCAGTTGTACAAGGAGTGTGCTATGTCTACCATGATTACCGATCGTACTTATCGAATTGCTCGTGAAAATACCCAAGCAATGGTCATTGATGTCCAAGAGCGCTTAACGCCGCACATTTATGACCATGAAAACATATTAAAAAAGACAGTCACACTGATAAAGGGTCTACAAGCGCTGAACGTGCCTATTATGCTCAATGAGCAGTACAAAAAGGGTCTAGGCGATACGTTGCCCGAGATCAAGGAAGCACTAGAAGGTAATAATACAAAAAGTTTTGAAAAGGTCACATTTAGTGCCTGTGATAATGATGAAGCATGGCATCATCTGGCCCAGCAGAATCGCAGTGTCGTTATTTTATTCGGTGTAGAAGTACACGTTTGTGTCATGCAGACGGCGCTTGATTTACTTGATAACGGCATGCAACCTGTCATTATTGGCGATGCCGTTGGCTCGCGCTACCCTTATGATAAAAAGCAAGCGATTCGTCGTATTCGCCGTGCAGGTGGTGTTATCAGTACGGTTGAGTCTATTTTGTTTGAGCTGTGCCGCAGTAGCCAAGATCCTGCCTTTAAAACCATCAGCAATTTGATTAAATAGTTGATGCAACAAAGGGCTGTAGTAAGCGGCTGCTACCATTTTATTTAACCATCGTAAAAACAGCGCTTGATCAGACAGGCGCTGTTTTTTATCTAATCAGAGAGAAGTATGTCTTTAAGTATGCCTAGACCACTGACCAGCCAAATGCTTGTAGCAAGTATCGATGTCAATGATGTCACCCATTTTTTGTTGGAGTTGGATGCGCTCAAACGTGTCAATCGCCGCAGCTATGTGACCCATACCACACGCCGAGAAAACTCTGCCGAACACTCTTGGCACTTGGCAATGGCTTGCTGGTCAATTGCTGAATTGTTTGAGCTCGACGTCAATCATGAGAAACTACTAAAGATGGCGTTGGTGCATGATTTGGGCGAGATTGATGCAGGAGATACCTTTTTATTTGCCAGCAGTCGTAACGCCGCCCACATCGAAGAGCGTGCTGGTATCGCTCGATTGCAAGCAGAACGCGGCAATGGGATTGCCAATCTCGCTTAGATTTGGGAAGAACAAGAGACAGGTAGCAGCAAAGAGACCCAGCTGCTCAGAGTCGTTGATCGTTTGTTACCGTTTTTACTTAATCTAAATACCGAGGGAAAAACGTGGATTGAATCTGACGTCACGCGTTCGCAAGTGGCAGCAGCATTGGCATTTATTGAGCACAGCTTCCCTGTGATTCATGATTGGCTCACAGAAAATATCGAGTATGCAACGCATCAAGGGTGGCTGATTGACTCATAAATAACACCCATTATCCTCTTCATATTATTCAACTTACCTATAATTTACCCTTGCTAACATATTGATCATTAGCGTCACAAAAGAGAAGTCAATAAATGAGTCTATCTGTAACTTATAGAAAACTATGCAAATCACTTGTCCTTGTAAGCATGCTGAGCCTTGCGCATATGGCGCAAGCTGCGACGCCTATTAGTGATGGCGATAAATTGGCCTACGATGCCAAAAAACAAATTGGCGTGACCACAAGCTATGATCCTGCTTATCGTAAGTTGGATTTTCCGCGAGGTGACGTACCCATAGAAACAGGAGTCTGCACCGATGTCATCATTCGCGCGTATCGTTTGCAAAATATCGATCTTCAACAGCTGGTCAACCATGATATGAAGTCCAACTGGTCAGCTTATCCAAAAAGATGGGGACTTAAATCGACCGACAAAAATATCGACCATCGCCGTGTACCCAATCTTGAAGTGTTTTTTGAGAGACAGGGACAAACGTTATCGATTACTGACAAAGACAGTTTTCAAGCAGGCGATATAGTGACGTGGCGGTTGCCGAAGGACAGTTTACCTCATATCGGTATCGTCTCCGACAAAAAGGCCGCTGATGGTACGCCATTGATTATTCATAATATCGGACGTGGTACTCAAGAAGAAAATATTTTGTACTCGTACCCAATTCTCAAGCATTTCCGCTACTAACTGTCATTGATATATACCAGTTATAAGTAAAAAGCCCAATGAAACGTCGTTATTGACGCCTCACTGGGCTTTTATTTTTTATTATGACAGAGATAAATTACGAATTGGTGACACCCAATAACTGTCCCATTTTTACAAAACTATCGGCTTGCATGGTGCTTTCCCAGTCAGCGTTTGCTGCTTTTGGTAGTATGACAATCGCCGTCGACCCTAGGTAAAAACGCCCAAGCTCATCGCCTTTTTCGAAGCGCATGTCATGATTGGCCTCTTGTACATCATCAGTACGGGCAATTTTGCCAGTCGCTACGGTTTCGATACCAGCGACAATCATAGCGCCTACCATCACCACTGCCGCTTTGCCGTACTGAGTATCAAACATGCAAACCAAACGCTCATTTCGCGCAAACAAGTCAGGGACATTGGCCGCAGTGGTATTGTTCACCGAAAATAAGGTACCGGGCACGTAGCGAGTTTTGGTCAATGTACCAGCAAATGGCATATGAACACGGTGATAGTTGCTGGGCGCTAAATACACAGTGGCAAAACTACCATCAGCAAAATAACGACCATCTTCACTATCAGCAAGCAGTTGCCCAACGTCATAATGACGACCTTTTGCTTGCAGCATTTTATGGTCATTAATCTGTCCTAACTGCGAGATAACTCCATCAGCGGGACTTACAATACCGTTAGCTGTGGTGTCGATAGGACGAGCGTCTTCCTTTAGCTCACGCGTAAAAAAATCATTGAAGCTTTCATAGGCATTGAGGCTTTGGCGCTCATACTCATCTAAGCTGACATTATATGCTTTTGCAAAGCTACGAATAAAAGTGCGTTTGACATAAGGATGGCGACTGGCGGCCAAACGTCCAGCAACTTTACTTAGCTTCTGTTGTGGGACAAGCTGTTGTAAGGTGGTGAATAAATTCATAATAGGGCTACCAAAATAAAGTGTGGTGTAATAAATAATAGGCAAGTAAATAGCCATATTTTATCATGGACAGCGTATGATTGTATGGCCATAATCTGTAAGGAGTTAGGGAGTGAAAGCACTTATACAGCGAGTACGCAGCGCGAGTGTCGTGGTTGAGGGGTCTAATATCGGTGCCATTGAGCATGGACTATTGGCTTATATTGGTTTAGGACACGATGATAACCTACAAACCGCGCAGCGCATGATTGATAAAATCCTGACGTATCGTATTTTTGAGAATAACGACGATCCTGCCAAGGTCGGTAAACTGGACAAAAATGTCCAGCAAGTGAATGGCGGATTGTTATTGGTATCGCAGTTTACCTTAATGGCCACAACCGACAAAGGTCGCAGGCCTGATTTTGGTGGGACGATGGCACCTGAGGCAGCACAAGTGCTGTTTGCTCAGTTGATTGAGTATGCAAAGAGTCAGCATCCTATCATTGCTACTGGGCAGTTTGGTGCTAACATGCAAGTTGAGAGCATCAATGATGGCCCATTAAACTTCATATTAGAAGTCCGGTAGTTTATGTCATACTGAATAATAACTGTCATCAAGCTGTCACAATTAATCCGTTTAATAGATAAAAGCTGGCGAATATGTATCGCCTTTTACGTGCTAAACTTTGTACTTAACACTGAGAGTGCTGTATGTATAACGAGCAAATTTTGATTGTTGAAGATGAACCTGCGATTCGTGAAATGGTGGTCATGACGCTAGAGATGGCTGGGTTTGATAGTCTACAAGCCGCCGATGTGTCAGAAGCGCATCAACAAGTCGTGGATCATAGACCAGCGCTGATTCTACTAGACTGGATGTTGCCAGGCGATAAGAGTGGCGTGGATTTTTGCCGTATGTTAAAAAACGACGATCTGCTCTCTGAAATACCCGTCATTATGCTGACGGCAAAGAGCGAAGAAGACAGCAAAGTTCATGGTCTGGATGCAGGTGCTGACGATTATATGACCAAGCCTTTTTCGACGCGCGAACTTATCTCTAGAATCAAGGCGGTGCTGCGGCGTAGTAATGCGCTCAGCAGTGATAAATCTATCGAAGTCGGCAAGCTCAGTTTGGATCCAAGAAGTCAACGTGTGACAGTAGCGGGTAAAGTGGTTGAATTGGGCCCTACTGAATATCGGTTATTGGCATTTTTTATGAGTCATCCAGAGCGTGCTTATACGCGCACACAGCTACTAGATCAAGTATGGGGCGGCAACGTCTATATCGAGGACAGAACCATCGATGTCCATATTAAACGTCTGCGTACCATATTAAGACCTTACGGCTGTGATACGTTGATACAGACCGTTCGCGGTACAGGCTATCGATTTTCTAATATCATGGCGCCGATATAGCTTAGCCTAATTAGAAGTCTCATGGCAGTCGCAACCTAAGATGACACAGCAAAAAAGTAGTAGGGATGATGAATGAGCACAATAATGACAAAAAATAATCAACAGAGTCCATCAGAATCAGTTTCTCACCAACACGCCTCGGATCAATTGACAAAAATCAGAAGCGCCTTACTGGCTTTACGAGATGCTGTGATTTTGCTCAACCAAGATGACAATGTGGAGTGGTGGAATCAGTCGGCACAAGATTTATTGTCACTACAAGTAGGCGATGCAGGCAAAAGTATTTTTGATTTCATTCGAGTACCTGAGTTTCGTCAGTACTATCAAGCGACCACTACGGCTCTCAGTGAGGGTGTACACATAGAATCTTGGCAAGATCCTAAACGCTACCTGAAATGTGAACTCACGCCTTTTGGTGACCAAAAATTACTGATTATCTATGATGTGACACGCTTGCAGCATTTAGAAGAGATGCGTCGTGACTTTGTGGCAAATGTCTCGCACGAATTACGTACTCCACTAACTGTAATGATGGGCTATTTAGAGAATTTCTCAGATCAGCCAGACATGCCGCCGCATTGGCGACGCGGGTTTGAGCTTATGAGTCAGCAAACGGCGCGTATGAATAGAATTGTGAATGATCTATTGTTGTTGTCTCGAATTGAAATCGAAGAAACTCACGAGCTCAACTATATTGATATGACCAAACTACTGACCCATGTGTATGACGATGCGCAAGCATACAACCAAGCATACGGGCATATCATCCATTTGCAGATAGACACTTATGATGGGCTATATGGTTCTGAGATGTACCTAAACAGTGCCTTATCTAACCTTGTGATAAATGCCATTAAGTACACACCCAAGGGTGGTAATATAACCATTAGCTGGACAAAAACCTCAGAAGGCTGCCGATTTGCCGTGGAAGACAATGGTATTGGTATTGCAGCAGAGCACATCGCACGTCTAACGGAGCGCTTTTATCGCATCGACAAAGGGCGTAGCCGCGCCACCGGTGGTACAGGGTTGGGTCTCGCTATTGTAAAACACGTTTTGTATCAACACGAAGCCAGTTTGCAAATTGAATCCGTAGAAGGGGTGGGGTCGACATTTAGTGTGGTTTTCCCAGCAGCTTATGTCCGAACGGCTTCTACAGGCTGATGCTATCTATACTATCTGTTACTACCAATAATGTTTGTAGGAACGAACGCTACAGGCATCACTCTTTTTGCATGAGTGGATAGGGATTCACAGCACTACCATTAATATAAATTCCATAATGAAGGTGAGGTGGGGTGCCTTTGGCATTACCGCTATCACCAACATAACCGATGATATCTCCAGCATTTACCCAGTCATTGGGAGAGATATCGGCATAGTCTTCTAAATGCGCGTAGTAATGTCCTGCACCGCCTGGTCCGACGACGACAACGACGCGACCGCCCAAATTATTATTCCCCACTTTGCTAACAATCCCTTGCGTTGTTGATTGTATTGGCGTGCCCCTCGGAGCAAAGATATCAATCCCTTCATGTGTGCGACCTTGACTGCGAGCCGCGCCCCATGTATCAGCCAATCCTTGCTCTGGTAGCGGGTTGGGTAAACTGTTTGCAGCAGGAGGGTCTTGTTGCAAAAGGCTTAATTGCTGCCATTTTTCCATCACAAAAGATTGAGTTTGTTGGCTGATGGTTGGCAATAATCGATCGAATACAAATAATAGTGCCAACAGTACAACTGCTTTAATCAACACGCTGAGCACACGGCTTATCAATGTCGGGCGGGGTGGCTTGCTGTTGTCTGTCGGTTGCATCAATACCTCTTATCTTTCTTATATAGTGTTTATACTAGTATAGGGGGCTTATCGATTTACGTATGTATCGCATTGTTATATCAGTGTTTTAACCCCATAACGGATTGGTGGGTCTCAAAACATGATGATTAAATAAAGTTGTTAAGCATAGTCGTTAAATACAAGCGTTAAGTACAAGGGCAATTATTTAAGGGTCATACTTTATGACAGAGGTTTTCAACATCGCGAACACAGCACTGGTGATCGATACTGAAACCGATCAAGGGCGTGATCCAAGACCAATCCAAGTTGCAACCATCAATGTAATGACTGGTTTTGAGTGGATGAAGTACTTTAATAGCGGTCGCACTATATCGCCTATCGTCATCAAGGTACACGGCATTACCGATGAGGATGTTGCAGGGCTTGAGCGCTTTGATTTGGCTGAGTTTGAATTGCCAGAGTATCTGATTGGTCATAACGTGCGCTTTGATTGGCGAGTGATCGGTAGTCCTTCTGCCAAGCTGATTTGTACAATTAGATTGGCACGCGTGGCTTTTCCAGAATGGCGTGCTTATGGGCAATCTAAATGTATTGAGCAACTACTCGGTAAAGAAGAGGCAAGCCGTATGACGATTGCCGCTCACGACGCGCTCGGTGATGCTCGTATGTGTTATCTGCTGTATCAAGCGTGCTGTGAGCGCTTAGAGATTGCACCGACAGATTTTGCCGCTGCTCATGCGATAGCTAACAAAGCCAATCCCGTCAGTAAAATGCCCTTTGGTAAACATAAAGGCACGCCAATTAAAGACGTACCTATTAGCTATGTAAAATGGATGCTCGGTAATATTCATAATATGCAGCCGTCGCTGTATTCTGCGTTGACCAAACGGGTTATGGCAGAAGAAGCAAAGGATAAATAGACGATTCAAAAAGTCATTGTCTGATAGTTGGCGCCTTGTCGTTCAACCAATCCACTGCCATTTGCCATAACTCGGGTGCTTTGGCATAAGTTTTACTACTGAAGTAACGCATGTGCCCGATGCTATCGATACCAAAATCTTTGGGGTCTAAAAAGCGTTTTTCGACAGGCATTGCCGTAAACACTCGTGTCATGTCATCTATGTTCTTACTATTGGCGATGTCGTCATCGCTAAAGCCAAGCCACAATGCTGGCATGTCAAGCTCATCATAAAAATGCGTGTGTATGCTGTTGCCAAACGCTGTCTTGATATATCCTGCACCATTGCACCATTCACGCCATTGTCTCGCCACGCCGCGCGGTAACGGCTCACCCATACCGATTTTGTCCGAAGGCGTGTAGCCCAATGTCAGATTGGTCATTGGAATAAAGGCATCCATAAAGCCCATCGCTTTGAGCTTGTAAGGCATGGCCATGTTTTTGATACGACCTGAGGAGCAGGCCACGTTAAAGACGGACGTGATACCTTTATGGTTGGGCATCAAGCCAATCAATTGACCACCTGCGCTATGACCAACCAAATGATAAGTCGCCTCAGCAAACTCATCTTGCAACGCATCGAGTACGGCCGGCATGTCATGACGACCCCAGCTAATGAGTGAGGCGTCACATTTTGCCAAATCTATCGATAGTGACTCACCAATCCCCTCATTGTCAAAGGTCAATACGCCAAAGCCATGACTTGCTAAATACGTCGCAAAATTGTGATAAAACTGCCGCTTGATACCAGTTGCAGGGCCGATCATAACGGCTCTTTTTACCTCTGCATTAGGACGATATACTGTCGCTGCTAATGGCTGATTGCGCTCAGTCATGATAGTTAAAGCATAGGTGTCGATATCAGGATTCGTATTGAGAGCGCCATCGTTGATATGATTTTTTTGCTCGCTAGAAGATGTTGTGTGCTGGCTGTCCATGCTGTACCTCAATGGTTTGTATCGTTTTTGGGTATAAAGTAGGTGTGTTTATCAGAAATAATGTATTAACAGTTAATGTTAAGATGTCATAATTATGTCAGGATAAATCGTTGATACCATGTGATCATATTGCTTATGTTAAGATAAATGCTGGTCAGCGAAGCAATCAAATATGACTTCCAAGTTCTATAGGGTTTGTCTTTAAAAATAATCCATAAAACTTTAAATGAACACTTATTTTAGACAATAAAAATATGCTTATGCTCTAATAAATACGTAATAATAAGCACACGCACTCAATAAAAGACAATCGAGATAAACACTAAGGAAGCGGTATGCAAATGAACATTAACAATGATACTTACGAAGTAATCACGAGCCAAGACATTCATAATATTGAGCAAGCGGTGGATAAATCGGCATTGTCCATGCCATTGGTAGCGGTCTATTGTGGGTCACGTTTGGGTAATAGCGAAGTCTATGAGCAGGCCGCACGCGAGCTTGGTTTGGCTTTGGCAGAAAATGGCTTAGGTTTGGTTTATGGCGGCGCTAGCATCGGGCTGATGGGTGCCGTCGCGGATGAAGTTATCCAAAACGGTGCACAAGCGGTTGGGGTCATTCCAACGTTTATGCTCAAGCACGAAATCGCACACGAACAGCTGACCCGTCTGCATTTGACGGATACCATGCACACCCGTAAGACCGTCATGGCAGAGTACGCCGATGCTTTTATTACGTTGCCAGGTGGACTTGGTACGCTAGAAGAGATTATGGAGATTGCCACATGGCGTCAGTTGTACCAACACGAAAAGCCAATGATTATCCTAAATATCAACGGCTTCTATGATCGTATGATTGAGCATTTAAAACATACCACAGAGCAAGGCTTTATGAAGCAAGAAGATCTTGACCGTTTGGTGGTTTGTAACACTATTGGTGACGCGATTGATTTACTCAAAACAGTTGTAAAGATACATGACGAAGTGGATACAGAAAAAATGGCAGGTAGCGAAAGCTGATATTTTTTTAACCAATGCCACAGACAATACTAAAAGTCATTGTCTGACTGTGAAATAAAAAATTATAAAATAAAAAAAGGAGTCACTAACCATTGGTTACTGACTCCTTTTTTATGACTCAATAAAATACTAAGGAGTGCTTGTAGGCATCTCATCAAGAGAAGATGAGTCATCCGACGACAAGTTGTCTAAAGTTGCTTCGCGGATACCAT
Source organism: Psychrobacter sp. 1176_08 (assembly GCF_052850615.1). Taxonomy (NCBI): domain Bacteria; kingdom Pseudomonadati; phylum Pseudomonadota; class Gammaproteobacteria; order Moraxellales; family Moraxellaceae; genus Psychrobacter; species Psychrobacter sp. 1176_08. The sequence continues at coordinate 55,889 of NZ_VXCU01000012.1, forward strand.
GATTCACATGAGCCATCGCTTGCGGAAAACCACGCTCGCAAGCCAAGGTGCGGGCAACCTTATCAATCGCCAGACTGTCATTGTGTACCAAGTAAGACCATTCATGCGCATAACGCTCTCGGTTTACCTGCGTGTCATTATCAATCAAACCAAGATTTGTCAATTCATCAACGATTTGATCTGCTGCAATCAGGGTTGAGGACGCCTTAACGTTTTCGGCACGCGCATAGCGTATGTTTGAATAGAGGCTAACATCGGCCACTCGCAAAGTATCGTCTTCGCCGGGGATTTGTTGACCGCCATAAAGGGCATTGCCAATGGTGCGCGCGCTATTAAATGTCGGTACAAATTCAGCCACATAATCAATGGCTTGTTGGCTACGCGCTTGGAGTGGTGTTTTGTCCCAGCCATCGTCAATGTAATGCACGTATTGCTCAGGTAACTTAGGCTGGGCACTCTCTTCACTAGATGCAACCAATCCATCATCAAATAAAGTGATAAATTTACTCATACCATGGATTTGAAAGTAACCATCTGGATAAGGAGTCAATTGAGCCATACCTTCTGGCGTACCGCGATTGCCGTAGATAATAATTTCTGGTATCTGACCGCCTGTTTCTTTCCAACGGGTAATATAAGAAGATTTGAACTCGACCATGCGTGTTACCTTCACACCGACCATGTCATCAATGACGCCAGTACGGAAGCCGCAAGCATTGATCAAATAATCCACTTCGATGGATTCTAATGCTTCTGGGTCAACCGCTTGTTGATCATGTGCTCGTTGATAGTCGATACGCCATTTGGTGACATGGTGGTCAGCGTTGGTGCAATTCTCACAATCAACGGGCAAGACTTGCTTGACTTGAGTATCCGTAAATACATGCGCATGCTCATAATCTTCTAGTGCCAATTGGGCGGAAGCTGCGAGACGGAAAATATTCCAACCATATTCTTGTACGACAATCAGCGGGAATTTAACTTTGTCTAAGTCCAAATATTTTGCAACCGGTATCATCCATTCATCAACCGTACCGGGTATGGCGACTTGTTCGCGTTCAGACAGCGCAATCAGCTGTTCGTGGCTATACAGCTGATAATAATTTTCAGGCTCACCCAAGACTTTATTGTTGCTATCTTGAGCAATCAGTTCGCGATATGCGTCTGTTAAAATATCAAGACGTGGTAACAGATCTTCAGGAGACCCTTCATCACGAGTGGGAACAGCAAACACCGTCGGACGTACATCGATGGTATAAGGATAAAGGCGCAAAATGTCGATGCATTGTTTGAGTAGCGCAACGCAGTCTTCGTCAGGGATTTCGCGGTATAAGTTGCCACCTGCATGCAAATGACACATCGGAGGACCATCGATCAGCGATTTGTTTTTTTCAAATAAATAGGTCTCAAGCCCTAACGCAGCCAAGCGAATGGCAATGGTGGCACCTGCCGTACCACCACCGAGAATGCCGACGCGTTTTGGAGTTGATATAGAATTTGTGGTCAAAGAGTGAGTCATTATCGTTATTATGTCCTTAATAGCATCTACAGTGGATCATGCTGAATATAGTCATTAATCTGGTTGTTAAGTCGTTCGATTTTTAAGTAGAAAGTTACTGCTGATATGTGTACAAAGAGCGTTGACTTCAACAGGTATATTAGAAGTAATGAATATATTTTTATAGTGAAGCTACGCTAAATTTCTATAAGGATATTCTACAAAAAAATGTCGCCAAAAAGATGGCAAATACGTAAGTGGATACATGAGTTTTGTCAGTGGACTGCTGTAATCTAGGACAAGCTACAATAAGTGGCAGCAAGACTAAGTGGTGAAAAGATAATGAATGCGAAAAAGGATTACAGCGTCACTATTCTCTAGCTGAACAGTCTTTAGCCGAAATGGTTAGTATTTAATTGTTTTGTAAAATATATCCGTTTTTGTAAGTTTGTATCCTGAGAACCATCGTGGTGAAACGCCATATGCTATATTTGTATCGCTTAAGGAAGTTCTGGCTTTATCTTTGATTGATGTTCACATCAAAAATAAAAATGCCCGATAAAATCCATTATTAAAATTACAAGGAAGTTGTTATGAAAAACATCATGGTATTATCTGCGTTAACAGGTGTATTAGCATTAACAGGTTGTACGACTTTGAAAAGTGCGGTTGGAAATGACATGTCAGGCACGCATGACGTGCAAGCGACCAACAATAATACAGCACCCGTCGCGAGTAAAAATGGCGTATTGGTCGATGCGACCAATCAAATGACGCTTTATACTTATGATAAAGACGCCAAGAACAAGTCAGATTGCGGCACAACTTGCCAAGTTTTATGGCCTATTTTTATGGCGCCAAGTAACGCTAAAGCATCGGGTCAATTCGCTGCATTCAAGCGTGAAGATGGTAAATATCAGTGGGCAATGAATGGTAAACCTTTATATTTCTACGCCAATGACACAAAAGTTGGTGACAAAGATGGCGATGACAAGTTTGATGTTTGGCATGTTATTCCAACGAAATAAAATGCCATAACATTGGTTTAAAAAAAGCAGCCTTATTTTGAAGGCTGCTTTTTTTGTTGTTAGTAAACGCTATCAATAGATCAATAGGGCTTATTTCGATTTCTTCTCTACCAATTCGCCATCGATTTGGATAGGCACATTGGTGGTAATACCGTCTGCATAAGCAGTCATGCCGTAAGCGGCACGATCAATATTACCAGTGGCACGGAAACCGACGACTGGCTCTTTGGTAAGCGGGCTGTTGGCAACTTTATTCAATGTCACATCTAGCGTTAATGGCTTGGTTTGGCCAAGCATGGTGAAATTACCCATGACTTTTGCTTGTTGCGGATTGATAAAAGTGACCTTGGTGGATTTAAACGTCATCGTTGGGTATTTGGCAACATTGAAAAACTCTTCTTTCTTCAAATGTTCATCACGCGCATCCCAATTGGTATCGATGCTATCAGTGGCGATAGTAAAGTTCATATTGGTTTTGTTTGGGGCTTTGATATCATAATTTACCATACCTTTGACATCGCTAAAATGTCCCATGGTGGTTGAAAAACCCATATGGTTGACAGAAAATCCAACACGAGTATGTGAGTCATCCAACTGCCATTGGCTTGGCATTGCTGCACTTGCTAGAGTAGTCACTGCCAGCGCTGAGCTGATTAATAATGTTTTTGCAGTGTTCTTTATTACCATATTGATCATTAGAATATCCTTAAGTTGGCTTGGTTGATTGGCGCGTGTATGGCTGATGCCTGTTTGTAAAATCTTTGTATTGATAAGTTTGTACTGATGAAACCGCCGAGTTCTAAACGGCTGCATCTAAAATCGGCAGTTGAGAATAACGTATGCGTATAAAAATACTTATCATTGTTAACTCAGGCTACAATAACAGATTTTATTGGTTATTTCAGCTAAATCGATATTATACTCATAAGGCAGATTTCTCTCAATGCTGTTAGCCAATTTTTGACAACTTAACACACATAACCCTCACAACTGCGACTTGCATCAAACATCGAAAACCGTTAAAATCGCGGTTTGATTTTCCCGCTGGGGAAAGGCTAAGTGAGCAGAAGCGTGGTGTTGTGTGCTGGAATAAGCCAGTGACGCAGTTGCCATCCTTATCAATGTCCTTAGTGCCTCAGTTACGTATGTCATCGCTTGGTTGATACCTCAAAAAAGAGGTTAAACAGGCTATTCATACATCGGACATAGAGAGTTTATTATGCGTAAAGATATCCATCCTAATTACCAAGAAGTTTTGTTCCATGACACTAACGCTGACGTGTTCTTTTTGACTCGTTCAACGGTTAAGACTAAAGCCACTCGTGAATACGAAGGTACAGAATACCCATACTACCCACTTGATATCTCAAGTGCGTCGCATCCATTCTATACAGGTGAGCAACGTAAAACTTCTACTGAAGGCCGTGTTGCAAGCTTCAACAAACGCTTTGGTGCATTTGGTGGCCGTAGCAAGAAAGCTGCTGAATAATTCAGACAGATTTGCCACACCAACGCTTGACACAAAAAAACCGCTGATGATTCAGCGGTTTTTTTTGATTCTGAGTAAAGATTAATATCTGAGTAAATGTCGTTACCGATATCTAAGGGTTATTCGGCTTTAGATATGTCCAACAACGCTGACATTCGCTCTGATACTTGCTGTGCCCAATAACCATACATAAGACTACTTGGATGAAAACCATCACTGGCAAACATCACTGCGATATCGATTGGTGAGCCATTAGAGTGCTCCTTTATCATTCGTGCAAAGTCAGTTGCCATATAATTGACACCAGCATGAGTCGCGCACACTTGTTGCAGTATTTGATCAAGCAGTAAGGCTTTAGCGCCCACAAAGTTATTCAAAGGCGCAGGAATCGCAGGCATGTCTGCCATCGGTGGTAGACTTAGAAAAATCAGTTCTCTAACGCCGAATTTACGTTGTGCAATGGCAATAATATCTTCAATCTGCTGTTTCCATTTGTCTATTGCGACATTGGAAGTCGTATCATTGACACCCACGCTGAGCAGCATGACATCAACCGGTTGAGTGGGCGCTGGTAGAACATAAAGTCTGCGTAAGATATCAAAACTGGTATGACCAGTCGTGGCTTGCAATGACCAATCTAACATATTAAAGCTTGAATGAGCAGAAAGCTGCTGCGTCAATATGGGGATCAGCTTACCGACCAGCGCTTCTTGTTGCGTTTGACTGCCGACACCAGCGGCTGCCGAATCTCCTACGATCATCAGCTTCAAGGTTGACTTGTCAGAGGCTGGGCCATCAGTAGCAGGATGTAACGAGACAAGTCCGCATCTTTCGCCGTCCGGCTCGGGAAGACGAACGGTATCGCGTTTGATTCTGCGACCCTGATGAAAATAAACAGGGGCAAGCAGCACGTCTTTTGCGACAGACGCAATTTTATGAGTATCTACCATCCAGCACGCTCCCGAATCGTGGTCAGGTTGTCATCCATTAATAATTGACCGTCAATATAAACCTCTCGTAGCAGGTTGTCCGCCTCATTGGCCAAATCATCTGCCTTGATGGTTTGTATGGCACCACTATCGTCTTTTACCAATGCCAAACGACCTTTTTTGGAGCGTTTAGAACGACTGGTGACGGGATCTTTATAAATATCTTTCCAGACGCCAGCGATAGAGATTGCGCTGGCTTTCATCGCCCAGCTCATCGTATCGCGGTTGACTTGTTGTAATAGGCCACCACCCATACCGAACGTTACGTTTTCAGCGCTAAAGCCTGCTTTCATCACGACTTCAATAATCTTGCTCAAGCTTTGCGGACTGATCCCATCGCCTTGAATGATGCGCACGTAATCAGGTAATACTTTATAGCCTTTACTGTTGGTTGTTGTACCGAACTTGACTGCCAAACGTTCCAACGCTTCACGCACCACTTTGGTCGGCTCACCACTGTCTGGTCTAATGACCAAGGTGCCACCCATGTTTTTTACGTCCTCTTTTAGGCTGCCGCCCCAGATATTGTCGATCGCATTCCACAAATCATAGCTGTCTGATACGACTGAAAACGCCTTGTCTTCACCGCCAAACTGCTCAATCATATTGGCGAAGGCTGCAGTCTCACCGTCACGGCCCCATGCAGTCATAGTGCTGTGCTCAGCTGCAGGAATAGAAAACGCAGGCATGTCTTTACCCATCTGATACCAGCGGCTAGCCGCAACGAGCGCAGTCATTGAATCTGTACCAGCAAAGTTGACCAAATGCGCCAAACTGCCGAGAGCGACGGTTTCCTGACTTGACGCGCCCCTCGAGCCAAAGTCATGCAAACGAAAGGGCAGCGACGCTGTATTGTCGGCGGACTTTTCTAACGCTTGACGAATGATGCCTTTACAATAATGAGAGACACTGGCCACTGTTGACGGATACCAAATCGCGCGTAATAGCGCTGTTTCAATATAACTTGGCAACCAATAAAACTCAGGGTCAGTATTGATGACTTGGCAGACGACATTAGATACGGGGACGATGCTGCCTTCTGGTATGGCTTCGATGCGTAATGGTAAGTAGCCGCTGTGTTTTGCGACCAAACGCTCCCAGCCAGCACGATTGAAAGTCAAACCATGTGCCTGAATGACCATTTCGGCTTCATCGATGTCTTGGATCGTGATAGGCGTGCTCAGATACTCTTTGATAAAAGCTTGCAGGCCAAAGAACACTACATCATAGTCGCCTTTACGCGCTTCAATGTAGCTCGACAGATACTCACTACCATTTGGGTATTGCACCCAATGTGAAGTTTTATAGCTGTCACTGTTAAGAATCAAATTGTTTAAATTACTGGTGTACATCACAGAACTCCTCTGCTTTGAGATGCCACAACTGTTTTGATGAAAGAGCAGTTGCGGCGTTTGACCGTTGCCGTCTATCGGCATTGGTGTGAAAATTAAAATAAATTATATAGCGTAGACTTAAGAGATAATGGATAAACAATGCACCAAATAGTCAATCTATAACATCCTACAACCCGACCATCTTAGTAATAATCGCATAGTGGTCTTCAAACATCATCTTGGCATCAAGCTCTGCCAGCGGTAACCAAAAGGCCTTGATTGCATCATCGCCGCCTTTGACTTTTGGCAACCCTTTTGGATCGTTTTTAAGCTGAAAATAAAAGGCTTGTGTGATGGTGCGACCACGGGCAGAGCGATAAGGATCATCAAAAGTGTGCTGACTGTGGCAAGAGCCACGTAATACTGGCTCTGGAACTTTGAGACGAGTTTCTTCGCGTAGCTCACGGATACAAGCGTCAAACAATGTCTCTTTTGGATTCAAAAACCCGCCTGGCAATGCCCAAAGTCCGCGCCCCGGCAGACTACGGCGCTCAACCAATAAGATGTGTCCTGATTGTACAATCAAAGCATCAGCCGTCATAAAAGTAGGGGGGTAAGGCGCAGATTCCCACTGTCTTTTGTATTTATCAATAAAATCTGCCTCTTCATGCAACTGCTTGTAGTCATCTGTTTTTTTGAACTGATCTAACACATTGCGAGTGGATTCAGGCGTACGCTCAGGCGTTGGTGTGGCGCCCATCAGATAGCTGTCACGAATGGGCGTAGCGGATAAATTGTGATAATTGGGTACAGAAACCGAGTCCCAGTTAGGAAATAACGACAGATAATATGATGAGCTGTCTTTTGAATGTCCAATCAAACCAATATCCGTTTGCAAATCACCTGTGACAGATTTGACACCAGCTTGCACGTACTGTAGCCAGCGCGTGTCGTTATAAAGCGCATCGTCTAATCCAACACAATGAATGCGCGCCGCTTCTTCATCAGAGTACGCGTCTTTAATCATTGCAGCACGCTCATCCACGCTAAATGGGTTGCGCAAACTGCGAGGTAGGTTGGCTGAACCGATGAGCATAATGACTTCATCTGAGCGCTTTAGGGCTTCATCGATGACTGCTTTGTGACCACAATGAAATGGCTGAAAACGCCCGATAAAAACCAAATAACGATAGCGTTTATGCTCTTGTTTATCTGAGTGGTGCTTATCTGGATGTTGCTCTGATGATGCGCTCATATATACCAGTTTCCTACTGCTTATGTTTTATGGGTTAAACACAATTTTTTAATAGTGCCAATACTGACATAGCTCATGACTTTCTGACAAGTGCAAAGATGTTCTATGAGCGCTGATTATTGGCACGTGTTTTAAATACAATAAAAGCCACTCCAAATCATTAGAGAGGCTTTAAGATAAAGTTTATAAAAATAGTATAGGTCTGACGACTAAATGCTAAAGCGACTCAATTTTGCTAATACCTTCTTGGCGTATGACTTCAGTAACACCAGTATCAGACTCGATACGACTGATAAAGGCATTGAAGTTCTTGTAACTAGAAAGGTCAAGCTTCATTTTTTTCGCCCATGTCAGTATGACGTATAGATAGATATCTGCTGTCGTCTTAGTGCCTGTCAGATAATCCTGTGTGCTAAGCTTTTCATTAGGATACTCAAGCAGACCAACGATTTTTTTCTTCGCATTGTCTTTTAATTCTGCTTGCGCAGCTTTATCTTTTACGAAGCTATCAGGGCCGAACAGTGGCCCAAAGCTTTTATGGACATCTGAATTGATAAAGGCCAACCAGTGCATGATCTCGGCACGTTGAGCGGGCGAGCTAGTAGCACCGAATATGTTAGCGTCAGGATACTTAGCATCAATATAAGTTTGTACAGCGATATTCTGCGTGACTACGGTATCACCATCTACGATTGCAGGTACTGAACCCTGCGGGTTAATACGCAGATATTCTTCTGATTTTACAGAGTCGTGATCTAATATTTCTAGTTCATAATCTGCTTTTGCCCACTCAAGAGCGACGTGTGGAACCATTGAACAAGCGCCTGGCATGATATATAACTTCATAAAATATCCTTTTAAATTTATTCTTTTGAATTTATCATTTTGTCGAATTTAGTCTAAGCAACTGAGCCATATAACTCAGTTATATTATGTGAGTTTATTTTTAAGAGATGTAGCGTTACCTTATCCTTGATAATTTATCTGACAGTCTTAATATAAACAGTAATAAACACTGTGTGAATAATTAAGGCGTTTTGCGTCGCATTATTGGTTTTTTTACATCATCATTAAAAAAACCAATAGTGACTATTAATGATGGTCACAGTTTAATTCGCAGTAGCGTGGTCGGAATTGTCGCGTAAGTGCGGTATAATAGTGGTTATAAACTTATCAAAATGTTGTAAAAACAACAGTCAACGTCCTAACACGATAAACCGTGTTCATTGACAATTCACACAGATTTTAGCAATCCAAACTAAAGACATAATCCTTTTCACGACACAGTAGCCATGATAAAAATAGCGCTTGTGTCATAACGCGTAGGACATATTATGAGTGAGCAAACCCAAGCTGATAGCCAATTAGACCAGTCTACCGACTATGAGTCAGCACTAGATACCGAGCAAGTTGAAGCAAAAAGCAATATTACGATCACCGAATCTGCTCAAGGCTATTTGGCAGATCTATTGTCTAAGCAAGATACTGATGGTATTGGTGTGCGTATTTTCGTTGAGCATCCTGGTACGCCGCGCGCAGAATGCTGCATGGCTTATAACCAGCCAGGTGAAGAAGACAGTGCCGATTTAAAATTCAGTTATGAGAATTTTTCTGCTTTTATTGAGGCGGCTTCAGTTCCTTACTTAGAAGATGCCGTGATCGATTATAATAAAGACCGTTTCGGTGGTCAGCTGACCTTCCGTGCACCAAACTCTAAAGTACCTAAAGTCGGTGCTGATGCCAGCATCGAAGAGCGTATCAACTACGTCTTGCAGTCAGAGATCAATCCTGGCTTAGCCGCGCATGGTGGCGACGTACAGTTGCTTGAGTTGATTGACGAAGAAGGCATTGGTCTGACTGCTGTGTTGAAATTTGGTGGTGGTTGCCAAGGGTGTTCAGCCGTGGATATGACATTGCGCCAAGGCGTTGAAGTGCAGCTAAAACAGCAAATACCAGAGTTGACGCAAGTGATTGATGATACCGACCACACGCGTACAGAAAATGCTTATTACAAATAAAAGCAAAGTGGCTGATATAAAAACGCTTATGAGTATTCGTCATTAAGAGATGAATATTTTGCTGTTCTTTTAATAAAGAAGCTGAGTTATGATGAACTCAGCTTTTTTTATTGCTATGATTTGGCAGACAATGTCTTTAGGATATTTTTAAATCATACGCTATTCACTAATAATGATTGATCAATACAAAGGAATGTACGATGAGTGATGAACAAGCAGCTGAGCAATCAACCCAAGACTTAGCGCGCACGCAGCGTCTCGAAACTCTAGCGATTCACGCCGGTTATAGTGTGGAGCCAACGACCAAAGCGGTGGCCGTACCTATTTATCATACCAGCTCGTATGCGTTTGATAATACTCAGCACGGCGCTGACTTATTTGATTTAAAAGTTGCGGGCAATATCTATACTCGTATCATGAACCCGACCAATGCTGTGTTAGAGGAGCGGGTTGCGGCACTTGAAGGCGGTATCGGCGCGCTTGCAGTGGCTTCAGGTATGGCTGCCATCACTTATGCGATTCAGACCATTTGTGAAGCAGGCGATAATATCGTTGCCGTATCAACATTATATGGTGGTACTTACAACTTATTTGCGCATGCATTACCGCGCCAAGGCATCGAGGTGCGCTTCTTTGATCACAAAAACCCAGAAGCCATTCGTGATTTAATCGATGACAAAACCAAAATGGTGTTTGCAGAGAGTATCGGTAATCCATTAGGTAATATTGTTGATATTCAAGCGCTTAGTCATATCGCTCATGAGTACGGTGTCCCTGTAGTCATTGACAATACGGTGGCGACACCTGCGCTATGCCGTCCGTTTGAGTTCGGGGCGGATATTGTGGTGCACTCGTTGACTAAATATATGAGCGGCACGGGCACGTCGATTGGTGGTGCGATTGTCGATAGTGGCACGTTTGCTTGGGGCGATTATCCAGAGCGTTTCTCGCTATTGAACACGCCAGATGCCAGCTATCATGGTGTAAATTTTGTCAAAGATGTGGGTGCACCTGCCTTTATCGCCCGCGCACGTGTGGCACCATTGCGTAATACAGGTGCGGCGCTGAGTCCATTAAATGCTTTTAGTATTTTGCAAGGCATGCAGACGCTGAGCCTACGTATGGAGCGTCATGTACAAAACGCGCAAGCCGTCGCAGAGTATTTGCGCGACCATGACAAAGTTGCTTGGGTGAAATATGCAGGTTTGTCTGACCATCCTGAACATGCGCTTGCCAAAAAATATATGAAAGGCACGCCTTCTGCTATTTTAACCTTTGGGGTAAAAGGCGGTCTGGAAGCTGGTGCGCGCTTTATTGATGCTTTGCAGCTGATTACTCGTTTGGTGAATATCGGTGATGCCAAATCTCTAGCTTGTCATCCAGCGACGACCACGCATCGTCAGCTGAATGGACAGGAACTAGAGCAGGCAGGCGTGACTGAAGACATGGTACGACTGTCAATTGGTATCGAGCACATAGATGACATCAAAGCCGATCTTGAGCAAGCATTGTCTACCACTTAATACGAAAATATACGGATTTAGCCAGTTTATTTAAGTCATTCTAATTCACCAATAAAAAGCCCACATCGATTTGATATGGGCTTTTTTATTTAGGA
>NZ_VXCU01000013.1:0-28925 GCF_052850615.1 Psychrobacter sp. 1176_08
ATTTGAGTATTTGAGTATTTGAGTATTTGAGTATTTGAGTATTTGAGTATTTGAGTATTATTAAGACTTTACTCAATAGTTAGATGAATAGCAACATTTTTAAAAAATAACTATATCTTTGATATCGACTGAATTTCTATGTGAATAATATTCATAAAAATGCATAAATTTATCAAAGACTGAGATGCCCCAGTAAACTGACTGCTAACATATAAAGTGTAGCTATCAAGTATCAATATGAGCTACTAAAAGCAATACTTTAGCCGCTCATATTCGTTATAATCCGCTCACCAATCAAAAACCACTAATATGAATGAGGGAACCACTATGGTGAAGTGTCACTTATCGACCATCATGGGTGAAAGACGCCTTAAAATTGCCGATATCTCAAGAGATACTGGCATCAATCGTGGCACCATTACTCGCATGTATCATGAAGAAGCCACCCGTGTTGATCTAGATGTCATCGAGTCTTTATGTACTTATCTTAGAATCAATGTTGGTGATTTATACGAAATCATAAATGAGGACAGCAGTGAGTCACCAGCATAAATAACGTTGTCATGAGCTGTGATTGTCTTTAAACGAATAAAAAGACCTACAGAAGGTTATTTTCTCTTGCAATAGATTAAAATATAGGTATAATTTGACCTGTAGTAAGTCATTTTATTTATTATATGCATATAATGGTCTATAGGAGAATACCAATGAATAACAATCTATCTCGGCTCAATAGCTGCACATGGTTTAGTGAACAGACTAAAACGTTAGCCTCTCAGCTGTTATTAAGCTTACAAATACAGCAAGGCTTACAGCTGGCAACCCTACTTGGTGTTGACCCCATTCTTTATAATGATGAAGCGGTTTATGTCTGGGTGCAACGACAGCTAGATGACGGTCTTATCGTTGACGATCATGCGTTAAGCACCCTTGAAACTGCTTTTATAGAGTTGGTCACAGCTCACACTGACCAAGCAGCGTAATGGCTTTAGCTTATATTTACAGACTTCTTGTTTAACAAGAAACAATAATCCTTAAAGCCAGATAAAGTGTCATTATCTGGCTTCTTGATATAGACAAAGATAACGACAATCAAACAAGCTTTTTTCAGTCTTATATGTCTCAGAAGACGCACTTTTGGGCAATATGGCTTACTGTTACCATATGCCTTTACTCAGTCGGCTCTGCACGCGGCACCCCAGCTATTTTATAATAAACAAAGCCTCTCTCATCTCTCAAAACACTTTTGCTGTCTGCTCTAACGCACCAGCTGATTGCATCAGGCTGCGCTTCATTAACATCACAAGCCAAAATAATCTGCTGACTTTGAGCGTTATCAAATGCCTGCTTCCACCCCGTTTCAAGCTCATCGATGCCGCGCTGTAGCTCTGCTTGCTGGTATCTCATCTCTGCAATCTCATCAAAGCTTGGCACATACCAAAATACCAGGGCCACCAAACTTATTATCACAGCCATCGTACCCGCTGCGACAACGGCTGCAATCCTTTTAATACTCATAGTCTCAATGGACTTATGAATTTTGTCCAAGTCTTTACTAGCTCTACCCTCAACCTGCTCAATCCGCGTTTTGGTGGTGGTCTCAAAGGTCTCAATATCTTCAATAATCTGCTTATGACCAGCTTGGTACTGATTGGTGAATAGGGCTAGATTGTCAGCGCTTGCGCCAAGCTTGTCAGCCACCGCTTGCATGGTACTCACTTGTACCTCTATGCTGTCGTTTTTAGCAGTAACGACCGACTCTACAGCCGTATCAATCTGCTGTTTCATATCGGTGATGATGCCTGCTATTTTGTCATCATAACGACGCGGCATCTCATTGTCAGTAAAAGCAGTCACTGCCGCTTGTAGCTGCTTTAACACGAGTTCTTGATACTGACTCAATGCCTGCGAAGTCGTGCTTGCGCTACTACCTAATTCTTCAATGGCAGAAGACACCTCATTCACCTTGCTATCAATACCGCTAAGCGAACGCTCAAGCCGCCTCGCTACCGCATCATCGGCTCGCTTAATCAGCTCACGCAAGGCCCCAATGACCGGAGTCAATGAAGTCACTAGGTTAACAAGTTGATCGTGTATGTCTTGCTCAGTGCGGTCATTTTTATTCATAGTAAGTACTCATTATTGTAATCATCACAACTAAAATGGGCGTGGTGACGAGTAATGGCGCGCTTTTTCTTGAATAGCCTTGTCTATATCCAGCACTTGTGCGGCCAAGATTTGCGCTAAATTTTGCGTGCCCACGCGGATGTCAGGAATCTGCTCAAAACGCTCATTAAGCGCGTTTATAGTATCAATTTTATGACGGTCGCTAGAAAGCGTGCCGAGCGCTTGTAATAGTGTCTGTACCGACGTATCTCTGTCTATCATCACCCGTTCTGCATCCGTGTCTCGCAAACGCTTTTGCAACGCGGTGACATTATCAGTATGCTGAAGCGTTTTTAAAACGAGGGCCTCAGCAGCTAACTTTTCAGCCGCCTCTATCACAGTGGCAGTAGTATCAATCGCTTTAAAGTCGATCTTATCAATACGGTCTTTAACCCGTACCAGCATATTATCAAACCTGCTCTGATACGCCTTGACTTCTGCCTGTCGGGTACGCGCAAGGGCAGTAGCATCTTGCTCTTTTTGTTGTTTTTCTTGCCGCCGCTTCTCTGCTTCCTCTCGCTCACGCCTAGCTTTGTTCTCAGTTTCGGCTTGCTCACGCGCTTTGTTGAGCTGGTATTGGAGCGCCATGGTACGAGTACGCCAGTCATCAAGCCGATCTGCGTTCAATTGAGTGGTCTTGGTACGGGTAATCTCATCGTATAAGTTATCATCTTGCACAATCACCGCTTCACTTTGATCAAGAAGGGCAATACGCTGCTCATAAAACGGCGATAGGCGCTGATAGGTTTTTTGACTGGTATTGATTTGCAGCTTTAATTGTTTGATGTCTTCATTATTGGCGGTTTTAAATGTCTTTACATCAGATACAAGCATCTGCAAACGTGCCTCAGCGGTATCATCTATCTCTACCGCTTTAAGAGCACGCAGCGCCTCACGCTCTTGCTCAAGCGCTTTAAAACGCTCAACATCAAGATCTGCCAGTGCCGCGAACTTATGATAGGTGTCAAGGTTGCTCGTTACCTCGATCGCCTGCAAATCCTCAAACGCCTCGCGCCAGTGCTGCTGCAGCTCAGTTTTTTCAACATCAATCTCATCAAGCGATTTAAAGTCAGTAGCCAGCTTATTCAGCGTTGCGGCAAACGGTTTTAGGGTGGCCTTAAGCGCCTTATGATCATCAATAACTCGATTGTTAAGGGGAATAAGCTCTTTTAAAACCGTTTTATTGTTCAGCATCGTTTTATCAATCTGTGACAGCTGCTCTTCAAGGCGGCTAACAGCGCGGCCTGTTTGTAGGGTGTCATCTTGTCTAAATTGATCAACCAACACTAAAGCCGTTTTCAGTGCCTCACTTTGCTCTGTCGTATGTATTTTCTGGGCAAGCTCAATCATTTTTTGGCGGGGCTCGCTAAAATCCTGTCCCACCTCCTCGGTGAACCGCTGGGTACTCTTAATGTTTTTATCAATGGTAATAATCTGTTTAGACTGGTGCGCTAACTCTTCATGCAGCGCATCAATGGTTGAAAATAAGGCGCTGCGTACCATCTTTTTTTGACTCACAAAGTTGGCTGAGATTGCTAAAAGCTCATCAAGTGCGTGATCATTGGCCGCATCACTATGCGTCTGACTCTTATTTTTAGGAATAGCGGGTTCAAGTTCAGCGGCAGGATCTACAAAGCGGATATTACTGAGCTCAATTCGCGCAAAGGGTTTACGCTTTTTATAATGTATTGTGACGCCGTTAACCTCTTGTTCATTGCTTTCTAGGTCAATACGTCCCTTGTCGTCATACTCAATTACCAGACCATTTTTTTCAATGTAAGCATTGATCTCATCAATCGTCTCGTTGTACTCATGAATCACTGAACGATTGCCTTTGAGAATATCCTTATATAGTGACTTACCCAGTTTCATTTTTGGTAAACGACTGATGCCCAGCTCACGGTAGGATTTCTCACTAATGGTTTTATTCTCAGGCAGTAGCTCATTGGCCATATCCGCCCAAAGGGTGCGTTGATATTTAAGCTCATCGCCGCGCCCGTTTAACCCCTTAGATAAACGCTCCTCCGTTGACCACTGCAACCAATTCTTGCGTGCTGATAAAGCATAACCCTCAACATCCGCTACTATCTCACGGCTTGAGAGTAAAATATGGGCATGAAAGTTACGACTGGTCAGCTCAACCACTTCAACCTCCCCCACATGTTTCTCGTGACTGTGTGGCCGATGAATGGCTACATCGACAAGCACGTTATAGCGATCAGATAAGGTTTGAGCGTAGCGCTCGGCCAAAACTATACGCTGATCAGCGGTGATCCCATCAGGAAACATCACATCAATCTCAGTACCTAATTGAGCGTTTTTACGAGTCTCAATGCGTTCGATATCATTCCAAAAACCCTCACGTGTCACTGCTAGATCCCCAGCAAGAGTTGGCGTTATCAACGCCGTATGCATCACATTTTTCTCAATAACTTGCGTGTATTTAGTACCATCACTGTCCACTAAATTTAAGATTTTGTCTTTAGCTTTACTGGTGTAATCGTGGACGACTCCTGACTGCTCATCAGCCAGTTTTGAGCCAGAATTATAAGCCGACTTTGCCACCACGCTATGATTTCTCGCCTTACTAACGGCGCTAACTGACAGATGAAACCCTTTATTATTCATAGCAAAAAAACCCAACATTGAGAGATAATTTTTTGGGGGTTGTAGGGGGTTCGCCCCCTGCCGAACGACGGAGTTTATGTAAAAAAATAGCGCCCCTTGTGGGCCTTTTTTACATAAACTCCTAAGTTCGCTCTTAACAGAGGGTTAAAATACTACTGCGCCCACGAAACGATGTGGTCTTGTGTATTTTACTATCTTGCATACCTGTGTATGTACTGCTAGGATCAACTCTATCATAGTTGGCTAAAAAAGGATGAAGTAATGTCAGTAATATCAGATGATTTATTCGCAAATAAGATTAAGCAATTGCAGGCTCTTAAAAAAGAGATTGATCAGGACAGGCTTGAAGCACATAAAATATTGGGGGAGTGGTTGGCCAACGCATTGGACGATGATGACAATCATGAACTGCAAGCCATTTTTTTAGACGCACACGATAATGAAAAATATGTCCGTTTGAAAAAGCACCGTGAGTTTTTAAAGTCAATTGCTCATAAGATGCAAGGTGAGGCTAAGATGGTATCAAGCAGTTTTACTTCGCATAAAGACAATCAAGACAGTGAGTACGGTTCATTGTTTGATGACAAATCAGCAGCGCAATAACTGTTACTGTTAGCAATAGCCTATTCATCCGTACAACTGAATCGTCTTCTAATTAGTAAAATGCTAGAAGGCGATTTTTAGCTGTTTTAAGCGCTTTAAAATATATTTAGCTATCAGTGTATAGAACAGAGCATAGAATGCGTATAAGGGTGCTTTTTAGGCTTTCTAGCAACGATTTGAGATGTATTTACAGAGGTATCGATAATGGCTACTGAAAATGAAGACAAATTATCTACAAAAAATGCGACTGAAAACATGAAACCAGCTTTGTCCAAAATGACAGATGCAGACATTCAAAAGATCTTTGATCGTGCTTTTGAAGATTTCCAGAGGTCGACTCTTGATTCGGACTATGAAAGTGAGGATTAATATCAAGTAAGCGGACAACAGCTGGTTGAGCTACTAAATAATTTTAAAAGCAGTTGGTAGCTCATATTATTATTTCAAATTCGTCGGTTTTTTTGCCTATTTTCCTATTACTTAAAACAAAAATATATTTCTTATTTTTTAATAATTTTTAAAAGCTTTTGTCCTGAAGGTGAAAATCGGCGCAGACACTTACTTCACTTGGTCTACAGCGGAAAAATATTTTTATATAGTGGAAGTTTAGGCGGTTAAAGGTGGAAGTTTAAGCGGTTGAAGGTGGAAGTTTAAGCGGTTGAAGGTGGAAGTTTAAGCGGTATTAGTGGAAAGTAAATTTGTAAATTCCACTAATATTGTTTATTATTTACCATAAGCATTAATCTAGCGAAATATTACGATATGAATAAAAATGAGATGGCACAGTTCCAAAATAACCTACGAGAGTTTATAGGCGAGTCTTATACGGTCAAAGTAGATAAAAATTTAAGCGAACAAGAGCGCGATGAACTTACCGCTCATGTAAGAAGGACAGTGGGTGATAATGATGCCACTATCCTTATTATTGAACCTGTCATAGAATCAAAATTTGATTTTAATTTTGATTTGATTACCTCAGACGTTAAAGAAATCAAACCATTACAGAATGTCAGTCAAGTTGAGAGTAAGCCCAAACCAATTTACAGTGACAAATGGCTGGTGATGCAAAACCGTTTATTAAATGCCATTTCAGATTTGGACTTGAATGAGCGGCGTCTGATTATGTTTTTATCGCCCTTAGTACGTAAGCATGTAGAAAAAGACCCTGATGCCAGAAAACGAATGTTTGTGGTTAATGCGCTAGAGTTTGCCCGTGAATATAATTTAGGCAAAAAAAGTATTTACCGTACCTTGGCAGAAGTTGCTAATAGCATGCTGCACAAAGCATTCTTTTTTTGGAACTTTAAGAATAATGAACGGACGCATAGAACTGGAGTGTCTTGGCTTGTTCAGTGCGAATATAAGGAAAACGAGGGACAGTTAGAAATTATACTGGCCGATACAGTGATTGAGATGCTATCAGTATTCGATCGTGAAAATCCATTTACCAAATGGGAGCGACATTGGATTATTAATCTTGGTAGTTATGGCATGATTTTATTTGAGCTGATTGCCAGTTGTATGTTCCAAAAATACAAAGAAAAGGCGTATACCGTTGACTATTTACGTGAAAAATTTAATTGCGTTGATAGCTATGGTAGGAATATTGATTTCAAACGTTATGTATTAGATAAAGCTATCAGTGATATTCATACGCACACGCCTTACCGTATAACCTACGCTCAAAAGAAAAAAGGGCGGGTGGTGAGTGAGATTGTGTTTAGTTTTGAAGATAGCAGTCAAGCCAAGGTAGAGGCTAAGCAGTCAAAAGCATTGAAGAGTGATCTGAATCCTTTTTCAATTAAAGGTCTAAGCGACGCACAATTAAAGCGCATTGTTCTGAATAAAGAATTTATAGCCAATTATAACCATCTGGTCAGCTCCACCAGTCTAGCAGGCCAAAATGAGGCAGAGTGGGCAATTGAGATGGTCAAAAGACTAAAGACGGATTCTTCAGTTTTCAATAAATGTCCTATTCGTGATTATTTAGAATATACGTAGACTGACAAAAACATCCTATTGCTGGGTGGTTAGGTGCTAGCCTTGGCAGTATTAAGACACTATGATTCTCTAAAAAAACCAGCGCTAATCATTAATAAATGATAATAATGCGCTAGAGGAGTACTTAATTGATTGTTAGCCATAATCTAACGATTATGACCTCAAGATTGCTTGAGGTTTTTTTATATCTTATATTGTATTATGTTGTATATTGTATTATACTATATACAACATAATACAAACGCTACATATTTACTCATACAAAATTAAGGACAATAATTGTGGCCATTACTACACAGCAAATTCATGCTACCGCTGATCAACTGCACGAACAAGATATCAAACCTACTTTAGCAGAAGTGCGTAAGGCGCTGGGTGGTGGATCATTTACGACCATCAGTGAAGCCATGAAGTCTTGGCGTCAGGATAACCAACAAGAAGAGCAGCTAAGACAGGTTGAGCTACCAAGTGGCATTGCTGAACGTTTACAAACGCTTGGCGCGGATATGTGGCAAACGGCCATTGATATTGCCAATGATCGTCTGGTTAGAGAACGGGAGGCTCTAGAGAATATTAAAACCAAGTTGCAAGCTGAGACAGACGAGGCTCAAGACGCGGTTAAGACACTAGAGAGTGAGCAGACTGATTTGTTAGAACAGCTCGATGAGGTCACAGTAACTGCAGAGGCAACGGCTATCACCGCGGCTCAAGTGACTGCTGAACGGGATATGCTGACGCAAACACTCAGTGATACTCAGCACCAGCTGGAGCTTGAACGAGCTAAAACAGCTGCAGCTCAGGCTCAACTTGCTGACCTGCGTAGCAGCTTTGATCAACAGTCAAAAGAGCTGAGTGCCAACATATCGAAGGTGGCCACGCTTGAAGCCACTGCTAATAGCGATAAAGCAGAGATCACACGTGTGAAGACAGAGCTTGAAGCAGTCAAGGTTGAGCTAAAAACAGTGACTACTGAGCACAACCAAATAATGAACCTTACAGCAGAGGTAAAAGGAGAATTAAAAGCGATAACCGCTGAACGTAATAAGTTATCAGGGATCAATGAGCGGCTGACTCAAAAGCAAGCTAAGATTGAAGCAGATCATCAGCTACTGATTAAGCAACACGACACGTTAAATCATGAGAGAACTTTGCTTAGTACAGAGTACACTGCATTGAGTGAGCGGTATGATGAGCTTTCAGTTAACTATCAATCAGAACAGGAAAAGAGTAGCTCATTGACTGCAGAGATTGAAAAGATGCGAGAGACAATTAACACTAAAAGTATCAGTTAAACTTAGTAATAGAGGCCTATTAACAATAACTAAGTCAATCCCGTTCTATTCACACTAAGCTTATGAATCAACCATGACAATGTCGACTCACTGAATAAATGATGGTTGTATAATAAATATTCTAAATTTTTCTCTAGATTCTTATAGTATATAGCCTAGTGGGCTATATACTACTTAAATTAGCCTAAGTGAAAATTATGCTGATTTTGGAGCCTTGAGCAGATTTCAAGGAACACTCACCCTAAAGCAATTATGAGTATAATAATAATGCTCACAAACACTTTAGTGCATCCCTTGAATTTGATGTGATTAGTCATGCCGACTTCATCGCCCATCGCGTCATCAAGACCGTATCACTGTATCAAGCTACGGCTGTTATGATTACGGCTGATAGCACCGCCTAGACACGCTCATAACCGCTACTGTACTGTCATACGCTAGCAAGGGCGTTCGCCCAATGTACCGCTACGATATGCACAAGTAACCACTCATTGCGTTGCTCTGATCCTTTGTCTAGTCACCCCTGTAGGGAGCTCACCCTTATGTCAAACGCAGTCGTCACCGAGGCCTGCCACCCATTTGACGGGTAACGGGTACAGAGAGAGCAGCACGAAAATGTAACGAGCGAACAAGCAGTTTTTAAAATGTATAGCAAATAGAGTTGATATGAGAGCAGATTTTGGATAAAATGACCCTAAACGGGCATTTAATGCTGTTCAAATAACGCAGTCTGTGTGCTTATTTGTTCGTTACAGGGTGTTGACGCACACTGTAACCGTTATCTACATTTAAAACTAAATGCCTCTGGGAGTCAACTCCCAGAGGCATTTTTTTGTTTGTCATACAGATTAGGTTTTTAATATCTGATTCTTCGTTAAATTGCTTAGGCTTTTTTTGTCGTCATTTAGCGTAAGCATTTCAATTATTTTGAAGTTAGCAATTAGTACTTAGTACATTCTCACAAGACGTTAAGTTTCTGACAATACTGAGGTAGTTTACTATTAAGACCGCCTTAGTCGTCAGATGCAAGGTTTTACACGCGCTGTTAAGAAGCGGTAAATCATCTTTCTGAGAGAATACGATAATTAAAAGACAAACTTACACTCCTGAGATTAAAGAACGCGCCGTTCGCATGCTGATTGAAGCATTAAACGATTACACCTTTATGTGGTCATGTCATAAAAAGCGCACTAATGAAACTATACTAACCAACATTCAAGACTAAGCTACACATACTAAAGAGCTTGAACATGAGAACAAGAAGCTTACGTAAGCCAGTTAGATTACAGTAAAATCCGCTTTTTTCGCCCAAGGAGAGATAGGACACACAATCAAGTTGTGGTTCAGTTTATTGATAAAAATAAGTGTGTCTACGGTATTAGAGCAATATTGACTGTGCAATATAGAAAATATGCAATAAACTTATTTTCTACCTTTAATAAAATGCAGCAACCTAAACAAGGGTAAATTATGAGTAATTCAGATAACCACAGTCATCAAGCTCCAAACCCTAAAGATATGAATAAAGCTTTTTATATTGGGATTGGTCTAAATTCTGCATTTACGCTCATCGAGTTTATAGTGGGCTACTCAACTAATTCATTAGCTTTAATCGCAGACGCTAGCCACAACTTAAGTGATGTTGCCAGTTTAATAATCTCGTTAATTGGAATGAAATTAGCACAGAAAGCATCTACTACGCTTTATACCTATGGCTACAAAAAAGCTTCTATAATGGCGTCTCTTATTAACGCCATATTGTTAGTTACAATAGTTATAGGTATTGCGTATGAGGCCTTGGGTCGATTTGATACCATACCGGAAGTTGCAGGAAAAGTTATTATTATTACAGCTCTAATAGGCGTATTTATAAATACTGTTTCTGCTTTTGCATTCTACAAAGGTCAAAAAGACGATATTAATGTCAAAGGTGCTTTCTTGCATCTAATGGTAGATGCATTGGTCTCTGTAGGTGTCGTTATCTCGGGCATTATTATTTACTATACAAGTTGGAATATCGTTGATCCTCTAGTTAGCTTGATTATTTCAGTCGTTATACTGTTATCGACTTGGGGTCTACTAAAAGAGAGTATCAAGCTTGCTATCGACGGAGTACCTCAAAATGTTGATCTCAGTAAAATCACTGCTATCTTAGAGAGCTATAATTTTATTCAAAACTTTCATCATTTACATATCTGGGCTTTGAGTACCACTGAGAATGCTCTTACAGTTCATATTGTACCGAAGACCGACATAACGTTTAAAGAGACTATTACTATGAAAGAAAACATCAAGGAAGATTTGGCGCATCAGAATATACAACATGCAACTATTGAATTTGGTACTAAGGCAGATGACAATCAAAAATCGCGTGCATTAAATGAAAGTATCAACAAAAAGATGATAGACCGTATATAGCTATCTTTTTTTAAGTATGAGGCGCGTGCCTTATGTCGACATAATTTTTTCAATCAATTCTTATGTGATCAATAGTTTAAAACTTTTATATTTACGTGCGTTAGGATGTTACCTAGAAAAAATAAAAAACTTACACTGATTAAATTATTATGATTAAGTTTACTATTACCCTCGTCTTCTAAGTGTGGTTAGACCTTTGCCAAAATAGCTTAGTAGTAATAACAGGGTTATTATTATCAAGATAGGGTAATTTCCCATAAGCATAAAGGGCGTGTTACCAACCCGTGCCTGTATCTCACCACGTAGTACAGTACGCTCAAACTGCGGTGCGCGTTTTACAATACGACCTTTATGGTTGATAATAGCGGTAACACCAGTATTGGTCGCTCGAATAAACCAGCGCCCGTTCTCAAGCGCGCGCATTTGTACCATTTGCAAATGTTGCAATGGTCCTGCTGAAGTGCCAAACCAAGCATCGTTAGAGACGGTCAACAAAAAGTCAGTATCGATGGCATTTTTACGCGTGGTATCTGGATAAGCTACCTCATAACAGATAGCCGTCCCTATATTGTGTCCACGCACCTTTAGCGGTGACTGCTGATCACTACCACGACTATAGCTCTTAATATCCTGACTACCGGCCAAACTTGGGAAAATATCGAGCACGCCTTCAAATGGAATATACTCTCCAAAAGGCACTAGACGCTGCTTCTTGTATAGGCCTTCCGCTTCTACACCTCGAGCAATCACGCTATTGTAAAATGGGGGATACTTATCCGTACTGGCATTGAATGCCGCTTTATCCTTATAAGGGATACCAGTTATCCATGTCGTATTGGTCGCATTGGCCATTTCTATCATTTCACTAATAAAGCCCGCAGCCTCATCCTGAAACATCGGAATAGATGATTCAGGCCACACCACCACATCACGTCCCCACTCAGTGCGTGTTAACTTCGCATAAATCTTTAGCGTTTCTAATTGATATTGCGTCAGCCACTTTATATCTTGTGAAATATTACCTTGAATCAATGACACTGACAGATCAGGTGTGCCCTTAGGTTTTGTCCATTGCGGATTGACCAGCCATAATGATGTGCTAATGGCTAATAACAGTACAGAAACGACGGCATAACTACTGCGCCGAAGCAGTAGCTCTACTAAACTTGCAGCCAATAGTATGGCAACAAAAGAGACGGCAAAAACACCAGCAACGGGTGCTAAGGACGATAACCAATACTCTTCAGTAAATGCATAACCAACAAACAGCCACGGAAAGCCTGTGAATAACCAAGTTTTTAACCATTCTTGTAGCACCCAAAGAGCAGCAAATGAAAAGGGTTGTTTGCCTACCATACGGTTAAAGACTAGTGCTAAAAATCCATGAAACAGTCCCATACCGAGACCCATCAATCCAATCATAATCAATGCGAGCCACGTTGGAGTATCGCTATAATCATGGATGGCAGTATAGAGCCAAAAGCCGCCGACGCACCATAGCCCCATACCGTAAGCTTCACCGATAATAAAAGCGCGACGACCACTCATATTTGGTACCAACAGCGCATATAAAATCGCTGGTGACACTATTGCTAGCGGCCAGAACCCATGAGGCGCTAGCGCAAATAAAAAAATAGCCCCTGCAAGCCATGCTGCTACTAGCGTAAACCATAGCGGTAATTGATTTGAGTGAGTACTCAAACGCTTTTGTAGATTAATAGTAGACAGGCGCATCGCAAATTATCCAAAATTATGAGTTTTGAATTTTTAGTCAAAATCCAAAACTCGGATAGACCTGTTAATACTACAGGCAGCATTTCAAAATGAAAACTGCTTATGATACCAGTCCGCACTGCTCAATGGATAAATTTACGTACTCCGTTTGATGGGTTATTATGCTACATTACCAAACGATATGAAGTGTTACTTGACCTTCTATAGCTCACAATATCTACAGTACATGAGAGAGCACTATGACCCCCTTAAAAATAAAATCCAGTCTTATATTCAATCGTTATCTGTCTAAGGGGTTGCGTAGTACGTTAGTATTACTTGCCGCCTCATCACTATTTGCTTGTAGCCAACCGAGTAGTGGCGTATCTGATGCAAGCACAACATCGGCATCAACTGAAGATGTAGTGACTGTTCCGAAGACAGCTGAACCAAACGTTATAAATACTTCTATGATGACATCAGTAAATAAACCAGACCTACTAAAAAACGTCTCAGCCACTGTCTATAAAGATGCCAATTGCGGCTGCTGTAAAGAATGGATAAGTCATGCAGAAGATAATGGTCTAAGTGCAACCGCGCAAGATGTTGCGGACTTAGCCGTATTTAAAGAGCGCTACAGCGTTCCAAATGAAATGCGTTCTTGCCATACTGTAGTCACTACTGATGGTTACGTCTTTGAAGGTCATGTACCCGCTAAATATATGGCGCAGTTTTTAGAAAATCCGCCAGTACAAGCTATGGGTCTTGCCGTACCTGGCATGCCTGTTGGTAGCCCAGGTATGGAGTATCAAAATAAATTCATGCCCTATCAGGTTATGCAGCTCAATAAAGACGGGACGACCCAAGTTTATGCTGATATTGAATCGGTAGAGCAGCAATTATAGTGTGTTAGCAGTTAAGAATACTTTGATTATAGTGTTAGCGTTAAAAGTAAATGAGGTAGGTATAAGACTGTTCTATTGCTTATAAAGTGATTCTTCATCAAAGAATTCATTAGCTATTGCGACTTTAAAATTAAAAATAACTTTGAATTTGTAACTTTTGATGACAATGTAAGCGGATTTATCGGTTATTAACCCTTAAAATAGATAAATAACTAAGGGTTAATACAAGAATATACAGGATGTATCGAAACAATTACGTAATATTACATAAGCCAGTAGGGAATTAGCATCTATATTAATATTATAAATTATTATATTATCTTAATAATTAGTTAGACCCTATATAGGGTAATTACTTCATCCAATAAAAAAACGTCTGAGGGTTAAATCTATAATTTAGATTTAACCCTCAGACGTTTTTTTGCTTATAAAACAGTAGAAATTGTGGTCAATCTAGTCAGCTATATTCTGTACATGTTACACAAACTTACATTGTAAAATGTGGGATATTAGCAATTTTTTCGACATCAAAAAAGTATTTTTGGGGTTTTTAAGGGTGATGACAGGCTAAACAGCCTATGCTAAAGTCGGCTTTGTGTTTTGGTCAGCAGCTTGATTTGTAACAGCTTCGTAAGACTTCAATGAGCTGTGATCGCCAATAATCATTTTTTATATGAATAATATGCAGCAGAAGTATCAGTCACTATGACGTATATATACTTGAGTTGTTGAGATTTAATTGACTGCGCTGTTGTTGATAACAGACGATTTTGAATTAACCGTAGGTATTAGATTTATGAAACAGGCTTTATTGATTTTGTCAGTACTGGGTATGGGCATAGCACAAACGAGTGGTGCTGCTATCACAATCTCTCAAACAAATAATACCATCACCAATACTTCTGTGGCATCAAACTACGGTTCATCAAAAAACATCTATAGCACCAAAAGTGGTGCTTATGTTTCTAATAATGATGAAATTAGTCAAGCTATTAGCAACCTAAGTGCGCAGGCTAAGCAAAAAGAGAATCAGCTTTCATCGCTGAACAGCCGCTTATACGCTGAAAAACAACAGCAGCAAGTCAATACAGTTCCTGATAGCAATTCAGCCCCCGCTATCGCTGCTGCTCGTGCTTCACGAGTGGCTCTATCTGGTAGCTCTGGATACTGTGCCCGTTACGTACGTAAAGCACTACAATCAGCAGGTTATGAGTTCACTCCAAATCCTTCAGCCTATCAGTACGCCACTCGTGGCACGCTTGATAAAGCAGGTTTCAGCAAAATCAGCAATGATATGCCAACCCAAGTAGGTGATGTTATTGTCTATGATCGCTCATCAAAGCGTCCACATGGCCATATTCAAATCTTTGATGGTAAAGACTGGATTTCTGATTTCCGTCAGAACAGTATTAGTCCATACAGTGGTGTCTATGCTTATACGACATGGCGCGATTCAAAATACGTGGATGACGCATCCGCATCAGACCGAAATATCTACCTTGCTATGAATGATAAATAAGACCTGATAAGTCAGCACAACATAGTTATTATTTCATCCAACCCAGTAGTGATCTTAATATCATTGCTGGGTTTTTTGTGCTTAACATCAGGGTGTATTTAACCTTTCATGATTTGATCAGTTAGAAATGAACACTACTGATATCATTACTCATGACAGGAATTATCGACCAGCGCGTTTAAGATGCCACATGATACTGCTGGTGCACTACTTGCACATTTCTGACGCAAAACAGTCAAGTGCTGCTTTAAGTGCATCAATTCTTCCATTCGTATTTCTACAGCATAAATTTGCTTATCTAGTAATGAGTTCACATCACCACAGTCTTTATCAGGTTCCTCCCAGTATTCAAGTAAGATTCTTACTTCGTCTAAAGCCATGTCAAGCGTACGGCAGTGTAGGATAAATTGTAGACGTTCAATGTGCTCTTCATTATATAAACGATAATTCCCTGCGCTGCGAGAAGGCTCAGGTAATAAGTGCTCCTTTTCGTAATAGCGAATGGTTTCCACTGTGGCACCTGTGCGTTTAGCGAGCTCACCAATTTTGATTGTCATAACAACCTCTATGATTTAAATGATTAAAGTGGCTGTAAAGACTGGCGCTAGAGAAATTAAAATTACGAAACTGTAGATGAATAACCTTGACTCTAAAGCCACTAGAGGGTTCATAATATCATTATTCAAAGGGTAAATTATTATGAAATATCATATTGAAGGTATGGACTGTGCCAGTTGCATCGGCAAGATTGAAACAGCTTTGAAACGTATGCCTGGGGTTTCTGATGTTCAGCTGAATTTCGCTACAGAAACGCTAGAGCTAAATTTAGCCCCTGGTGCGCCGACTCAGGCTAGTGATATCGAAAAAACCATCAAAAGCCTAGGGTTCGGTATATCTGCCAATACTGGTCAACAAACTGTATCGGCTATTGATATTGACAGCGACAATCAGATGGCTCCGCAGGATAAGCGGTGGTGGCAAACTCAAAAAGGCAAACAGGTTGTTGGTCTCGGTATTTTGATGGGCAGCGCTTATGCACTGTCACTACTGTTCCCCGCTTATGGGATATGGGTGTTTGCCATCGCTGTGATTGTAGGCGTTTTTCCATTTGCACGCAAAGCCTTAGCACTGGCTAAAACAGGTTCATTCTTTTCAATTGAAACGCTGATGTCCGTCGCCGTGCTTGGCGCACTTATCATTGGTGAAGCTGAAGAGGCCGCAGCGGTTGTCTTTTTGTTCTCAATCGGTGAACTGTTTGAGAGTATCGCTGCTGATCGCGCTCGCGCTGGCATCAGAGCCTTATCATCGCTGGTTCCGAAAAGTGCAATTTTACTTGATGCTCAAGGTGGGCAGCGTAACGTTCCAGCGACTTCATTACAAGTGAATGACCTTGTGCTGGTGCGTCCTGGAGATAGCGTATCTGCTGATGGTTCCATTGTTCAAGGTGCGTCCAGCCTTGATGATTCGCCCGTGACGGGAGAGTCTGTTCCTGTTGCCAAGACGACGGGTGACAATGTATTTGCAGGGTCAATTAACATCGATGGTGTGCTCCAAGTGCGCGTAGAAAAGACAGCCGCCGATAACACCATTTCGCGCATTATCGAGCTGGTAGAGCAAGCCCAAGCCTCCAAAGCACCCACTGCCCGTTTTATTGAGAAATTCAGTCGTTACTATACACCGGCTGTGATGGCTATTGCCGCCCTAATTATCATCGTCCCACCGTTAACCATGGGCGGAGATTGGTCAACTTGGTTATATCGAGGTCTAGCCTTATTATTGATTGCCTGTCCCTGTGCTCTTGTACTATCAACACCCGCTGCCATCGCCTCTGGTCTTGCTGTTGGTGCGCGCCGTGGCTTGCTGATCAAAGGCGGTAGTGCTTTAGAAACTATCGGCCAAGTGAAGACGGTCGCTTTTGACAAGACAGGCACTTTAACTGAAGGCAAACCACGCGTGACCGATGTTGTTGCCTTTACACAAGAGGACTCAAGTATTCAAGGTCAGAATTCTCAAGGTCAAGATGAGATATTGGCGCTTTTTGCCAGTGTGGAGATTGGTTCTAGTCACCCGCTTGCTGAAGCCATTGTCAGTCATGCTGAAGCTGCTAAAGTGGTCATACCTGTGGCCTCCAATGCTTCTGCAACTGCCGGTAAAGCGGTACACGCAACTGTCGCGGAGCGCGCGCTAGCTATCGGTTCGCCTGTTTACGCAGCCGATGAGGCATTGATTTCATTCACACAACAGGCGCAAATCGAGGCGCTGCAAAATGAGGGTAAGACCGTCTCTGTTCTTTTCGATGAGCAAAACCGTGAAGTGCTTGGATTAATCGCGCTAAGAGACGAATTACGAGACGACGCTCATGAAGGTGTGGCTCAGCTCAAAGCGATGGGTTTGCGCTCCGTCATGCTAACAGGCGACAACCGCTTAACCGCTCAAGCACTTGCCAGTAATTTAGACGTGGAATGGGAAGCTGAGCTGTTGCCTGAGGACAAACTGCGCCTGCTTAACGAAATGAAGAACAACCGCAAAATAGCGATGGTTGGTGATGGTATTAACGATGCGCCAGCGCTAGCAACTGCCGATGTTGGCATCGCGATGGGTGGTGGTACCGATGTGGCCATTGAGACGGCCGATATCGCATTATTAAAAAGTCGTGTCACGGACATGGCTCATCTCATCGCACTTTCACGTGCCACCATGCGCAACATTCATCAGAACGTCATTTTCGCTTTAGGTCTCAAAGGCGTCTTTCTGATCACGACCGTATTCGGCATTACTGGACTATGGATTGCGGTTCTAGCTGATGCTGGAGCAACAGTGCTCGTTACTCTTAATGCGTTACGTTTACTGCGCTTTAAAGGCGCGCCTCCACTGGTAAATCCGCCTAAAGTAGTTAAATAAAACCCTTCGAAATCAATTAAAAACTAGAGATAGCAGCAGATTTCAGGGGTGGGTTCTAATAATAAAAATTCCACCGCCACAGTAAACTGCAACCGCATTAGAGTAAATAAGGTTAGACCGTATGTTGATTACAGAATTGGGCTATTTTGCCTTGCTTACCGCTTTTGTATTGGCGTTATTGCAGGTAATTCTGCCAACTATTGGTGTTATTCATAACCAAGTTGCTTGGCAACGACTAGCCCCTAGCTTAGCTTGGGCACAGTTTGCCGCCATGATAACGTCATTTGGCGCTTTGATAGCAGGTTTTTATTATAATGATTTTAGCCTCAGTTACGTCGCGCAGCATTCCAATACGCTGTTGCCTTGGTACTATAAATTATCGGCGACATGGGGCGGACACGAGGGCTCTTTGCTGCTATGGATGACCATCATGGCCACATGGTGTGCACTGGTATCATACTTTAGTCGCGGCTTGCCGTTATCAATGCGTGCGCGGGTATTAGTTATTTTGGCCGGTGTACAGTTAATGATGCTAACGATGCTGATATTTACCTCGTCACCGTTTGAGCGTACTTTACCCAATCTAGCGGTCGATGGCGCTGATTTAAATCCTGTCCTACAAGATTTCGGTCTGATTATTCATCCGCCCATGTTATATATGGGCTATGTGGGTATGGTAATACCTTTTGCATTTTGTATGGCGGCATTGTGGGAAGGGCGTTTAGATGCTGCTTGGACACGCTGGTCACGTCCATGGGCGCTCGCGGCTTGGGGGTTTTTGACCATTGGTATTGCACTGGGCTCGTGGTGGGCCTACTACGAGCTTGGCTGGGGCGGTTGGTGGTTTTGGGATCCGGTAGAGAATGCCTCGTTTATGCCTTGGCTTGTCGGCTTAGCATTGCTGCATTCATTAGCAGTCACTGAAAAGCGCGGGGTGTTTAAAGCATGGACCATCATGCTGGCTATTTTCGCCTTTGCCTTAAGCTTGCTTGGCACGTTCCTGGTACGCTCTGGAGTCCTTACCTCAGTGCATTCGTTTGCCGCTGATCCGACGCGTGGTTTGGTTATCTTAGCTATTCTTGGCATTATCATCGGTAGTGGTCTATTAATGTTTGCCGTTCGAGGTTGGCGTTTAACCGTTGAAAGTCAATATCAGCTGATTTCACGTGAGTCCTTTTTAGTGATCAACAACGCCATCATTTTGATTGCAACCTTAGTGGTTCTGCTCGGCACCCTTTACCCTATTATCGCTGATGCCTTTGGTTTAGGACAAGTGTCCGTTGGCCCTCCTTATTTTAATGCATTATTTGTACCTTTAACGTGGCTGTTATTAATAGCTATGGGTATGGGCTCAAATATTCGCTGGAAAAAAGACACCCGTCCACTACTGGGTATAGGCATGGTCATCGCCGTTAGTAGCTTAGTATTAGCCGCCATTATTACTTACTTTGTTAATCCATCGTCTATGCTTAATATTGGTGTGACTTTAGCCGTTAGCTTTTGGGCACTGCTATGGATGGCAGTTGATTTTAAAGATAAAACTAAGAATGCGCCTAATCTTTTTAACGGTTTGCGGCAGTTGCGTCTGAGCTATTGGGGTCAACAGACTGCTCATATTGGCGTATTGGTTGCTGTCATTGGCATAGCCTTTACTAGTAGCTTGAGTACTGAGCGTGACGTAGCAATGGGTATTGGCGATACAGTCAATGTTCAAGGTTACGATTTTGAAGTAACTGAATTTTTTGAAATAAAGGGTAGTAACTTTGATGCAACGCAGGCGCAAGTCGTGGTATCCAAAAACGGTCGTGAAGTGGCGAAACTGAATCCAGAAAAGCGTACTTATATCATTAGCACTATGCCGACCACTGAGGCGGCCATTGATGCTAGCCTAATGCGCGATGTTTATGTCGCACTGGGCGAACCTATTGCCGATGGTAGTAACCAATGGGCATTAAGGATTTATGTAAAACCATTAATTCGCTGGATTTGGTTAGGGGCAATTATCATGGCTCTAGGTGGATTAATTAGCATGCTTGATAAACGATACCGCATCAAAAAAGTTAAAGCTCCATTGCTAGTTACTGGTGATCTGGCTACTGATGGAGTCAATGAGGTAGCTATTGAACAGGCAATCTCAGCATCGACGATGTCGACACTAAAGGAGAAATAAATGACTATGTCGAATAATACTCCTGAGCAAAAAAATAGCCAAAACAGTAAGCAGCGTAACCCAGAGACAATGAAAAAAAAGCAGACGAAGCTATGGTTCTTAGTTCCGCTTATCCTCTTTTTTGGTTTGGTAGTTATATTGTACATGCGCTTAGGTAAACCAACAGACATTGTGACCAATACCGCTCTTGAGCGTCCGGTTCCTACCTTTGAGCTGCCGTTATTAGCAGATACTACCCGTACTATCACCAATGATAATTTGCCGGATAAGCCGTTTTTACTTAATGTTTGGGGCTCATGGTGTCCAACTTGCGTTATTGAGCATCCGTTTTTAATGCAACTAGAAGAGCGCGGCGTTGATATCGTTGGTGTGAATTATAAGGATGAGATTGGTAATGCGCTCAGTTACTTAAACCGAGGCGGTGATCCATTTTCTATGTCTATTCAGGATTCATTGGGTCAGTTTGCTCTAGACTTAGGCATAACTGGTGCGCCCGAAACCTTTGTTGTGGATGGAGATGGCATCATTCGTCAGCATATTGTTGGTGAGATTAATGAAGCCAATTGGCAACAGCGTGTTAAGCCGTGCCTGACCGTACTTAATGAGGCTAATAAGAACAACGATAGCCCTGATCTCATTCAGGTTGAGGAGATGTGCAAATGAACGTTACTCGAATAAGAGCTCCTCAAATAAAACTCAATATAATTTTAAAACTAGCAAGCTTAATACTAGCGTGTCTGCTTAACATGACGGCAAACGCAGCTATTGACGTATACGATTTTGATTCACCACAGCAAGAAGCTCAGTATCGTGGATTAATAGAAGAGTTTCGCTGCCCAAAATGCCAAAATCAAAACCTTGCAGCCTCTGATGCACCGATTGCACAGGATCTAAAGCAAAAAGTCTATGATTTAATTAAAGATAGACGTAGTGATGCTGAAATACGCGCCTATATGCAAGAGCGCTACGGTGACTTTATTAGCTACAAGCCGCCTATGCGACCATCGACATGGATCCTATGGTTTTTTCCACCACTATTATTGCTCGTCTTAATTGTTGGTTGGTTTTGGCAAAGTAAACGCCGCCAAGTTGTCGCCCGTGGCCAAAACGGCGTTACAGTGAACAGTACTGCTGCCTTGACCTCTACGGAAAAGGCTGAGCTTGATCGTCTATTATCGCAAGCTGAGAGTGTCGACCACGACATTACTAGCCTAGAGGACAAAAAATGACTCTATTTTCTACTTTTGGCTTATTTGTAACTCTAAGCTTGCTGATTGCTCTTATATTTTCGCTGATTGCTATTATGCCATGGCTACGAGCACCGCGTTTGCAGTCCAAACCAATAGACAATCAACTGCTAGATATTAATGTTGCAGTATTTCGCGAACGTTTAGCTGAGCTACAAACAGATAAAGACAGCGGTACTATTAATAATAGCCATTATCAAAATCAAAAGCTGGAACTGGAGCGTCAGCTATTAGATGCGCAGCGTCAGATAACACCTATGGTCACCCCTGATGTCAAAAGCAGTTTAATTGTCGCAGCTTGGATCCCAATATTGGCTGCAATGGCGTATTTACTAATAGGTAATCGTACGCCCGTGTTTGATTTGTGGACAGCTGAGGACAAAGTAGGACAAGTGGCTGACGACCTATTGACAGCTAAAATTGACAAGCCGCCATCATGGGCGTTTGAAGATGGTCGTCAACTGATTAGCGCCATGCAAACCAATGTTCATCGTAATGCTGATGATCCTAATCGCTGGATGCGCCTATCCGAGCTTTTCTTATCTATGGAGGCAACTGATTCTGCGCTGGAAGCCTTATCTCGTGCCTATCGTTTAGCTCCTGAAAATGAAGAAATCGCCACCACTTATGCTCAGACTAGCTTTTTTGTTAATGAAGGTCAGTTAGACGCCAATATTCGCCGTGTATTACAAGCTATATTAGCTAAGAATCCGCAGCATGAACGGGCTCAAATGCTCATGGCAATGGGTGAGACTCGTAGTAGTAACTTTGCCCAAGCGCAAGGTTGGATTAAACGCTTACAAGGCAGCATTGTGGCCAAACCAGGTGATCATACTAAAGCTTTAGCAAGCTTAGATGAGTTAAGCAACTACGTTAGCACGCAAGAAAAGCAAGCGCTAGAAGGTATTGACGTGACAGTGAACATTAACGCTAATTTATTACCGTTAGTGAAAGCTGATGATGTGTTGTTTGTTGCGATACGTGACGTTAAAGGAGGTCCACCGTTTGCCGCCAAACGTTTACCCATTAGTGTTATTAAGCAAGGTGAGGCCAGTATCCGTTTAAGCAATCTTGATGCGATGATGCCAGATCGCACGTTAAATTCAGCTCGTAGTGACAAAACTCAGTTAGCAGTCGTTGCTCGTATTAGTCATAGCGGTAATGCCATAGCAGAGTCAGGCGACTTATCGGGTAATCCTATAGTGATTAGCGCTGAACAGACTCAGGTTAATGTTGAAATCAATCAACAGATTCCCTAATAAAAAATTATTACCGTAAGTTTCATAATACCATAGCGGTAAGTGGAGCAGTTTTTAAAAGTGACGCTATTAATAGTCGTATACTAAAAACATATACGTTTAACATTGTTCATTGTATAAACACAGATAAAGAAAACAACTATGACTGAATCTACCGACAGATTAGATAGTACTAAATTGAATAGCGTTGAATCGGCTAGTACTAATATTGCTGATAATAAAGTACCTATAGCTGTGAGTAGTACACATCAATCAATTGACTCTAAAACTATGAATCACACGCCTAAAGCTATGTACGTAACTTCAGGCAACTCGATAACACCTAAAGGTAAGTTGGATAAAATGCCAAAAATGGTTGCCAATGGCAGTCGCGCTTTTATCTGGTATTTGTTGGCGATAATGGTATTAATACTTGATCAATGGACTAAGTGGTTGGCCGAAACCAAGTTAACTTTTAATAATCCTGTACCGGTTATTGAACCATTCCTCAACTGGACACTTGCTTATAACTATGGAGCAGCATTTAGCTTTTTAGCCGATGCTGGTGGTTGGCAGAAGTGGTTTTTCTCAGGTATAGCATTGATAATGGCTATTTTTTTGACGGTTTATTTAATCAAAGCACCACGCAAAGCCAAGCTATTATCTATGGGTTTAGCATTAGTGCTTGGCGGCGCAATTGGTAACCTAACCGATCGTTTAAGACTCGGTAAAGTGGTCGACTTTATTCATGTGCACTATGCTGATGTCTGGAATTATCCTATTTTTAATGTTGCGGATATAGGTGTCTGTGTCGGTGTAGCGTTGATTATAATTGATATGATGTTTTTGGAAAGTAAGCGTAATGAATAAACATGTAAATGTTGATCAGTACAAATAAAAAGAACTAGCGTCATAGCTGCTTTATACGGAAAGATACTATTTATACTCAAGTGTGTTTATAAAAATGCGAACTGGAATGTGATGTATGATTAATACAAACACTCTCTCATTCTATGTACTAAAACCCAATGCATAATTGTATGCGAGTGAACGCAGAATGATTTTGAAGTGGCTAGACGAAGACGTGACGTGCTAAGTGGTAGATGACAAAAACCAGTAATTCAAAGCTCTGTACAAAGCTATATACTTATAGGCTCAGCTCTCAAAATGAAAATGCTTCTTTGAGCAATACCTGCGGGCGTACTCGGCTCACTCTTACCGTTTGGCACGTTTATATCCGATCGTTTACTAAAAAATAATTTATAGACAAGTGGAAGTAAAGGAGCTTAGAACAAGCCCTGCTACAAACGTATTTTATTACTCAAGGTTACTTTTCTTAATTAAATCACAAGCCACCATTAAATAACATTGAGCATAAATTAATCACCATAAAATTTTAATTTAGACCCAGTATGAATAATCTAACACTCTACTCACTTTTCCAATTTATCTTACATCCTGTTGACAAACCCATCTTGTTTAAAGACCAAACAGGTTTTGTCATTGCAATGGATTTCCTATTATTCTAGGGTATAGGTTATTGATAAAAATAGCTTATATTTTATATAGCAGTATATTTTTTGAGGATATTTTTTACAGTGAGATGATAAACTATAGTGCTAAATTATGAATAATTAAAGTGGTAGGTTTTTTGTTTGAATTAAAAACAGTAGGGCTTTTTGCCGTTACTGCTCTAGCAGAGATTATAGGTTGCTATTTGCCATACTTATGGCTGAGAGAGGGTAAGTCAATATGGCTGCTTGTCCCTAGTGCGCTTAGTTTGGTTGCTTTTGTATGGCTACTGACTTTACATCCAACCGCCGTTGGCAGAGTTTATGCCGCCTACGGTGGTGTGTATGTAACAATGGCAATTCTTTGGTTATGGGCTGTTGATGGTATTCGACCAACGACATGGGACATATTAGGTACAGCAGTGGCACTTCTAGGCATGGCTATTATTATGTTTGCATCTCGCAATACATAGAATACGGTTGTTTTAACCATCACGTACTAAAAACTCCACTATGGCTGGTACATTCTCTCTAGCACTGCGGCCAGCACCAATCAGAGTGGCAGAACCTGGGCTTGCCCAGTCGCCATAACAGAGGTTATGACAAACGACGTTGGTAGAAAAAGTCAGTTTTCACTGGTTCTATTTAAGCATACTCCAAGGGGACCATCTAAAAGGCATCAAAAACCGATTAATAGACGACTTAAAATAGACTGCTGTAATGGAGATGCTTATAACAGACTATTGTACGTATTTATGTTTATAAGAGCGTATCTACGAGCGTTTATCAAAGAATAAGATGCCAAGCGTGCCAAAAATGAGCTTATACAGTTTGCTACTGATCATGGTCACAAAATTGCCGCCTTCTATGTTGAAAACGAGTCAGGCGCAACTTTAATACGTCCACAGTTAATGTAACTGATTGATGACGCCCATGAAGGCAATATAATTTTGGTTGAGCAGATTGACCGCTTAGCACGTTTGAACCAAGCTGATTGGGATACTCTCAAAAGAATGCTATTAGAAAAGAAGCTGGCGGTAGTATCAAAAGAGCTACCGACCTCTTATATAACTCCTCAATCTGATAGCAGCACTGAATTTATGAGCAGCGTATTACAGGCCATCAATTCGATGATGCTTGATATGCTCGCTGCTATTGCTAGAAAGAACTATGAAGATCGACGTAACCGTCAAATGCAAGGTATTGCTCGTGCTAAGGTAGAAAGCAAATATTCATGACGTAGGAAAGATACCGAGAAGCGTAAGATTATCGCTAGCTTTCTGAAATCTGGACATAGTTATTCTGAAATACAAGCTACAGCTAAGTGCTCGCGTCAGCTGATAGCTGTTATAGCTACTCAAATACTCAAATACTCAAATACTCAAATACTCAAATACTCAAAATTATTTTGAGGATCTGTAATAATCCTTGTCAAATAAAAGTGGGCTGTTATCAAAGCTCCTTTAACATATTCTGTTTAAGTAAGAAAATATTGATTACGTTTTATGCTACGGTATCTCAGCCGAATCTTTTGTAGTCGAATCATCATCGCAACGATGACATTTATACCAGCTTAATCGTCAAGGTAGACATCCCTGCATATAGCAGGGTCTGTTCTACCTACTCAATTCATCTGTCTCATCTTTAAAGGTCTCTACAACGACAGAGAAAATATCGTCCCAAACCTCATCATTTGTTAAAAATGGATAATCCTTCAATAGCTTATTACTTTTAGCACCCTTATTTTGCAGCATACTGCGAATGATTCTATCGGCATAGCTGTTGGGCATCTCAACAATCTCTTTTATCGCCAGTCGTGCATGGTCATGCTTTCTTAGGTACTGTGACTCGTTATGCATCTCTTTTTCAATAACATGAGCAATCAGTCCTGATAAATACTGAACGTGAGGCGTTAGTTCCATAAAGCGCCATGCAGGTTGAATCAGGTGAGTATTTCCAAAATTTAAGTTTGAGCGAATACCATCAGGGTAAGTAACTGCCTTTTTATCAAAGTTGTAATGATCACGGATTTGCTTCATAAGCGGCACAGAGACACGGTCTAAAATTTTGTCATAGGCATGACGGTCTGAGGGATGCTCAGCAATGGCTTGTGATATAGGTAGGATAATCGGCTCATGAATGACTTGGTCTCGCCTGAGGACGTCATTAATTAAGAAGCGATGTACACGGCCATTGCCATCCGCCAGCGGATGAATATATACAAAAGCAAAGGAGGCAACCGCACTACGCATCAGTGCTGATTGTCCCTCAGTCTTTTCCATAAATACCTGTAACCCTGCTAGCTTGTTAGCAATGTCATCAGCAGGTGGCGCGATATAGTGCACAATTTCTTTAAAGCCATTCACCTGAGTATGCGACACAAAAACTGGCGATTGACG
Source organism: Psychrobacter sp. 1176_08 (assembly GCF_052850615.1). Lineage (NCBI taxonomy): Bacteria > Pseudomonadati > Pseudomonadota > Gammaproteobacteria > Moraxellales > Moraxellaceae > Psychrobacter > Psychrobacter sp. 1176_08. Next base: position 26,712 of record NZ_VXCU01000013.1, read on the forward strand.
GACACCATACTGCTGGATAACCGTTTTGCTACCGAGTATCTCTTGTTGCAGCTCTGCTAGTGATTCAGGATCAAGCGGAATGTCACCGGTGCCGGTACGCCGTGCCATCACATCGGCAAAACGTTCAATGCGTTTTAACTCTTTTCCCTCACCTTCTATAGTAAAGCTGGCTTTACTCTCTCGTAGGGTCATCCATACGGAGGCGCGCATCAGTAAGTCTTGCCCAAATTCATCGTTAAGTTTGTCAACCATCGTGGCAATATCGAGTGCAGCTGCTTGCGTAAAGGCCTCTGTTTTCACCAGCATCGGACAAAAATGACGGGTTCCTGCTATATTGTCATTGTTACGCCAGCGAGCGTTCTTGATGACCTGCGAAGGACTTGAAGTAACCAATTTCTTAGCATCTAAAGCATCCACATAGTTACCACCTATATTACTTGGTACCTCTAAACGCTTATCCATGAGCCATTCATATAAGAAAGCCATTCTACGGGCATAGCTGCCTGTCGGCTCAGCGTTTACCCATGCTTGCACGTCATTTGCCCCTATCTGCTCAAATAGACGAACCAGTAACTCTAAATTCAGTACTTCATGACGCATGTGAAACTGTAAATGCGCAATGATTGTGTCCAATGGACGCGCGTTTTCTTGATAAGCGTTGTGGATGACGTCACCGTCTTTATAGGTTTGTCTGCGTCCACCGATACTGCTGCTGACATATAAAGGGGAAACCAGCTCAATACTGGCATAGCGGACAAGCCATGCTGCGCCAATAGGATCTGAGGTAGGGGTATTCATCATGAGTGGCTCAAGCGATTATAGATAAGCCATTTTGCGCAAAAACAATTATGAATGCAATATAATGATTATAATGAAGCATTATTGCATTAAAACGATTTTCGTATGACATTGCGATACCTTTAGATTAAGACAAAAGAGCATGTTGAATCAATTGCCTACAAACATTAGCGTCTGAAAATACAAACAGAAAATATAGGTCGATATTTAAAATACCTCAACTATTAACCTGCTTTAAGACACGATAAACAGTAGCTACGCCAACACCAACCGCCTTAGCGATCTCTTCTTTTGTCATATTGTTTTGACTGGCCAATTCTTTAATACGATTGTGTTTTGCGGTATTGGCTTTCTTACCAGTGGGTTTATAGCCACTGTTGGCCAATCCTTGTTTAATGCGCTCTCTACGCTTGTCATTATCAAGCTTTGCCATGGTCGCTAATAAATCGATCAGCATATCGTTAATCACTTTTAGGATCTCACCTGTCATACCGTCACTCATCGTATGTGTGGTTGGTAGATCAGCCACCACCAATCGTAAGCCCTTATCTTTGATACGCTGCTTTAGAATCGAAAAATCAACTTGAGATAGTCTGCTTAATCTATCTACGCTTTCAACCAATAAAATATCGCCTTGCTCGGCGTCCTTTAGCAACTTAGCTAATACTGGTCTATCGAGCTTTGTACCACTGAAGTGCTCAACGTAATCAACATAGCTATCACCATAGCGGCTACTGAAGGCAACCAAATCTACTAATGCTCTAGTAGCGTCTTGATCCTTAGTGCTGGCTCTCACATAAATACGAACGGTCATAACGCCCCTCTATTACTTAGACTTGATAATTAATGTTCATTGATAATACCAGGATATTACTATCGTTTAATTGCTAAGATAAGTCAAATGATAGATAGATTATCGTTTAGAGGTTTTATGTTTTGGGTATAGACTAATGGTAGACCGCTTAGCACTTTTAAATCAGTATGACTGGGACATCTTAAAAAATCCTGTCTGAGAAAAAGCTAGCGGCAGTATCAAAAGAGCTGCCGACTTCATATATGGCCTTGTAGCCTGCAAACAATACTGAGTTTATGACTAGCGTATTGCAAGCCATCACCTCAATGGTGCTTGATATTTTCGTTGATATTGCTAGAAAGAACTATAAAGATCGGCGTAACCGTCAGATGCAAGGTATTGCTCGTGTTAAGACAGAGGGTAAATACTCAGGACGTAGGAAAGATACCGGGAAGCGTAAGATTATCGCTAGTCTCCTAAAATTTGGGCATAGCTATTCTGAAATACAAATTACGGCTAAGTGCTCGCGTTAACTGATAGTTGTTGTAGCTAAAGAAACGGAATGATACTCAAATACTCAAATACTCAAATACTCAAATACTCAAATACTCAAATACTCAAAT
>NZ_VXCU01000014.1:0-26266 GCF_052850615.1 Psychrobacter sp. 1176_08
ATCACCTGGGAAGTCATAGTCGTTCAATAATTCACGAACTTCCATTTCTACTAGTTCTAGTAGTTCTTCGTCATCTACCATGTCACATTTGTTCATGAATACGATGATGTATGGTACGCCAACCTGACGTGATAGCAAGATGTGCTCACGTGTTTGTGGCATTGGGCCGTCAGTTGCTGATACTACTAAGATTGCGCCGTCCATCTGGGCTGCACCGGTGATCATGTTTTTAACATAATCGGCGTGACCTGGGCAATCAACGTGAGCATAGTGACGTGCTTCAGTGTCATACTCTACGTGTGAGGTGTTGATAGTGATACCACGTGCTTTTTCTTCAGGTGCAGAGTCAATAGACGCGTAGTCTTTGGCTTCGCCACCAGAGGTTTTTGCAGCTACTGTTGCGATAGCAGCAGTTAGGGTTGTTTTACCATGGTCAACGTGTCCGATGGTACCGACGTTGACGTGTGGCTTGTTACGTTCAAACTTGGCCTTTGCCATGGGTAATTCCTCTTTTTTTAGTGAATGTTCAATAAAAAGCTGTTTAGTGGCTCATAATAGAATCAAATCATCATAAACCTAGCTATCAACCGCACGAACCACTGCTAAAACAATGCTTCGAACCAATCTTTTGTATCGGTTATTATACGCTGACTTCTCTTGAATAGTCATACATCTCATAATCGAAAACAATTTTGCTGTATTATAGACAAAGATCTAAATTGTTTGTAACACCAATCATCGTTATTCTATCTTGATATGCAGAACAGCTATATTAGCTGGCTGACATCATCAAACAATCTGTAAAATCCGTCAACATATGGAAAAGCAATCCAATTCCAATAATGTTGAAAGGCTTACGGAAAAAGAGCAAAACAACATAGACAAGCATCGCATAATAAGTATGTAACGGATGAAAATTAATGCTGCATCTATTGGCTTGAAAAATTGGGTTCGCCACTAAGTGGTCTATATCCACTAACATTGTCGCGAGCAAAATCAAGTATGCCTTTTTCCACTCTTTTTTAAAGAATATAACTGCGATAAAAAGCGGAAAACTAAAATGCAAAAAATAATGTATAAACGTCTGCATGCTTGTTTATTTGTTCCCACCTTATCGATATCAAATCATTCAGATCAATAAGTTGTTAATATGCTGACAGCACTAAAAGGCAACACCTCAGTGTCACCTTTGAATCATTACCTATCGCACTAACTTTATATATTTCAATATTTTATAATTTCAACGTCGATGCAAGGCTATATCAATAGCATGGCGAGCACAAAAGATGTAAACAATAAATGGAGCTCATATCGAGAATTGAACTCGAGACCTCTCCCTTACCAAGGGAGTGCTCTACCGCTGAGCTATATGAGCAAATTTTAGTCAACCAACAAGTTGCACTAAAAAAAATATCACGACACAGTACTAAAGAACTGGCTGTCGTGATGAATTATTTATAACTTTTGCGATGGTGTATATATGGAGCGGGTGGCGGGAATCGAACCCGCGTCATTAGCTTGGAAGGCTAAGGTGTTACCATTATACCACACCCGCAATTGCTCTTGTTCAAATAGACTCTAATCAAGAGTCTCTAGTATATAGAGCATGCTTGGCGCTATGACAAACTTTAAAATATGGTGGTGGGGGAAGGATTCGAACCTTCGAAGCTTTCGCGACAGATTTACAGTCTGTTGGGTTTGACCGCTCCCCAACCCCACCTTAGGTTGCTTTGAACAAAGATGACTTCAATTAAGGCAAATTCATAAAAAGCTACTTTAAGAGAGATGGTGCCGACTGCCGGGATCGAACTGGCGACCTACTGATTACAAGTCAGTTGCTCTACCAACTGAGCTAAGTCGGCTTGTTCTCTTAAAGTGGTGGCTATTCTATCAAATATTTTGAAAGACGCAAGAACTTTTTCATATTTTTTATCATTATTTTCATAATAATTTTCAAGTTATTGATTATAATAATTTTTTCAAAAATAAAAATTCGCATCTTTATTCTACTGATGGCTTTACACCGTTTTTTATATGGCATCGTTAACGAATACGTAAACCATTACAGGCCATTTCTACGGCTTTTATCAAGGCCAACGCTTTTTTATTGGTTTCCTCCCACTCTGCTTCTGGCACTGAATCAGCGACGACCCCCGCGCCTGCTTGAATATGAATCTCACCACGGCGCATTACTGCGGTACGAATCGCTATAGCCGTGTCCATGTTGCCATGCCAACCAAGATACCCTACTGACCCGCCAAACACTGTTCGACGCACTGGCTCTAGCTCATCGATAATTTGCATGGCGCGAATTTTGGGTGCGCCCGATAGCGTCCCTGCAGGAAAAGTGGCACAGAATACGTCCAGTGCGTCTTTATCCGGCGATATGGTGCCCTCGACATTGGATGCAATGTGCATCACTTGTGAATAACGCTCAATAAACATTTTCTCAGTCACTTTGACGCTGCCATACTCGCAGACACGGCCAATGTCATTACGACCCAAATCAATGAGCATTAAGTGCTCAGCGATTTCTTTCTCGTCAGTCAGCAGCTCTTGCTCAAGTGCCAAATCTTCTGCATCATCTTTACCCCGTTTGCGCGTACCCGCCAACGGTCTGACAGTCACTTTGCCATTTTCGATACGCGATAGTACCTCAGGTGATGCACCAATGATGTCAAAGCGCTTATGATCGTCAAGCGTATAACCATGTACCAAAAACAGATAAGGAGAGGGGTTTAAAAACCGCAGAGCACGATATACTGCCAATGAGTCACCCAGATAATCAGCAGTGAGACGCTGCGCTGGAACGACTTGCATCACGTCACCTGCTGAGATGTAGTCCTTTATTTTATTGACATCGCTACAATACTTCTCTTCCCCTGTATGCGATGTAAACACAGGTGTCGGCATGATTGGTGCGCTCAAATTTGGCATTTCTGCCAATTTATCTTCAATTTTTTCGAGCTCACGAATGGCAGTGCCATATCCATCTTCCGTATGACAGTCAGCGTAGACAATGATAGACAAGGTGTTTTCTAGAGTATCAAAAACAATCACACTCATTGACAGCATCAGCCACATGTCTGGCATCGACATGGGGTTTGGGGCATCAGACAGACCCACGGATGGCTCGATGACACGTACCATGTCATAGCCAAAGTAACCAACCAAACCCCCACTAAAACTCGGTAAGGTCGGGATGTCGTCTGCGGTTGGCATTTTATACTCTGCCATGAGCTTTCGGATATAATCGAAAGGATCATCTACCGACTCTACATCGATATGGTCATTTTTTTTGATGGTCATATTGCCATCTGCGTATTGCAAAATCAGCTCACTACCTAGACCAATCATTGAGTATCGTGCCCAGCGCTCACCACCGACGACAGATTCAAATAAATATGCAGAACCATTCAAGTCGCGCACTTTAGAAAACACAGACACTGGCGTTTGTGCATCCATCAAACGTTTTTTTACCAGTGGTGCATGGCTAAAGCCACGGTCTTTAAACGCTTGATATTCTTTAAAGGTCATCATAGTAACGCTCTCTTAACAACATATTGGCAAAAGATAAGAACAATAAACATAATAGTAAAATGACAAACAAAATATAGCGTCAGCACTCTACTGAATGCTGACGCTATAAAAAATGGATCGTTATAAAAACTCACAGTAACTGATAATAATGGCTTTGTTACGACTGGATTATTAATACCTATGCCATAAATAGCTGTGTCGCTGATTCTTATCTAATCTGCGGCTGCGCAAGTATAACGAAGCCCACTGGCATTATCGCTGTTTAAACCGACTGATCAGTTACCGATTGAGTGATTGCTTGTATGTTTTAACTTCCCTTACTCTTACTAAGAATCGTATAACGTACAAGCAAAGGGCTATCCCTAGGCACCAGCGCCACCCATGTTAAACAGCCATAGGGCCACCCCAATGATAATCAAGGCGATAAATACCCATATAAACCAGCCGCCGCTTGGTTTTTTCTCCACTTGTTCTGTGGTCGCGGGATTATCGACTGCTTGATCCATTGCGTTATTACCCGTGGTACCAAGATCATGTCCTTGACCCAAATTGGCTGTACCTGAAAACTGCGCTGTAGCTGCTTGCTTGGCACGTAACACTTCAGGATCCGCCTCTTCTTGTAGCTCCGTTTTAGTCGTCTTATCATGCTCAGGCTGTACGATCGGCTCTTCATGGATAGCTTGTTCTTTATGTACAGCTGGCTGCTCGGCCTCCACTAACGGTTCATGCTCAGTCGTTGGGGTTGGCGACGTTTCTAAAGTGTTGGCAGACTCGTGTGTCGCGGCTGTCGATGACGCATCTGATATGGTTGCATCACTATTGCTCAGTGTTGGCACCACCTCATCTTTAACAGGCAACATCTCTTCGATATGTGTTTTTTTCACGACGGGCTCCTGAGCGACTGGCGCTTCAATGACTGGCTCTTTAACAACAGGTTCTTCGGCAATTGACTCTTGAACTACTGGGTTTTCAGTAATTGGTTCGTCAATGATTGGCGCCTCAACTACTGGCTCTTCAACTACTGGCTCTTCAACAACTGGCTCTTCAACAACTGGTTCTTGAACGATAGGTTCTTCGACAATTGGCTCAGCAGCTACTACTGGTTCTTTAGTATCAGTAATAGTCGCTGCGTCATCTGCCATCACTGGCGTTAATGACTCAGTTTGTGAGTTCATTTCTGCATCAGCAACAGAGGTATTTACCTTAAAATTAAAACTGGCAAAACCGATTGTGTCATTTGCTTGTAAAAGGCTCGACATATTCCCTTCAATACGCTCATTATTGATAAACGTACCGTTTGATGAGTCTAAATCTTTCACATATAACTGACCATCCAAAACGCTTAGCACGGCATGATTGCGCGATACTTGCTTACTACCGAGCACGACATCATTGTCGCTACCACGACCAACAGATAAGCTTTCACTCACTGTCACCGTCAAATCCCCAAGCGCTTCTGTTAAAGCATTTAGCGCCCACGTGTTTGTTTTGCTTGTATCAAGCTCATCATGTATAGGGTTCGTCATGTCATCACTCCTTGTTTTTCTGTTGAATTCCAAAATATTCTGAATAATTACTACCAATTTTCTAAAGATTTTACAATTATTTCAATATCAGTCATCTTCTATAAATTGACTGTGCACGCTATTTAGGAATAAAGCGAGGTTTTATCACACCATTAAGCTGGCTATACGGAATACTTAGTGTAGGCATACCAGAGGCGTAAGGGCCAATGGCATAAGGTTGATACAGGATATCGATACCTTTATCCGTCAAAGTCACATTATCACTTAATGTAAATGGCCAGTTTTTCTCATAACTGCTCACATCATTATCAAACGTTTTTACCCACGTTTTATAAGCATTATAAGCAAGGGTTTTGAAGCGGGATTTTTTTCCGGTGACCAGCATATCATCCAGCTTGATTTGTTTTTTGGTGCTGGGATCAAATATTAAGTATTCGCTATAAGACATGCCATGAGCGCCGCCAGTATACGAGTACGATTCTATTTCAAACAGCTCAGCATCACCCACATGACCCAAATAGTTGGGCGTTACTATCAGCTCATACGCCCATTGTCTGTCTTCTGGCATATCTAAAAATTGTGAGTTTGCAAAATCATTGATAGCCGCTTGTACTTCTGTTGGACTACTTTTTGTTTTGATAGGCGCTGATTCGGTCGGCTTACTATTTACCACCAAGTTATTGATGCGAGCATTAGTGATATCGTTGATCCAAGGATGATTGGTTTTGAGATACTTGACTTCAATTTTTGGGCAGTTCTCACGCTCAGTACACATCTCTTGTATTTTTTCAGGCAGTTGATACTCAAGATACGTGGTACTGCTGATGACATTTGTCGCATTTGCAGACACACTCATGGCGCCCACAATCAAGCCAGCGGCTAACGTTTTCGTCATACATACAGTGCTTAGTTTCATCGATAAGCATGTAGGTAATACGGATGAATGAGTATTCAATTGATTCGTAGTGTCCATATATCCTCATTTAGGAATCTAAGTTGTTACTGAATATTTTAGCGTAACAATTGCGATGTATTGTAGGAACACTGTTGGAGTTTTTGGAACGTTGCTATTTATTTACACGCCCGTTATCGTATCTCTCTACAAATCGTAGACAACAAAAAAGACACGGCTAGCGTGTCTTAATAGATAAATCATGCGATCAAATCACTGATTTTAATGCTCACGAGTACTGCTAAACGTCACTTCTGGATAGCGATCTTGCATCAATTGTAAATTAACACGTGATGGCGCAAGGTAGGTGAGATAACCGCCACCATCTATTGATAATTGGTCATGGGCTTTTTTCTTAAATTTCGCCAGCGCAACTTCGTCATCACAATGAATCCAGCGTACAGTTGCAATCGATACTGGTTCGAACACACATTGCACTTTGTACTCTTCTTTGAGACGATGCGCAACCACCTCAAACTGTAGCACCCCAACCGCACCTAAGACTAAGTCATTATTAATCTGCGGCATAAATACCTGCGTGGCACCTTCTTCGCTTAACTGCTGTAAACCTTTTTGCAATGCTTTTGATTTGAGTGGGTCTTTGAGTACCACACGGCGAAACAGTTCAGGCGCAAAATGCGGAATACCAGTAAAGTTTAGCTCTTCGCCTTCGGTGAAGCTGTCACCGATAGAGATGGTGCCATGATTATGTAGGCCAATAATATCACCCGGATATGCTTCTTCTAGTGCTTCGCGGTCACCTGCAAGGAAAGTCAAGGCGTCGGCAATGCGCACGTCTTTGCCTAAGCGCACGTGCTTGAGTTTCATACCTTTTTCGTACTTACCTGAGCAAACACGTAAGAAAGCGATACGGTCGCGGTGACGCGGGTCCATGTTGGCCTGAATCTTAAAGACAAAACCACTAAAATCTGTCTCTGTAGCACTTACTTCACGCTCGTTGGTAGGATGGGCTTTGGGCGGCGGTGCGTACTTGACTAGCGTATCAAGCACCATATTGACCCCAAAGTTACCCAGTGCTGTGCCAAACAAGACAGGTGTCATCTCGCCCGCCAAAAACGCCTCAACACTGAACTCTTCTAATGCCATCTGTACCAGCTCAAGCGATTCTTCAAAGGCATCAAACATCAGGCTACCCAAACGCTCACGGACGTCAGGATAATCATAACCTTCACGGGTCTCAGCGACGGTCATCTTACCGCCGTTACCTTTTTGATAAAAGTACGTCTTATTTTCGGTTAAATGATACACACCCACAAAATCTTGTCCCATACCGATAGGCCAAGTCACTGGAATACATTTAATTTTTAGTACCGCTTCAATCTCACTCAGTAGCTCAAGCGGCTCACGAATCTGACGATCGAGCTTGTTCACAAATGAGATAATGGGCGTGTCGCGCATACGGCAGACTTCCATCAATTTGATGGTACGTTCCTCAACACCTTTTGCCCCATCGACCATCATCAGCGCGCTGTCTACGGCGGTCAAGGTACGATAAGTATCTTCACTAAAGTCGGCGTGACCTGGGGTATCTAGTAAGTTGACGATATGATCTTGATAAGGGAACTGCATGACGGATGTGGTGATTGAGATACCACGCTCTTGCTCCATACTCATCCAATCTGAGGTCGCATGACGATCCGTCTTGCGGCCTTTGACTTCACCCACAACCTGAATGGCCTGTCCCCATAGCAATAGCTTTTCGGTCATGGTGGTTTTACCCGCATCGGGATGCGAGATGATGGCAAAGGTACGGCGTTTGGCAACTTCTTTACTTAACTTTTTTGGATCTACGCTCATAGTGTTCGGCTTCAATAGTGATGTCAGTTAGAAGACAATCTAAATAAATAGGATAAATAATGGACGTATTGTAGCGGATTTAGCGTCAGGGTGCAGAATTAGCGCACAAAAAAAACACCCTCTAATTTTTAAATAGAGAGTGTTATTGGCTTTTTGGGATCAATAATAACGCTGAATTTGTGTCGCTAAGAAGTCCCCTGCGACTTCATTGACGATTGTACAATCTACCAAACCGCGCAGACTGTTGGTATTGGGTTCTGTCGTACCCTTGGAAATATAATCTGCCTCATAAGTACCCTTACTGCTATTACTACCGTCAGTATATTCGACGCCATTGTACTGGTAAGAAGGCTGATTTTGATATTCAAAGAACGTCACTTGCGCCGCTTTGTGCTTGTTACCGACGCCAACACCAAATTGAGAGGTTCTATAATCTCTGTTGTCATTGAAGCGGTCCTCAGCGCCCTCAATCCATTTATCAATCGATGCGTATCCAGTCTTGTTTTTTTCGTTAAAGACTAAAAACGAGAGATCACTCTTGACCACTGGGATATAACACACTGAACCGGCTGGGAATGCGACATTAGCTGGAATACGAGGATAATTGTTTAAGTCCGTCAAAATTCCTCGACTGTTTTCTCTGTTCGTGCCAGCGCTATAGCTGGTGGCTTGTAGACCGGATAAATTTAACGTTTTATAGGTCGTTTCATAAGTGACTTTATTATTACTGTTTTTCTCATAAATGGGCCGTTTGACCGTGCGATTATCGACTTCGATATTTTTATTTTCAAGCTGCCCTTCAAAGTTGTCAGCCAGCACGGTTTTGTCTAAAGTATTCAAACTTTGATTGATATAATTATTGACGATATTTTTTGTCTTTATTTCATGTTCGCCGCTGCGGTACATCTCATCGATACGAGCAATTGCACTGGCATTGGCTTGACTGTCATAGCTATTGGCAAATTTAGTCAGTGTGATCTGGTTGCTACTACCGTCAGAATTATAAGTACCATCGTCTTCTCCGCAGCCGACAAGTATCACAGCGGCCAAAGAAAAAATACTCGGTACAACAATCAATTTGTTCATCAACTAATGTCCTTGTGCTTGATAGAGCTCTTATTATCCGCTCTAATGATTTTAGTATAAGTCTCTGTATTATTAGTTTATATTGATACAGGCTCAGTTTATACCTAAAACTTTGTCGATGCGTCACCTTATAATCTTTTTACTTAACATTTCACTTACAAAGACAGGGTATATATTTACGACTGCTTTATACAAATAACTTAGTGGTTTGTTATGCTAAGTCCGATGTCTAAAAACGCTATATCAAAAATCTTATACTAATAAGTATCACTTAACCACAAAAACCTAAAATAAAGGATGAATTATGAAAACGTTATACTCTACTAAAGCAACCGTTACTGGCGGCCGTGCCGGTTCAGTCAATCTGAGTGACAACGATCTTACTATCAATATGGTACCACCAGGCTCTGGAAAATCAGGCAATAATCCAGAGCAGCTTTTTGCGATGGGCTACAGCGCTTGTTTCGATAGTGCATTAGGTGCTGTTAAACAAATGGAAAAAGCCAAGTTTGATTCAACCACTTCAATAGAAGTAGATTTGCTTCAAGGCGAAGGTCATGACTATAAACTAGCTGCCAAGATTCATGTGGTTGGTGAGAACACAGAATTGTCAGCAGATGAGTTCCAACAATTGGTCGAAAAAGCGCATCAAGTTTGCCCATATTCAAAAGCAACTCGTGGCAATATCGATGTAGAAGTCACGTCAGAAGTAAAATAATATGTCAGAAGCTTGATTACTGATAAAAAAAGAACTCAGCTTGTCTGGGTTCTTTTTTTATGTTGGGTATGGCATTGGAAGTTTACCCATAAGAACATCTCTTAACTTTTCAGCAGTTCGGCACGCGCTGATTTTATCGTTATAATAAGGGTATATTTTATCCAATAGCTGATAAGTGACTTTTATGACCGATAATACAACCGACATCACCACAGACAGTGATCATAATTCCCACCAAGCCATCAACCCTGAAACCTTACCAAACTTTGCTACCATGCCCAACGTCGCGACGATGAGCACCAATCACGTCGACAAAAACCAGCCGCCGTTTATCTTGGTGGATTGCTCTTACTATCTGTTTCGCACATATCATGCCTTGCCTAAGACCATGCAAAACTCACAAGGGCTTATAACCAATGCCATCCGTGGTACGCTCAATGCGCTATTGAAGCTGATGCGTCGTTATCATCCGACCCATATGGCCGTCTGTTTTGATACCAAGTCTCCTACCTTTCGCCATCATATGTCTGCCGACTATAAAGCAGGACGTCCACCGATCGATATTGAGCTGGTCGAGCAGATTCCTTATATTCACCGCTTGGTCACCGCCTTAGGTATTCCGCTATTGCGTATTGAAGGCGCAGAAGCCGACGATATCATTGGTACACTGGCTCATCGTGCGGTTGAACAAGGTCATCATGTGGTTATCTCAACCGGTGATAAAGATATGATGCAGCTGGTCAATGACTGCGTGATATTGGAAGACAGCTTTACAGGTAAGATAACAGACACCCAAGCAGTGATTGATAAGTTCGGCATTAATCCAAATCAGATGATCGACTTTTTGACCTTAATGGGCGATACCTCTGATGGTATCAAAGGCGTGCCGGGTATCGGTAAAAAAACGGCCAAAGACCTGCTCGTTGAGTATGGCACCATTGACAACATGCTAAAACACATTGGTTTTATCAAAGGTCGCGGTGCAAAGGGCTTAATTGATCATGCCGATGAGATTCCATTCAATGCCAAACTTGCCACCATCGTCACAGACTTGGAGATTGGCCAAGATTGGAATGATTTAAAAATCAATACTGACCCTTGTGCGCACATAGACGAACTACGCGATCTATATAGTGAGCTTGAGTTTAGAAATGAGCTGGCCTCGCTCGATCATCCAAATCATCCAGCCAATGGCTCACAAAGTGTCGCTGACAGCCAAGCCGAGGCTGAATCACAAGCACAGGTAGCAAAGTACTTACAGTCGTCAAAAATCACGGATACCAAAGACAGTAAAAGCCGCGACAAAGCATGGCACACGGTTTTAGATGAGCCAGCTTTTGACAGTCTAGTTGAATTATTAGCATCCGTGCCGCATTTTGTCATTGATACAGAGACCACCAGCGTGCATTGGCGCGAGGCGCAAATCGTCGGTCTATCGTTTGCCGTAAAAGCTCATGAAGCCTACTATATACCGCTTACCCACAGCTTAGAGGGCGATGAGCTAACAGCCAAACAGCTTGATCGCGACATGGTATTGACGCGCTTAAAGCCTATTTTAGAAAACCCAAACATTGGCAAAATTGGTCAGCATCTAAAGTACGATGCTCATATTCTTCAGCACTACGGTATTGACCTTGTTGGCGCGCTCCATGAGCACCCTAACAACTGGGCAATGGATACCATGCTTGCCAGCTATGTGATCAATGCGGCGGTCACTCGTCACGGTATGGACGACTTGGCACGCCATTATCTACAAACCCAAACCATCAGCTATGAAGACGTTGCGGGCAAAGGCGCCAAACAAGTCACCTTCGATCAGGTCGCTATTGATATCGCCAGTGATTATGCCTGTGAAGATGCGGACATTACTTATCAGTTGTTTAATGTATTCAGTTTAGAGATGGCAAATGACAGCAATAACGCCAAATTGCTCCACGAGCTAGAAATTCCAACAGCCCAGATACTTTGCCAAATGGAAGCGCACGGCATTCTTATCAAACGACCATTCTTAAACGAGCTATCAAAACGCTTTGACGAAGAAATCATCGCATTAGAAAAACGCGCTTATGAAGTGGCTGGAGAAGAATTTAACCTCGGCTCCCCTAAGCAGCTTGGTGAAGTATTGTTTGAAAAGCTGGGTGTTGCTGGTGGTAAAAAAACCAAGTCTGGTCAATACTCGACGGGTGAAGCCGTGTTATCCAAGATTGACCATCCATTGGTCGAAATCGTTCTTGAGTATCGTGGTCTCTCTAAGCTAAAGAGCACGTATACCGATGCACTTGATAATGTTGCAGATAGCGAGACCGATCGTGTCCATACCAGTTATCATCAAGCCTTGACCAGTACGGGCCGTTTGTCTTCTACAGAGCCCAATTTACAAAACATTCCGATTCGTACGGCGACCGGTCGCCTGATTCGCCAAGCGTTTATTGCACCAAAAGGTCGCGTCATCTTGGCCGCGGATTACTCACAAATTGAATTGCGTTTGATGGCGCATTTTTCAGGCGATAACAACCTTACCCATGCGTTTAATGAAGGGCTGGACATTCACGCGGCGACTGCTGCTGAGGTGCTTGGCAAGGATGTCGCGGATGTCACACCAACGGAGCGCCGTAATGCCAAAGCCATTAACTTCGGCCTACTGTATGGTATGAGCGCTTTTGGTCTTGCCAAGCAGTTGCAAATGAGCCGCGGTGAAGCGCAAGATTACATCGACATGTATTTTGAGCGTTATCCTGGCGTCAAAAACTACATGATCAACACGCGTGCCAGTGCTTATGAGAAAGGCTATGTCGAGACCATATTGGGCCGTAAGCTCTATACGCCAGATATCAATCATAGCAACCGTATGGTCAAGCAAGGCGCTGAACGTGCGGCGATTAACGCGCCACTACAAGGCTCCGCGGCTGATTTAATCAAACTTGCCATGATTGCGGTCGATAAAGTATTACCAAAAGATCAGGCCAAAATGTTGCTTCAGGTACATGATGAATTGGTGTTTGAAGTTGATGCCGATAAGGTGGGTGCCATCAGTCAGCTGATTACCCATGCCATGCAAGATGTATTGACCACAACAGCGGTAGACAAAGGCTGGAATATCAACTTTGCTGTGCCATTACTGGTTGAAACCGACAGTGGTCAAAACTGGGATGAGGCGCATTAATCACTGACTTAAATTGGCTTGGACATAGGTTGTATTGTCTATATTAACAATGCCTTATGACTCGTTAGTTATATTAACCAACAGCATGTGATCAACGTTGACGTTATAATGACCATTGACCAAGCCGGACGTAGTTGAATGAGTTTTAACTTACAGTGAGCCTTTGTGCTCACTTTTTATTTTTTAAGTATTGGGAGTTTATTATCACAAGCCCTGAAAGCATGATCGAAATTCCTGGTAACATCATTTTAGTTATCTGCTTACTACGTTGCCTACACTATTTTTTGCAGAGCCACATCAGACGGGCGCAAACTTTTTGGCTGGCAGGCGTGCTGATATTTGTTACTGCGATACGCCGAGAGCTAAACTATTTACCAGATTTATTTGTTCCAAATAACTTTACCTTGCTCAGCCGCTCTTATGACTGGTGGGAAGATATGGTTCTCACAGTCATCTATTTAGTAGTGGTAGGCTTGTTGATCCACTCGTGGCGCTACCTTTGGGCTTTATTAAAAAAAGCCCCTTTATCTCTATATGGCAGTGTCGCCGTACTGGCAGTCGTGCAATATATGGGTGAAAATGCCATATTATTCCCTAAAGATTTTGGTGTTTTCGTCGAAGAGATTTCGGAGACTATCATCTATGCTGTTGCCCTCATATATCTATGGCGTTTGAACATAAGTGACTATGCAAATCAACAAAAGGAGGCAAGCGAGCTACACTATCAAACGTCTACGCGATAAATACGAGCTTTAATCACACTTTTATCTTATGTCAGTCATAAACAGGATTTTTAATAAAACCAACATGCCTGCATAAAATAGAGACAGATGGATTTGTTATACTAAATATCAGTCCGAGTGATAAGGCATTGAATGCCTGCTCTCGATTTGTTGATAATAAATAATAACTGAGTCTCTTATTATGAATATATTGATTACAGGTGCATCACGTGGTATTGGTCTTGCGACTGCCAAGCAGTTAGCAAAAAAAGGGCATAATGTTGGGTTGTTTGCCACCAATACTGCGACCCTTGAGCAGGCCATTAAAGACAAATCCTTTAAAAAGTCAGTCAAAAAACATCAGGTCATCACAGGTCAACTTGACGTGACTCAGCCTAACTCATGGGATAATGCCATCAATCAGATGCTTGAGCGATTTGGTGGCATTGATGTTTTAATCAATAACACAGGCGTGTTGGTCAGTGGCGCACTGCCCACAACCGATCTGGATGAACAACTGTCTCTGATTGACGTAAACTGTAAGGGCGTGCTGATTGGCTGTCACAAACTTGCGCCGTATCTGGCTGATAGTAATGATGGCAAAATCATCAATGTTTCTTCTGCATCTGCAATCTATGGTCAACCCGAAGTGGCAAACTATGCTGCCAGTAAGTTTTTTGTACGTGGTCTCACTGAAGGCCTAAATATCGAGTATGCAAAGCAAAGTATTAAGGTGATTGATGTGATGCCACTTTGGGTCAAATCAGACATGACCGCCGATATTAACGTAACCAGCGTAGAGCGCTTAGGTATCAATTTGACTGTTAATGACGTAGCAAAAACCTTATGTAAACTTACCACACGTCCCAATCGCAAGTTAAAAAGCGTGCATTACACTGTTGGCATGCCAGCCAAAGCCTTTCAAACACTGGCGCAAATCACCCCTAATCCATTGATACGCTGGGTCAATACTAAGATTGGCGCCAAATAAACGGTCTGTGCGCGTCTCGCCCTTTCATCACAATCAACAAGTCTCAACAATTAATAACTCTCAAAACGGCTACTTAATAAGAGTGGCCGTTTTGCTTGCTTCTCGAATCTTTATTGCTTGCTCCGTTGTCTTATCGACAAACACATTGTCTTTCATCATCGTCCCTTTTATCGCGCCTGCCCGACTCTCTTCACGTATCTCAGAGCCAATGCTGATAGGCAAATCTACGGTTGCTGCAAATTGATTGCCGCTCACAAGTGTGTTGTCATCTTCGATAATAATACCCTGTTCTACTTGCTCAAAACGATTATCAATCACCTGATTGTCTTTGGCACTATCTAAGTGATAGCTGGCAAATGGGGTTTGTTTAATCAAATACGCCCCGCATTCAAAGCCCTTTAGGTTGCGGGATTGTCTTGAGGCTATCCAAACCCCAACCGGCTCTTCTTGAAAAACGTTATGACGGATCATATTGTCACGACTCGACTCGGTACGCTTAAAATGATTACTGCGCGCAGGGTCATTGGCATGCTCAAAGCAATTACGATATAAAAGCACACTACCTGCGCCATTATGGATAAAGCGATTATGCTCAATCAGGTTGTCACTAGAGGAATCAACCGCTATTGCCTCACGATTGGGCTTAAAATTTCGAAAGCCATTGCCTACAAAGACTGAGTTTTTAATCACATTATCGCGGCTACCAAACTCCAAATATAACCCTACCGTCCCTGCGTTTTGGATATGCACTTTATCAAAAGTAACGCCATGTACATGATCACCCACGAATATGCCGCTATTGATACTGTTGCGGCTAGTAACATTACTGACTCGAATATCACTTGGCGCAAGCGCTCGATTAGCAGCAGGCGCAATCAAACCGCGCGCATAACGCTGGTTAGGATTGCTATATTGACGAATATGGAGGGCGTGACCATAGCCATCTATATGACAATTGGCCACAGCAATATTATTGATAGCACTATCGGTCTTAGGCTTAATGGTAATGGCACTCGCCTTTGATGCATCATTGGCAGTAGGACTGAGCACCGCGCCTTGACAATCAAGGGAGCTGTCCGAGGTATTGAGCTCAAACCGTATCGATTTTTCTGTCAGGTCGCAGCCTTAGCTGATGACACTATGGCCTTTTACGATCACTGTCTGATTAGGAACTAACGCTACACAATCTATCGTCGTCGTGGCAGTTGGTAAATGAGCATCGATAATAAGAGGCGGTTTTATATCAGCATCATAATCAGAACCAGTATAGATAGAGGGCAAACGCTCGCATGCCGTCATAACAACAGTGGCAGTTATCAGAGATAAAGGGAGGAAGAAATGACGAGTAGCTACCATATAGGACCTTTTTGATTGTTTGGCCGTCTTACATTTTTTGAACACGCTGTGACACCTTACCACTATTAGCCATCATCATAACCCGTCAAACTACCCTTGATAAACAAAATCATCTATTTCTAATCAATACCTATTTTTAATTAATAATAATAAGGAAGCTTCCATGGAAAATTCAAAAACCCCATTATCAGAAGAGATGGATCATATTGACAGTAACACGACTAGCAGTAATGACTCTGACGATCAGGACAATCAACTGGTCGACTTAGACAATCCAATGCTACACACTATTGACAACGATGATGTGATTGATAACAGTGCTGGGTTTGATAACTCAGAAGTGGGCACGGATGCCACGCAAGGTTTGACGCCTATGCATCGCCAGAACCTCGATGAATCACGTGTTGATGAACTGCTCGTACAAGACAATCTTGATGACAGTCATTATCCTGATACGATGGATATTGCAGACAGAGAAGCAGCAGAGCGTAGTAATGATGATGACTTTTAAAAATAAATAAAATGTTTGACGCGCTTATATACTAAAAAAGCCTGCTTTATAAAATAAAGCAGGCTTTTTTAGTATATAGCAATATGTCAATGTGATGAGAAAACGGAGAAATCAAGTCGTCGCAGATAGAGGCTGATCGGTCCAAACGTCACGGTAGCTTGTATAATAGGTAATCATACCAATTGGTACTAACACTAACATGCCGATTCCCAATGTAAAGGTAAACACCAACAAAGCAATAATCGGCCCTACTAGGAAAAATACAAATAAAGGTCCGATATTTTTTAAACATCCCTTGAGGCTCATTTTCATTGACTCGATAGGACGTATATCGTGCAATACGATTAAGGCAGGTGCAAACCAAACTGCCATAGATAAAGGTATAAAGATTAGTATGGCGACCAAGGAGGCAAGTAACAACGCTATGATAGTGCCATTACTGATTTGGTCGACCGATAGCACGCTATTGATACTGTCCGAACTACTCAGCACATGAGCTAAAGCCACAAATATAATCCCTGCGGGTACAATAGCAATAATAAGGGCAACAACGTACAGTAAGAATAAAATAATCAGCGGCCCTGAATGTGTACCAAATGCTGAAAAAAGATGATTGAATCTCAGCTCTTTACCACTTACTTGCGCAGCGCAGCCTTTTATTATTCCGCCAATAAACACAAAAGAGATAATAGAAAAAATAAGATTGATAACAGGAATCGCGCTCGTGACCGCCATGATGATCAAATACACTACCACCATTCCTATCCATAACAAAAACTGCTCTTTAAATAGGGCAAAAGCGTTGGTGATCCAACTGATACCCCAGCCAGCGCTACCAGATCTAGGCTCAGCTAATAATTGCGGCAATAACTTGCCATACTCATCTACTGGCGGTAACTCTGGTGGCAGTGCATTATTTTTTTGTAGTGAGACCGTATTGGGTGTACCACTAGAGATAGACATATTAACCCTCAAAAATAACCATAAATATTGCCATAGTTTTGCACATTGCTGATAACAATCTCAACTTTATTTCACTATATCTATTCAGCTAAAAATTATCTTAACAAAAAAAATACCGAACCTCAGACAGGCTCGGTATGTTTACTCATTATCTTTGTGTCAGGCTGGCTATCAACTGATTTATTTATGCCCAACCATCCAAGGTGCCTGCCCAACCTTTAACCAATGGCGCACTTAACGCTTCGAGCAAATCAATATGCGCTTCATCCAAGTTCAACGCTGGAATATAATGATACTCCTGCCCGCCTGCCTCCAAAAAGTTATCACGGTTTTCGATCGCAAGCTCTTCTAGTGTCTCTAAACAATCGGCTGAAAACGCAGGACTAATTACTTGTACTGAGCGCACGCCAGACTTGCCCCAGTCCTCTAACACTACGTCTGTATAAGGCTTAACCCATTCTTGTTTGCCAAAGCGTGACTGAAAGCTGATAATCCATTCATCTGCTTGCAAACCTAGTGCCTGCGCCACTTGCGCTGCCGTACATTTACAACGACTAGGATACGGATCGCCTTTATCAGCATAAGGCTGCGGAATACCATGAAAGCTAAACATCAGCTTTTCAGGCTTGCCATGTTTCGCTTGAAACCGACGTATCGAGTCTGCTAATGCTTGAATATATAGCGGATGGGCAAAATAATCTTTCACAATCGTATAATTGGGCAGATTGCGCTGTTTAAGCGTCCATTTGGTCAGCGCATCATATACCGCACCGCCTGACGACGCGGAGTACTGCGGAAATAAAGGCAAGACGACAAAATGATCAACGCCTTCGCTACGCAGCGTATCCATCACATCCGGTAAACCTGGATTGCCATAACTCATGGCAGGATGTACCGAAACACGAAATGGCGCAACGCTATTGGCCAAGCGTGGCTCTAACTGCTCAACTTGACTCTTTAGAATCTTACGAATCGGTGAATCTCCTTCCCAAATACTGGCATAAGCCTTTGCCACACGTTTAGGACGACTTGGCAATACAAATAGGTTCAGAATAATAGCCCATAAGAACTTTGGGATCTCAATCACACGAGGGTCTGACAAAAACTGTTTCAGATAACGACGTACCGCAGGCGCGGTCGGCTCATCTGGTGTACCAAGGTTAACTAATAGGACAGCAATACGTGGAGGCAGTTCAGGTTTCATAGCAGCACTATTTTATTGGTTAATTAAAAAATATGAGATGACAGGCAAAGTAAGTCGATAACAGATTATTAAGTCAGTGTTAAACCAACGCCGTGTAAGTGTAGCATTTTATCTATTAATAACGCAGGGTAAAAGTGTGCTGACACAATTTGATACTCAGTGCTTGGTTATGCACTCCTCACTTGCATTCTTCTGCCACTATAAAAACTCAGCTCGAAAAGCTGCATGAAGGTTGTACTCATATGCGCATCACCATACAATAGGCAGGCCTGTGGTAATGAAAGCTATGAGCCAAAATATAGTGTATAGTCGATTCATTTTAAAAACGATAGAGTACGACTGGTATAAATTTTTCTTGTGTGCTGTTAATACAGAGGCTACAAAAAATTCATCCCAGTCGTACGTCGCTATTAACGTATCGATTTATTTAGAACTGACTATAGGTAATAACAATGTCGGTCAAACAATCTGTCGACATCTTGCCATTTTTATTTTATTGATGATTGTTGTCTTGTGAGGTAGCTTTGAACGCACGCCCTGATAGTATCAGTGACCTTCTTCCTAAAGAGACAGCCCATTCAACTGATGCGGTTGATTCTATGGGCTCTGTAGGTATCGTCACGCCCCAGATTTTTCATTTTGCTGAGCCGTTAACGTTAGAGTGTAATCGTACATTGCCCTCATTCGATCTGATCGTCGAAACCTATGGTACGCTCAATAGCGACAAATCAAATGCCGTGCTTATTTGCCATGCTTTATCAGGCAGTCATCATGCAGCGGGTTTTCATAGTAGCGATGATAAAAAAGCGGGTTGGTGGGACAATATGATTGGCCCTAATAAGGCCATTGATACCAATCAATTCTATGTGGTCTGTGTCAACAATATTGGCAGCTGTTTTGGTTCTACTGGCCCAACCACTACCAATCCAGACAGCGTTCATTCAGATGACCCTACAAACAAACATAGCGAGCCTCAAGTATACGGCCCTGACTTTCCTTTGGTCACTATCAAAGACTGGGTAAAAACCCAAGCTATGCTATCAGACCGCCTTGGGATTGACGTATGGCACGCCGTTGTCGGTGGCTCTATGGGCGGAATGCAAGCATTGCAGTGGTCAGTGGATTATCCAGACAGACTCAAGCGCTGCGTGGTCATTGCCAGTACGCCCAAGCTATCAGCACAAAACATCGCCTTTAATGAAGTGGCGCGTCAGTCCATTCTCTCTGACCCTGACTTTAAAGATGGACGCTACTTGCAGGCAGGTACTTACCCTCGTCGCGGTCTGATCCTAGCACGCATGGTGGGTCATATTACCTATCTTACTGATGATGCCATGAAAGCCAAATTCGGGCGTGATCTGAAATCTGGCAAATTTATGTATGGCTATGATGTTGAGTTCCAAGTTGAGAGTTATTTGCGCTATCAAGGTGAGCGTTTTAGCGAAAACTTCGATGCCAACACATATTTACTGATGACCAAAGCGCTAGACTATTTTGACCCAACACGTGGCTATTTGACATCTGATTGTCCTTCAGCACCGTCTACAGAAACGACAGAGCCTGTAACAGAACTTGAAGACTCAATTGGTGCATCAGTCGAAGCGTCCAAAACAGCCACTCAAATTGAGCTAGAGGACGATTTAGCCGTTATCAGTAATAATGAGCACAACCGTCAGCAAGAGCTGACAGCGCTTAAAGCGGCATTTGCCCACACACAATGCCAATACTTGGTGGTGTCCTTTACCACTGACTGGCGTTTTGCCCCAGAGCGCTCGCAAGAGATTGTTGATGCCTTAATGGCAACAGGAAAACCTGTCAACTACATCAACGTCGACGCGCCGCACGGTCATGACTCATTTTTATTCGATATCCCGCGTTATATGGGCGCTGTCAAAGGGTTTTTAACGGCGCCATTTATTGCAGACCGCCAGCCAAAAAACAATCGCCAGCAACCAACAGGAGCACGCTCATGAGAATGGATCATCAACTGGCTGAGCGCTGGATTGCGCCGCAGTCACATGTGCTAGATTTGGGCTGTGGTAATGGGGAGCTGCTCGCACATTTGCAACAACATCGCGGGGTGACGGGCTACGGACTTGAGATTGATGAAGAAAAAATCAATGATGGTATCGCAAAAGGCCTGTCTATTATTGAACAAGATCTCAACGACGGTCTAGCGCGTTTCGCTGACAATAGCTTTGACACAGTTGTTATGGCACGGGCACTACAGGCAGTAAAAGCACCTGATGTCTTGTTACTCGATATGCTACGCGTTGCTCGTGAAGCCGTTATTACCTTTCCGAATTTCGCCCATTGGCAAAACCGTCTGCATTTGGGACTAAAAGGTCTGATGCCTGTCTCAGAAGCGCTGCCTTACGAATGGTATAACACACCAAACATTCATTTATGCACCTTTAAAGATTTTGAGCAATTGTGCGCCAAGCACGATATTCATATCATCAACCGCTTTGCGGTCAGTGATTCTGAAAAAGGACATACTCCCTTGATGAAAACCTTGATACGACGAGCGCCCAATTTATTAGCTGATGTCGCTATCTATCGCGTTACCAAACAAAAACCAGAATAACAATAGCAGCCAGTCAATAAAATATGATTGAAAACAATAAGCGACAAGAAATTCTGCAGGTACAATTCTTAACCTTAATAAAGTTTGGTTTTATTATTACAACCAAGTAACTCTATGATTTTATTAAGGTCAAACAGGTATAGATAGGAATTGAATCGTGTAATTAGTATTTGAGTTTCGTAAGTTTGGGTGTTAAGCTAGCGAAATAGTGTCAGCAGTACCGCCACGGCGACCATTTATGGGTCCAATGTTGGTCGATTGCAACACTACCATGATAAATTATATTGCTAATGATTAGGTAAGTTGATACTGCAAGATTTCACCTAATTGTTACTGCCGCTTAATTCGGTTCAGCGGTACAACTTTTTCTTTTGCTTATTAACTGCCTAATATTGGAGCTGCTATGAAATTATTAAAAGCTGCGTTGTTTACCGCGTTGTTTTCTTGTGCGGGTATTGCAAACGCTGAGTTAATATCAAACGTGCCACTTGATACCTCACGTTTTGAGCTAATGCCTGTCAGTGAGCTGTCTGCCAGCGCTGCTCAAGGTAATGATCACGCTCAATTTTATTTGGCCAAACGCCTACAAAAAGGCCAAGGCATTGCCCAAAACACTCAACAAGCCATCCAGTGGTACACCAAAGCGGCAAATCAAGGTGTCGCTCCTGCTCAGTTGAACCTTGCCATCATGTACTTGCGCGGTGAAGGGGTACAACCAAACCTACAACAAGCTCGCATTTGGTTAGAAAAAGCAGCAATGCGCGGTGACAACCGTGCCAGCTACACCCTTGCCTTGTTAGATGAAAAGCAAAAGAATTTGGTTGATGCCTATAAATGGTACGACTTGGCTGCCCGTGATGGCATGCTAGATGAAAAAGTTCGTAACAAAGCCCGTGGCAAAATCGGCCAGTTGGCATTGAACTTATCAAGCGCTGATATCGCAAGCGCTCGTAGCAAAGCAGATACGTGGTTCCAGAGTAAGTAACCTCTAACTTTAGTCTGACGCAATGAATATAAAAAAGCTCAGTAATTTACTGGGCTTTTTTGTGTTTGGTTAGCCCTTATTTTAGTCACTATTTATAAAACATTTCTATATAACCCATTCAAAACCCTACCAAAATTTGCTACACTACGCGCGCATTGGTCAATTCCACAATTGCGCCAGTGTTTTTATCACCTCGAAAGACTTAACGTATTGCACTGGGTTTGCGACCCAGCCAGCAGGAGAGACACATGAGCACCACTCAAAATAGTAGTATCCAAGAAACCACTGTACCCAACGACAAATCGGCTCCCGCCTACGATAGCGTCACCAATAATATCGTGGTTGCTGCCCTTTATAAGTTCACACGCTTTGCCGACTTTGAGCAATACCGTGAGCCAATTTTGAATACTATGCTCGATAATGACGTTAAAGGCACTTTGTTAATCGCAAGCGAGGGCATTAATGGTACGATTTCTGGTACACGTCAAGGCATTGATAACGTCCTTGACTATCTGCGCAGTATCGAAGCCATTGGCAGCTTTACCTTTAAAGAGTCTTATACCAATGCTCAACCATTCTACCGCACCAAAGTAAAACTCAAAAAAGAAATCGTAACCATGGGCGTAGAGAATATTGATCCGCTCCAGTCTGTTGGCCGTTATGTGAAACCTAGCGAGTGGAATGCGCTGATCTCAGACCCAGACGTTATACTGATTGATACACGAAACGATTATGAAGTGAAAATTGGGACGTTTCAAAACGCGGTCAACCCAAACACGGAAACCTTTCGTGAGTTTCCAGAATATGTCGCCAAAGAGATGGACCCAGCCAAACACAAAAAGGTTGCGATGTTCTGTACAGGCGGCATCCGCTGTGAAAAATCCACTGCCTATATGCGCGAGCAAGGATTTGAAGAAGTCTATCATCTAGAAGGTGGCATCTTAAAATATCTAGAAGAAATCCCAGTCAGCGAATCGATGTGGCAAGGCGATTGCTTTGTGTTTGACAACCGTGTGTCGGTCAATCACAACTTAGAAAAAGGCAGCTATGAGCAGTGTTTTGCCTGCCGTATGCCCATTACTGCTGATGATATGCAAAGCCCCGCCTACATCAAAGGCGAGTCATGCCCGCATTGCATCGATAAAGCAACGGATGAGCAAAAAGCCCGATTCCGCGAGCGTGAGCATCAAATGCAGTTAGCACAAAAACGCGGCGAAGCTCACATCGGTAGCGATGTCATGGATGTCATAGAAAAACGCAAAGCCGCCAAGATTGAAGCCCGTCGTCAAGCTGAAGCGGACGAAAAAGCCAAAACAGAATAAATTTGCTTCTAATTGAACCAAAAAAAACACCTCAGTTAATGATTTAGCTGAGGTTTTTTTTTGTCTTTATTTTTACTCAATACAATTTAGCTTCCACGATACGTACTGTAGCCGTATGGCGATAAAGTGATTGGCACATGATAATGGTTGTCGCCTTCAATGTTGAAGTTGACTTCAACATAAGGATAAAAAGACTTCAGACCTTGATTACGAAAATAAGGAGTTGTCTCAAAGATAAGCTTATAAGTACCATCGTGCTGAACACCATCTTGATTCGGTAAAAAGTTGCCAATACGTCCATTGGCGTCCGTTTTTTGAGTATTCAGTAATTTCCAACCGCCTGCCTTATCTTGCATCATTAGCTTCACATTGACATTTGGCGCAGGTTTACCTGTACTGATATCCAAAATATGACTGGATAGCTGGTAGTCTTCTTGATTACCCGCAGCATGGCTTGCCACCGCAGTAGTAGCTAACACTCCTCCAAAGGCAATCGCTTTTAGTAAGTTATTATTCATAAAGCCTCTTCTCAACACTATGTTGTTCAATAGATTATTTTTAGATTAGTTAGCAGCTTTTGTATTAGACTTTTACAAAAACCAGTCGGAACTAAGATGATAAATATAATGAATCAAAGAATATATAGGTAGGTATTTTGCTTTATATATTTAACGATATTTTGTATATTTATTTAACTATCGTCTTACAAGATTCATAAAAATTTAACGTATATAAAGTAGAAGTAGTGAGCATCATATAAATAAGCTAGAAAGTTCTTATGACGCAGAAATAAGTGTCATTGGAACTATAACTGCCTATTTAAAAATTTTTTAAAACAAAAAAATAGCAGGCACTCATCAAATGGCCTGCTATTTTTTACTGCTAATTAAATTAAAATATAAGTACTGCTTAGAACAGAATACGTACGCGGATCGTTTCTTCTACATCTTTTAATTGATCTAGCGCTGCTGTCGAATCGTTATAATCAACATCCATCACCAGGTAACCCACATCGCCTTCTGTCATGAGGCTCTGCGCTAAAATGTTGATACCTGCTTCTGCAAACAGACGGTTAATCTGTGACAGTACACCTGGTACGTTTTTGTGAATATGAAGCAGGCGATGTGAATTTTCTTTGAACGGTACAGAAACTTCTGGGAAGTTGACAGCTGTTGCCGTATCCCCTTGATCAGAGTATCTGACAAACTTATCAGCAACTTCTAACCCAATATTGGCCTGCGCTTCTTGCGTTGAACCACCGATATGCGGCGTCAAGATCACATTGTCAAACTTACGTAATGGAGACTCAAACTCTTCGTCAGCAGATTTTGGCTCTTTTGGGAACACATCAATCGCCGCGCCCAATACTTTGCCAGACTCAAGCGCTACTGCAAGATCATCAATCTCAACGCAGGTACCGCGAGCCGCATTGATAAAGTAGCTGCCTTCTTTCATTTGCGCGAACTGCTCTGCTTTCATCATATAACGTGTGCTTGGCAAATCAGGTACATGCAATGTCACGATGTCAGCTGTTGATAGTAGCTCTTCTAAGCTCCCAACCTGAACGGCATTACCAAGTGGCAATTTGGTCACAGCATCATGATAGATGACTTTCATACCGAAGCTTTCTGCTAGGACAGACAATTGCGAGCCGATAGAGCCATAGCCGACGATACCGATCGTCTTACCACGGACTTCATGTGAGTTAGCCGCAGACTTGCCCCAGCCGCCACGATGGACGGTCGCGTTTTTTTCAGGAATACCGCGGTATAGCATGATGGCTTCGGCCAATACCAGCTCTGCCACTGAGCGAGTGTTTGAGTATGGTGCGTTAAAGACAGGAATACCAAGATCGCGAGCCGCGTCCAAATCTACTTGGTTGGTACCAATACAAAAGCACCCAATACCGATCAGCTTATGCGCATGCTCAAGTACTTCGCGTGTCAATTGCGTACGCGAACGAATACCAATGAAGTGGGCATCTTTAATTTTTTCGATGAGCTCATCTTTATCAAGAGCATGACTGATGTTCTCGATATTATGATAGCCTGCCCCTTCCAATACTTTTAACGCATTGTCATGTAGACCTTCGAGCAATAGAAACCGGATTTTATCTTTTTGTAGTGATAACGCCATGTGAGAACTGTCCTATAATTGTCTTATAAAATTATCTGATGGATAATCCATGATGAGTGAAACGAAAACAGTCTAGATATCTTACACAAAATCCGACCTTGATGTTAGCAGATTACAGCAATTATTGATGATTAAGCCTGAAAACTTTTTATGCTATAGTGAATCATTTGGTTCGCAATGGACTTGCTTATCTTTTACGATTGCCTACACTCGTCTGAGTGAGAACACTCGAATCGCTCGATAATTATCAATATAACCAACTTCCAGTTATACACCCACAACCATATAAACATAGTTATATGGGTTTCGTTATATCAATTTAGCGATATAATAATCTTCTTTATGCATAGCGCTTACGTTTATACTGAGATTTGACCATGACTTCCTTATCTAGCCAAAGCACATCTGAAACCCATACGATCGCTGTCCAAACGATACTGAGTACCCTACTCGATACGCATCAATTCGACCCCAGCCAAATAAAGACCGATAGCGAGAGCCTAGAGCACTGGGGCAAAGACTGGACCAAGCATTTCACGCCCAATGCCGCCGCCATCGTCTTTCCAAAAACTACTGAGCAAGTACAGACCATCGTGCTACTTGCCAATGAACACAACGTCGTCATAACTCCAAGTGGTGGCCGTACTGGACTCTCTGCTGGTGCCGTCGCTGCCAACGGCGAAATC
>NZ_VXCU01000015.1:0-19942 GCF_052850615.1 Psychrobacter sp. 1176_08
GTCACCTGGGAAGTCATAGTCGTTCAATAATTCACGAACTTCCATTTCTACTAGTTCTAGTAGTTCTTCGTCATCAACCATGTCACATTTGTTCATGAATACGATGATGTATGGTACGCCAACCTGACGTGATAGCAAGATGTGCTCACGTGTTTGTGGCATTGGGCCATCAGTTGCTGATACTACTAAGATT
Organism: Psychrobacter sp. 1176_08; assembly: GCF_052850615.1. Lineage (NCBI taxonomy): Bacteria > Pseudomonadati > Pseudomonadota > Gammaproteobacteria > Moraxellales > Moraxellaceae > Psychrobacter > Psychrobacter sp. 1176_08. The sequence continues at coordinate 194 of NZ_VXCU01000015.1, forward strand.
GCGCCGTCCATCTGGGCAGCACCGGTGATCATGTTTTTAACATAATCGGCGTGACCTGGGCAATCAACGTGAGCGTAGTGACGTGCTTCAGTGTCATACTCTACGTGTGAGGTGTTGATGGTGATACCACGTGCTTTTTCTTCAGGTGCTGAGTCAATAGACGCGTAGTCTTTGGCTTCGCCACCAGAAGTTTTAGCAGCTACTGTTGCGATAGCAGCTGTTAGGGTTGTTTTACCATGGTCAACGTGTCCGATGGTACCGACGTTGACGTGTGGCTTGTTACGTTCAAACTTGGCCTTTGCCATGGGTAATTCCTCTTTTTTTGGGGTCAAATGCTAGGTTCGTATCAATACGATAACTCAGACAATCTTGACCACTTTAAGATAATTGTTAAAAGGTCGCACATACTAATGTGCAGATATTATAAGAAAATCACGACCAATAACAAGTCTTTTAACAAGTTATTGGCGGATTCTCTACTGACAACCTAAAAACAGGCTCTACATTGTCAGATTCAATAGACGTTTATTTACTCGTCATCATCTTTAGAGTTGAACTTAGAGATGATTTCAGCAGCAACTGATTTTGGAATTTCAGCGTACTTTTGGAATTCCATTGAGTAAGTTGCACGGCCTTGTGACATAGAGCGCATTTGAGTGGCATAACCAAACATTTCCGCTAATGGTACTTCAGCACGAATCTGTTTAGTACCGCCAGGTAAATCTTCCATACCCTGTACTAAACCACGACGACGGTTAAGATCGCCCATGATATCGCCCATATAGTCTTCAGGCGTTTCAACTTCTACTTTCATTACTGGCTCAAGTAGCGCTGGATCCGCTGCCATGAAACCTTTTCTGAATGCCATAGAACCTGCCATTTTGAACGACAATTCATCAGAATCGACGTCATGGTAAGAACCATCATACAAAGTTGCTTTTACGCCAACCACTGGGTAACCAGCAAGTACGCCGTTTTTCATGCGCTCTTGGATACCTTTGTCAACAGCACCGTGGAATTCTTTTGGTACAGTACCACCAACAACTTCTTCAGCGAATTCGTATTCAGTTTCGCCCGCTGGATCAAGTGGCTCAAGACGTAACCAAACGTGACCGAATTTACCACGACCACCTGTTTGACGTACGAATTTGCCTTCTTGTTCAACAGTATTACGAATCGTTTCACGATAAGCAACCTGCGGCGCACCGATGTTGGCTTCAACGTTAAACTCACGCTTCATACGGTCAACTAGAATCTCTAGATGTAGCTCACCCATACCGCTGATGATTGTCTGACCAGATTCTTCGTCAGTATGTACACGGAACGATGGATCTTCTTTTGCCAAACGACCTAAAGCGATTGACATTCTTTCTTGGTCAGCTTTAGTCTTAGGTTCAACCGCTAGACTGATAACTGGATCTGGGAATTCCATACGCTCAAGAGTAATGACGTTGTTTTCATCACATAACGTATCACCAGTGGTCACATCTTTCATACCAACCAAAGCTGCGATGTCACCAGTACGGATTTCTGCAAGCTCTTCTTGAGAGTTTGCCATCATCTGTACGATACGACCAACACGCTCACGCTTCATTTTAACTGGGTTATAAACACTGCTACCCTGAGTCATTACACCAGAATAAACACGGACGAAGGTTAAGTTACCAACGAACTTGTCGTTCATGATTTTGAACGCTAGTGCTGAGAACGGTGCCTCATCTGACGCTTCACGAGTGCCTTCAGTTTCATCTTTGTCATCAAGGATACCGCGAATAGCCGGTACATCCATTGGTGCTGGAAGATACTGAATAACAGCATCTAGCATCTTTTGTACACCCTTGTTTTTAAAGGCAGTACCACAAAGAAGCGGGATGATTTCGTTATCAATTGTCAACTGACGAATAGCGCCATGGATCTGCTCTACAGTCAATTCGCCGTTTTCTAGATACTCATTCATGAGATCTTCGTTTGCTTCAGCAGCGCTTTCTACAAGATATTCACGATACTCTTCCGCTTTTTCTTGTAATTCAGTTGGGATCTCACGCTCTTCATACTGCATACCTTGAGAAGCTTCATCCCAATAGATAGCTTTCATGGTAACTAGGTCAACAACGCCTTCGAAGTCATCTTCTTTCCCAATTGGGATAACCAATGGTACTGGCTTACCACCAAGACGGGTTTTGATCTGTTCGATAACACGATAGAAATCAGCACCAACGCGATCCATTTTGTTTACGAAAGCAAGACGTGGTACTTTGTATTTGTTCGCTTGACGCCATACAGTCTCAGACTGTGGCTGAACGCCGCCTACTGCACAGTAAACCATGCAAGCGCCATCAAGTACACGCATAGAACGTTCAACTTCGATCGTGAAGTCAACGTGACCTGGTGTGTCAATGATGTTGATGCGGTGTTCGTCAAACTGTTTTGCCATACCTGACCAAAAACAAGTGGTTGCCGCTGAGGTAATAGTAATACCGCGCTCTTGTTCTTGCTCCATCCAGTCCATGGTGGCTGCGCCATCATGTACTTCGCCAATTTTGTGGCTAACACCGGTATAAAATAAAACACGCTCAGTAGTGGTCGTCTTACCAGCATCAATATGCGCTGAGATACCAATATTGCGATAGCGTTTTAGGGGAGTTTTACGAGCCATAGTGTTTTCCTAGGAAAAGTCGTGTATATAATAATGTATTGTGTCTCTACCTCATACTCTATGACAAAGCGTTCAGCTTCGTAATATTACTTACTGATTATTGAGCCTAATATGGACAAAAAAAGAGCAAATACTAAGAATAGTGCGGTATCAAATTTGGGACGCTTTCTAATTAAAACAATACATTTTTAGAGAGGCATCTTGATAGATATCCGCCATCTCAGTTGCTAATAGATAAGTCCTACTCACAACTTTTTCAATGATGGCGGTAATCAATAGAATAAACAACAATGTAAGATCAATTGATATGAGTCAATAATCTCAGGCTACTATTAAACAGTGAGTATAAGAGTAGCTTAGAAACGGTAATGAGAGAATGCTTTGTTAGCATCTGCCATGCGATGAACTTCGTCACGCTTTTTCATAGCAGCGCCTTTACCTTCGGCAGCATCATTCAATTCGCCTGCTAAACGCAAAGCCATTGATTTTTCTGAACGCTTAGCAGCAGCTTCTGCCAACCAACGCATAGCCAAGGCAGTACGACGGGAGGGACGTACTTCCATTGGTACTTGGTAGGTTGCACCACCAACACGGCGAGCTTTTACTTCTACCATTGGGCGTACATTTTCAAGTACTTCTTCAAAGAAAGATACTGGATCTTCAACTTTGCGTTTTTCACTTACTGTTTCAAGTGCACCATAAACGATACGCTCAGCAGTAGATTTTTTACCATCACTCATTACATGGTTGATGAATTTTGCAACAGTTTGGCTACCAAACTTAGGATCCGGTAGGATCTCACGGGCAGCAACGACGCGACGTCTTGGCATAATAAATTTCCTTATCTTCAGGAGTGTCCAACATTCACAACTTTATATTTATCTATTAGACATAATAGAGAGTTGTCAGTTAGCCTTACTGCATGGTGGTATGTTTTAAGCATAAACAGCTGATATAACATTGTTGGTATATAAGTAGCTTTACTGCTAACACCGAACCCATGCACAGTTATTGGGTAGTACAAAAAAGCTTAGTTAATAACGTTTAGCTATTAAACTTTAGGCTTCTTAGCACCATACTTAGAACGACCTTGCTTACGGTCTTTTACGCCTGCGCAATCTAATGCACCACGAACGGTGTGATAACGTACACCTGGTAGATCTTTTACACGACCACCACGGATAAGAACAACACTGTGCTCTTGTAGGTTATGACCTTCGCCGCCGATGTAGCTTGATACTTCATAACCTGAAGTCAAACGTACACGACATACTTTACGCATGGCTGAGTTAGGTTTTTTTGGTGTGGTAGTATATACACGAGTACATACACCGCGACGCTGTGGGCACGCTTCCAACGCAGGAACTTTTGACTTTTCCTTGATGGTTTTGCGACCTTTACGAATCAATTGGTTAGTTGTTGCCATAAGGCATCCTTCTCCCGTTTGGTATAAAACAAAAAAATGGGTTAATGCATCGTCCATCTGACAATAATGACAGACTTTAGAGCACCCATTTTTAGGACAGTGTATTATAAAGAGTTGTTGTTGCTAATTCAACCACTTATGCGTGATTGACCTTTACAACTTTTGATAGATATGCATTCCATCTACCTGCCCCTTACTGTATTTGCTCTGAGTAAACGATATATCAATAGAGATTCAGTAAATGGTAAGGTTATGAATGGTTTGAATACGACAGTCTGCATTGTAACTAGAGTAGTTCACAAAGACTAAATGGCGACATTACCTTGTTTTTCAAGAGCTATAAGATAACATCGCCCATATTAAAGTAAATAAGTTTTAATATGGGCGATTAAGAGATAAGGCTCAATAAATAGATGTGTCGTATTTACTTCTTTTGCTTATCGGCAGTTTTATCTGTCTTACTTACTTTTTTGCTATCCGCTGCGTTAGCTGACTCATCCTTCTTTTTACTGTTTTTACTTTCACTACCCTTCTCGTCCGCTTTCTTATCTGTATCATCGGCACTTTTGTCTTCCGAGCTCTGACTTTCAGCAGCCTTGTCTTCAGTATTTTGCTTTTTTTCTTTGCTAGAGAATTTACTGACTTCAGCTTCGCTCTTACTATCATCAGTAATAGCGCGGTTGGCAAGCTTTGCATCTGGTGCAAACGTCGCTTGCGCTACCCCAATGACCTCATCAATTAACTGGCTGTTATAACGTACACCTATCACAACTGCTGTAGCTGGTAGGAAACGGCGTATCCATGATAGATTGATTTGATCCAAGTCAATGCCTACTTGGCTAGCAATGCTGTCGATTTGTTGAGCATAAAAATTCACATTGTTGTTCTTCATACCTAAGTTTTTAAGCTCATTATGTAGACCACTGCTTTGGGCGTTATCCAGCAAGCCTTTACCGATACCAATACCAGCGAGCAATGCTTGCTTTTCTTGCATTTTGCTCAAATCGGCGTTCGCAAGTAGCTCATAAGCCATCTTCACACCTTGCTTACCAGTCAATGGCTTATTGTAGACGGCCGCTAGCTGATAAACGGTACGTAGCGATACTAATAACAACCACAATGTATCAGCCAGTAGGCCTGGAAGTCCTGCCAAACCAGTCAAGCCACCGATGGCTGCTAAAGCACGGTTTTGATTGGCAATATCGGTGGCAAGTGCATAACGCTCTTCATCATCAAGATTGGCAATATTGGCAAAACGATGTTGATTAGGCAAATCAATTTGGCTCCAATGAGCGGCCAATTTCGCCACTTGAGCGAATGCCCCATCGACCGTCGATTGGAAAAAGCTATTCGGTACCACTTTTTTGGCATATTTGCCATAAGTCGCAAAACGAGTACCAAGTAATTGCTGAGTCGCTTTTAGTGTCTGTTCACGAAACAGATCTTGTTGATAGTCTTCATCGCCCAAGTCGACCGCTTTGTATTGACGCGGTTTGCTGGTTTTAGCGTTCATGGTATCAATCATCGCTCCCACGCGCTCTAAATTGTTACGTGTGAAAGAGCCAACGGTACTGATACCTTTAGATAAAGAAGTCTGCTTTGCCATCGTGTTGTCCTTAATATGATGATTATTTTTACTTTATTATTTAATAATGAGTTTATGGAAACGATAAGTGTGCCATTCTAGCGAATCATTGCGGTCAATGTCAGTGCGAACAATGTTATTGCCCTCACCAATTTTGTATCTAAAAGTATAACTTACTTTATGGTTTTCACCATTGATGAATTACTTTTTTCAATTTACTTAGCGCAAAACTACACTTGCTTTAAGGATATAATGATATTGGCAAGATGAATAACTGGCTGACACTGTCTGTCATTAGTTACTTTTTCAAAAGCGTGCGATAGTAGCTGCTATTTTGTCATTATTTTGCACTTGCGCAAAGATTTTGTATGCTTGATACGTTATCATACGCCATCAGCTATAGCCTGATTGCAACGTCATTTGTATGAAGCCATCATCAATACAATGTTTTATGATGACAGCAGTCAAAGTTATAAGCAGTTAAAGCTATGAAAGAAGCATTTAACACTCAAGCAGCCTCTTTTAACATCTTATATAAGAGAGGCGCATTTGTGGTATTAAATGAAAAGTAGATCTTTAAAAACGATTATCAATAGTGATGAAGAAAATCATTACTCATAAGGAATAAAATATGCGCCGCGTTGTTATTACTGGGGCAGGGATTGTCTCTTGTATCGGACATGATTTGGCCACTGTTACTGCTGCTCTGAAACAAGGACAGTCTGGCATTACTTTCAATCCATCTTATGCTGAGCATGAGTTTAAATCGCACGTTAGCGGTAGTATCGATCAATCGATGCTTGATACAAGCGGTATTGATCGTAAATTAAAACGGTTTTTTAGTGATGCCAGTCTCTATGCTTATGTCAGCGCCTTGAACGCGATTGAGCATTCAGGTTTATCGCTTGAGACTATTAATAGTAACCCACGTGTGGGTTTGGTGGCGAGCTCGGGCGGCGCATCGACAGAAAATATCGTTAATGCTGTGGATGCCATGCGCGAAAAAGGCCTTCGCGGTGTAGGCGCCATGGCTGTGCCAAAAACAATGGGTAGCTCGGTATCAGCAGCGCTGGCAACTGGTTTAAAAATCCAAGGGGTTTCTTACTCTCTCGCTTCTGCTTGCGCAACATCGACCCATTGTATCGGTCATGCTGCTGAGCTGATTCAGCTAGGCAAAGCCGATGTGGTGCTGGCGGGCGGTAGTGAGTCTGAGCATTGGACGCAGTCTTGCATGTTTGATGCCATGGGTGCGGTAAGCACTCAATATAATGACACGCCAACGCTCGCATCAAGAGCTTATGACAAAGATCGCGATGGTTTTGTGATTGCTGCTGGCGGTGCCATGGTTGTTGTAGAAAGCCTTGAACATGCTCAAGCTCGCGGTGCCAACATTTTGGCCGAAATCGTTGGTTATGGTGCTAGCTCTGATGGTGCAGAAATGGTTGCCCCAAGTGGTGAAGGCGCGGTTCGTTGTATGCAGCAAGCGTTAGCTGAAGCAGGGTTAGAGAGCGTTGACTATATCAACAGTCATGGCACCAGTACCCCTCTCGGTGATATCACTGAGCTTAAAGCGATTGCCAAAGTGTTTGGAGACGATGCTAGTAAAGTGCCTCCTATCAGCTCAACAAAATCGATGACTGGTCACAGCTTGGGTGCGGTTGGTGCGCAAGAATTGATCTATTGCTTACTGATGCTACAAGAAGGCTTTATTGCCCCGAGTATCAACGTTGAACAATTGGATCCTGCAGCAGAAGGCTTTGATATTGTCACTCAAATGCGTGAAACCAATCTTGAAACACTAATGAGTAACAGCTTTGGCTTTGGCGGCACGAATGCAACCTTGATCATTAAAAAGTTTGATGCTTAAAAGATGCCTGTAGAAAATCACAATACCACTGAGCAGACAGATTCTGCCCCATCGCCAGTTACCATTCGTAGCTGGCGTTTTGGTGATCTGCCTGCTGCTGAACTGATACTGCAACTACAAAAGCATTTATTAGCACAAAATAGCAAGGCACTCTGGCAACTGGTTTGGCTAGACAATGATGGTCAGCCAGTCATTGGGTTGTTACCGAAAACAAGCTGGGTGGTCACCCCCAATTTTGAAACCCTATCTGACCCGTTGTCTGTCACTTATCAAGTGACGAAACATTGCCGCGATGTTTGTATCAATATTGATGATAACGCTGCTAATAGCGCTGCGATCAAAACTACGCAAATGAGTTATGCTAAGTGGCAGGATGAATTGATTGCCTACAGTCAAACCTATGAGAGCCTTAGCACTGATATAAAACAATCAGGTACTGGCAATCGAAAGCCAAATTATCATCATGGTCTGATAGGCTTTATTGGTTATGATATTGCCGCTCATGCATTAAGCCCAGTTGCTGCTATTCACTTGGCCGCGCAACCTTCTGCGGTATTGGGACACTATGATATTTATCTAATACCAGCCTCACAAGATGTCACATCGGCTTGGACATTAACTGTCCATCAAACGGACGATACTTCTGATATAAGTGATGAGCGTCAGCATAAAAATACGCTTGTGACAGCCCTTACCTCTTATTTGGACGCTTTTGATAAAACATTGTCTGACTCCAATAATTATATGGATCAAGCAACGCCTAAAACAGCCTTACAGCCTGTGCCTTTGGTCTTAAAGGCACAATGGGATAAACCCGATTATCAAATGGCGTTTGACCAAACCCAAAACTATCTACAACAAGGCGATTGCTACCAAATCAATCTTACTCAAGCATGGCAAGGCAGCCTTACCTATCAGGATACCTCTGGCAAATCTCTATCAAGTCTTATTAATCACTTACCCAATCTCCAACAGAATACTCAAGCACCGTTTGCTGGATATTTAAACGTTCAGTACGGTTATCAAACGCATGGTAGTCCCAACCATGCTAAACAAGCAGCCAGAGTTACTGAGCAAAAAAATACTTTTGAATTATTAAGCTGTTCACCAGAGCTGTTTTTTACGTTTATCAAAGACCGCAAAACGGGCAAACATCATATACGCACCAAGCCTATCAAAGGGACAATGCCTCGAGGCATCACCCCTGAACAAGACAATGCTTATAAACAGCAACTGATCAATAGTGAAAAAGACCGTGCTGAAAATGTCATGATTGTTGACTTGCTGCGCAATGATTTGGGCAAATATGCCAAAATCGGTAGCGTAAAAGTACCACAACTATTTGCCATTGAAAGCTTTAGCAATGTCCATCATATGGTCAGTACCATCACCGCTGAACTTAAAGCGGACACTCATCCATTGGCAGTATTATTTGGCAGTCTGCCTGCAGGCTCCATCACGGGCACACCCAAAAAACGGTCGGTTGAAATTATCTCTGAGCTAGAGGCTGCTCCGCGCGGCGCTTACTGCGGCACTATGGGTTATATGAATTTTGATGGTAGTGGTCAATGGAATGTCTTGATTCGTACCATTCAAGCCAATCATCCATTCGCTAATGGCATAGAGCAACAAGGACATGTTAGTTTGTGGGCAGGTGGTGGTATTACGGTTGCTTCTGATTGTGAGGCGGAGTATCAAGAGTGCTTGGATAAAGTGGGCAACTTGCTGTCAGTACTCGCTCAAAAATAAAGCCTGCACAATTAATATTGGCAGGCTCTACAACTGGTACTCATCAACATCACGTACGTTTGGGCTATTAATTATCAGACCAAATATTAAATAGTAGCGATCTCAGCATCCGCTTCTAATGCTTTTAAAGCAGTGATCAAACGCTGGTTTTGCTCGGCCGTACCAACCGTAATACGCAAATATTCATTGATACGTGGCTTATTGAAATGACGGACAATAATGCCCTGCTCACGTAAAGCACTAGCCACTGCACTCGCATTGCCACCTTTAGGACGAGCAAAAACAAAATTGGCATGGGATGGCAACACGTTATAATCTAGTACCGTCAATTCAGCCGTTAGTGACTGGCGCAAATCGATGACTTGCTGACGCATTTGTTCAAAATAGTCGGCATCCAAGACACTGGCGGTAGCACCAGCTTGTGCCAATTTATCTAAAGGAAAACTGTTAAAGCTATTTTTCATGCGCGTCAATGCTTCAATCAATGATGCATTACCAAAGGCCATGCCTACGCGTAAGCCTGCAAGTGACCGTGACTTTGAAAAAGTTTGGGTGACAAGAATATTGTCATACTCATTAATAAGACTCACAGCTGATACCTGAGCGTCGACATCACCTTCTTTTATCTGAGCAAAATCAATATAAGCCTCATCAATCACGATTACGGCATTTGTGTGTTCGCTAGCAAGCTTGCGAATATCGGCGAGCGATAACAGTAGACCCGTGGGTGCATTGGGATTAGCGATGATAATGCCACTGCACGGTTGGCGATACGCATCTGGGTCAATACTGAAATCTTCTTCCAAGGCAATTTGCACCAAATCCACACCAAAAGTCTGTGCATACACAGGATAAAAGCTATAGCTGATATCAGGTGCCAATATAGGTCGCTCTTTTAAGAAAAAGCTTGCAAACACTAATGCCAAGACTTCGTCAGAGCCATTGCCGACGAATACTTGATTGGTATCAAGATGGTATGTTTCTGCCAAGGCGCTACGTAAATCATCAGACTCTGGCGCTGGATACAAACGCAAGTCGCTTGCTTGCTGCTCCAAAACTTTGGCGATTGCCTCCCCTACTTTTGGTGAAGGCGGAAACGGGTTTTCATTGGTGTTTAATTTGCATAAATTGTCATGTTGCGGCTGCTCACCTGGAACATAAGGTGACAAGTTACGTGCTTTAGATGACCAAAGTCTGGTGTCTATCTTTAACTCACTCATAAGTTATCCTACTATTCGCCACAAAAACGATTAAATATCAAAAGTAATTTTTAACATGCTTAGCTTATATTATTAAGAACGATAACGCGCCGAGCGAGCATGGGCTTCCAAATCTTCGCGCTGGGCTAAAATATCTGCTGTCTTCGCTAACGGCTTACTACCCGCTTCACTACAATAAATAAGAGAAGATTTTTTCTGAAAATCATAAACACCTAAAGGAGAAGAAAAACGCGCGGTACCTGATGTGGGTAACACATGGTTCGGCCCTGCACAGTAATCGCCAATCGCTTCTGGTGTGTGACGACCCATAAAGATAGCACCTGCATGGCGGATATCATGAAGTAGCGCATCCGGTTCGTCCACAGACAATTCCAAGTGCTCAGGCGCAACGCGATTAATCACTGCCATGCCCTCTGCCCGATCTTTGACCAAAATAAGTGCGCCACGGTTTTGTAAAGAGTCACGGGCAATATCTGCTTTTGGCAATTCAGCCAACGCTTTTTCTATCTCAGTTGCAACTGCTTTTAATTGCGCTTCGCTGGTGGTGACAAAAATGGCTTGTGCAATACGGTCATGTTCAGCCTGTGACAATAAATCCATGGCCAGCCAATCAGCGCGATCTTGCGTTTCGCCCTCTGCATAAACCAATACCTCAGACGGCCCTGCAATCATATCGATACCGACTTGACCGAACACAGCACGTTTGGCTGCCGCCACATACTTGTTGCCAGGCCCTGTAATTTTGTCCACGGCTGGAATCGTCTCTGTCCCATAAGCTAATGCAGCAACGGCTTGGGCACCGCCAATGGTGAAGACGCGATCAACTTGCGCTAAATGAGCGGCTGCTAATACCAAGGGATTTAAAATGCCTTTAGGCGCGGGTACCACCATGATAACCTCGGCTACGCCAGCAACCTTAGCAGGGATGGCATTCATAAGCACTGATGACGGATAAGACGCAAGACCACCCGGTACATAAATACCGACGCGATCAAGCGGCGTGACTTTTTGACCCAATCGATTACCCAGTTCATCCTCATACTGCCAAGTTTCTTGTACTTGACGTTCATGAAAGGTCTGTACCCTCGTGGCCGCCGTCGTCAATGCCGTTTTGACTTCATCATCAAGGTTGGCAAAGGCGTCGGCAAGTGACTCTTTGGACAGCTCCAACTCTTGTATGGTGGTTGCTGGATGCTGATCGAACTGCTGAGTCAATGCCAATAATACGCTGTCTCCATCATGACGTACTTGCGCAATGATATCATCAACCGTCTTTAATAAATTGGCATCATTGACCGTTTCAAAAGCAAGCAGCTGTGTCAATTGACTGTCGAAATCGGCGTCTTGAGTACTGAGTTGGCGCATGACTAAATCCTGTGTTTGAGCCTATTATATGACTATAAAAAATGAAATTTCAGGAAAAAATAGAAAGTAATAAGGGCGATTTACCCATGTATTTATTATGATCTGACTCTGATTATACTGAGCTTTTATTTTCAGGCAAGTAAATACAACAAAACCAGTTTAGCACGCTATGTCTACCATAGAACGCCAAACTGGTTTAAAAATTTGTATAACAACGCTTTGTATTATCAATGGTTACCACTGACTCATGAAGCGTTAGCAATACTGTTTTTAAAGCTATCTAAAATTGGTTCAAGTAACGCAAATTTACGCTTATAACTGACTTGATTGACGATCAGGCGTGAAGAGACATCGCAGATATGGTCTCGTGCTTCAAGACCATTCGCGCGCAACGTATTGCCAGTGTCAACCACATCGACAATTAAATCACCTAAGCCAACTAATGGCGCAAGCTCCATAGAGCCATAAAGCTTAATCACATCCACTTGCTGACCTTGGCTCGCAAAATACGCGCGCGCCACATTGACGTATTTGGTGGCAATACGCAAACGACGGTTGGGCAATGGCGCATCTTTGACACCAGCGGTCATCAGCTTACATTGAGCAATCTGCAAATCTAATAACTCATAAACATGATTGGCGCCATGCTCTAGCAATACATCTTTACCTGCCACACCGAAATCAGCCGCCCCATGCTCTACATAAGTGGGCACATCACTTGCACGTAAAATCAATACACGCACATTGGGATTGGAGGTCGGAAAGATGAGTTTGCGCGAGGCCTCAGGGTCTTCTAGCAAATCAACGCCAGCCGCACGTAGCAGTGGCATCGTCTCTTCTAAAATACGGCCTTTAGATAAGGCCAACGTTAACCCAGAAAACGTATCATTTACTTCGTTTAATAAACCACTGGCAGGTATTGGTTTTGTTGCTTCAGTCATAATGGCATCATGTCCATATATAGTGATTGTCCCCGCTGACCGAGGACTGCTAATTTTTTAATGATAAAAACATATAGTGGCAATAAATATCAAATGCCTAATCGATTTATAAATATTAATCATTAGTGTTGATACGTTTGATGCTCACACCAAGACCACGTAATTTATTTTCAACATCTTCATAACCACGATCAATGTGATAGATACGGTCGATTAAGCTATCACCTTCAGCCGTCGCTGCTGCCATGACCAATGACATCGATGCACGCAAATCGGTTGCCATAACAGGTGCGGCGGTAAAGTTCTCAACCCCTCTGATCACTGCCGTATGACCATCAACTTGGATAGACGCACCCAAACGGTTAAGCTCTGGAACATGCATATAGCGATTTTCAAAGATATTTTCGATAATCGTACTAGTACCATCAGCCAAGCAGCAAATCGCCATCAGCTGCGCTTGCATATCTGTTGGAAAACCTGGATGCGGACGAGTACGGATATCAACAGGTTTTGGACGTCCTGTCATCTGCGCACGAATCCAATCATCACCTGTCGTAATCACAGCACCCATGGCTTCAAACTTTTCAAGTACTGGATGCAATAAAGACGCTGTGGTCTTTTTGGTCAATACATCACCGCGAGTCATCAACGCGCCAGCAAGGTAAGATCCAGTTTCGATACGATCTGGCACCACTGAATACTCACAACCATGAAGACGCTCAACCCCTTCGATGGTCATGGTAGCGGTACCAATACCACTTATTTTGGCACCCATCGCAACCAGCATATTGGCCAAATCAACCACTTCTGGCTCAAGGGCACAGTTACCTAACACTGTCGTACCTTTGGCAAGGGCAGCCGCCATAATTACGTTTTCAGTACCACCAACCGTCACCATATCAAATGAGAAATGACACCCAAGTAACTTACCACCTTTTGGTGCTTGCGCTTTGACGTAACCGTTCTCGACACTAATTTCAGCGCCCATCGCTTCGAAAGCTTTGAGATGCTGATCGACAGGACGTGAACCAATTGCACAGCCACCTGGTAGCGACACTTCTGCTTCACCAAAACGTGCCAGCAATGGTCCTAACACTAAAATCGAGGCACGCATGGTCTTGACTAAGTCGTATGGCGCATAGAAATTATCGATATTTTTGGTATCACAAGTGACCGTATCGCCCTGCTTTTGGATGTTAATACCCATACCACCAATCAATTCAATCAATGTTCGCACATCTTGCAGCGATGGTACATTATGTAACGTCGTTGGAGTCTCAGCCAATATCATGGCTGCAAGCAATGGCAATGCAGCATTTTTGGCGCCTGAAATAGTAACTTCCCCTGCGATACGACTACTACTACCAGTGATTAAAAATTGATCCATAGAAATGACAACCTAGCGATGAGTATAACAATAATGAAAAACAAACCCTTTATGACCAACTACTTAGATAGCTGATCTAAAAAGTTTGAAACGATAAGTGGCGATTTAGCCTTTTGATTGAACATCCCACTCTGCAGGGGTTAATGCTTGGATATTGAGTGCGTGAATATCGCCACTCGCAATTTTATCGTTGACCAATGCATAAACCGCTTGCTGACGCTGTACGGTACGTTTGCCTTCAAAACTGGCATCAACCACGCGTACATCAAACTTATTACCTTGGTTGGCAGCCTGAATAAAAGCGTCTGGGAAATGAGTTTGTAAAAATGTAATCAGATCGTCAGCGTTCATGCTCATAGAATATTCTGCCTTAAATTAGAATAGAGTATAGATTTAAAATAGTCGCCATTATAACAAGAGTTTGCGTATCTTACAGTACTGTCTTGTGCAGCGATATAGGTAGTAACAGTCGCGTGTAAGGCCAGCAAAATTTCCGTTACTGATATTTAGGTAAGCCACTTAATAGGAATTGACTATTACAGCCTCTTATCCAAATACGCCAACACCTGCGCTCGCACGTCATTAACCCAGCGTAATGGCGGCGCCATCGCACCGATACTGGTGGCATGACTTGCTCCTTTGATTACGCCATTGTCGACTGTGACGCCAGCCGCTTTTAATGCTTCCGTCATTTTAATGGCATTGGTATCATAAACAACTTTATCTTTTTCAGCCGTTAGCAACAAATACGGCGGCTGCTTACCTTTAATTTGACGATCTGGCATTACCTGATCTGGTGTTGCGTTAGGGCCAAAGGCGGTTGCACTATCAAATTTACGGAAGTCATAACTATAAGGGCCAGCAATGCCAATCACAGCGCTAATATCTGTGGGCTTCATACCGTATGGTGCTAAAAAATCCTCATTGGCAATGGCGGCGACAGCATTGAAGGCGCCTGCTGAATGCCCTATTACTGCCAACCGATCAGGATCTGCGTAAAAGCTATTGGCATTGTTATGGCTCCATGCAATTGCTTGAGCAGTGTCTTTCACATAATCAGGGTACACATGGCTAGGCGCTTTACGGTAATTGATGACAGCCGTAACATAACCTGCTTGCGCCAAACTCTGTCCAACAAAAGCATATTCTTCTTTGCTACCATTTTCCCACGAGCCGCCATGGACGAAAACCACCATTGGATAAGTCTGAGTAATGGCACTTTCCGCTTTCATTGCTTGCGCCAACGGTTTCGGATAATAGATATCCAAATCCTGTGAGGGTTCATCACCATACAAGATGTCTTTACTTACCCCAACACCACCATTGGTAGTGATACCGTTGACAACAGCAAGTGCCGATAAAGCTTGGGCTTGTTGCGTTGCTAAAACAACGCCGCCTATCGCGAACGCCGCTGTAATACCAGTCTTTGTGATTGTACGCGTTTTAATCTTCGATGTAATTTCATTTACGCCATTCATAACCAGTGTTCCCATTATATGTATGTAACTGATGATTAGCAGAGCGATGGTCACGTATTATTTTGTTCTATTTGGTTCGGACCATATCATCTACTTTTACCATACGTATTTTACGTTCTGACTGACGCTTTATCGTGTTTTTACTGTTATCCGTGTTTAGTTTTATTGTCAGTAAAAGATTGATAATAATGATTAAAAAACCTCTCAACAATATTGCTCTAAATCTGATAACAAACAACGGGGTAACAAATGAGGTGGCAATAAATCAAAAAACCGTCATGGCCGATTTGGACATCATGACAGTTTTGTATCAATGACCCATTTTCGCCAGTGACTGGATTTTATTGATTCTGATAAAGGTCGATATATTCGCTTGATGACGACTGATCGACTCTCGCCCCTTCCTCTGTAACAATGATTGGCGTTGCAGTGATTGCAGTGCTCGTGGTTTCTGGCACGGTACTATTATCCACATTCGATACAGCTGATCTCTCTGCCACTGGCGCAGGATTGGCCAAATTGTCTTCATACATAATATCGTCTTCGCTTATCTTGACTCCTCTATCATCCACGACCGTTGTCAATAGTACCAACTCCGTTACACCAACCGTGCTATTGGCAATATCAATCAAGTGACTTTGCTGAGTGGGTGTCACACGCCCCATAATATAAACCACACCAGCGTTGGTTACCGCTTTAACTTGGGAGGCTTTCACACCATCGCTGGAGGCCACTTTTGCCATTAACTTTGAGGTAATATAACCATCGTGGACCGTTGAGCTGTAACCTTTTGAGGCACTAACGTCCAACTCATTATAAACACGGCGTACATCTGGCATGGAGCTGACGACTTTTTCTACTTCTTCTTTGATCGCTTGAGTGGGTACTTCACCTGTTAACAATACCTCACTATTGAAGCTATCAATGCCCATGCGACTGGTTTGCTGTAGATCTTCTTTTAGACCGTACACATTGATTTTGACCGTATGTTCGATACTACGATCTAGCAGACGCTGCGGTATGGTACGCTCCGTCATCGGTACACCATACGTACCTTCAGTACTGTTGGTTAGATAGTTGGTGGTACAGCCAGTACTAATCACAGTAGCCACTAGCATAACGCCTATCGCAGTACGACGTGATGAACCAAAAATAGCAGGGCGCAAATACATCCGTCTCATGATTTACCTCTTAGAGCAGGGTTGTGAGAATTGTAGAGAATCAATTAAGCGAGTAAGAATTCACTTATCGCGTTAACTCAGCTACTTTACTGAATTTTTATTCATGGCGGTTAGGTTTTTAGTAACGGTGACTGACGGTCAGGCCGATTTTATCTTTTAAAAAAAGTGATAGTACTCCCCTATCACCATGCGCTTGCGACAAAAGCCCCTTGCAGCCACTCAGGTTGACTGTCCACCAATTGTCCTTTGGACGACATTTTACTCGACGTATTATAAGCAATTACATCAAACCGGCAGTCATACTGCGCATACTCGGGATGCTGCTGCAAAAAATATTTGGCCGTTTTAATCACTTTGCGCTGTTTGCTGGCAGTGATACTGAGCGCGGCATCACCAAAACCTGAACGTTTACGCTGGCGCACTTCAATGAATACCACTGTGGACCATGTAGGGCCTGTCTCAAGCATCACCAAGTCTAATTCGCCCACTTTTGGCTGTTGCCAATTTTGGGCAATCAAGCACAGCCCTTGCGCCTGCAAAAACGCACACGCCTGCTGTTCAAACTGACCACCTTGACGTTGTTTTGGTGACGTTAAAATCAAGGTGCTACAGGAGGTCTTGTGGTTTGCCATAATGGTTGTGGGTCTAATCAACATTTCAGAATTATCATAGCACAACATGCTAAACTAACCACTTTTGCGCCATCTGTATCTACTTACGTTAGCCATGACTATTATATTATTTGCTCATTCATTATTTTATTGAGACAAAAAACCCATGCTAACCATAGATTTAACGGTGCCTACTATTTTTAATATTTTTTAATCATTCGAGGTTTTCATGTCTACCCCTACTGCGATGCCAGCTTGTCTCTATATTGTTGCCACGCCGATTGGTAATCTTACTGACATGACACCGCATGCAATCGATATTTTAAAACAAGTGGCTATTATTGCCTGCGAAGACACCCGCACTTCAGGCAAGCTCTTGTCACATTTTGGTATTGATACCCGAGGCAGTAAAGCGGACGATACAGAGTCAGTGAGTCCTGATGCCGATGTTGATACTGGCGTAAGACAAAAAGGACATCACAAGCTTTGGGCCTATCATGAACACAATAGCGCCATTCAAACCCCTAAAATTATTGAGATGATCCAGCAAGGTCACTCAGTTGCTTTGATCAGCGATGCGGGCACGCCTTTGGTGAGCGATCCAGGGTATCAATTGGTACAAGCAGCGCACGCGGCAAAGGTGATGGTATCACCGATTGTTGGTGCTTCTGCTGCCATTGCCGCATTGTCAGTGGCAGGGCTGCCGTCTGACCGTTTTAGCTTCATTGGTTTTTTGCCTGCAAAAACACATGGTCGCCAAAAACAGCTCAATGCGTTGCACACCCGTACCGAAACCTTGATATTTTATGAAGCACCGCACCGTATCATTGCCAGTTTAGAAGACATGAAAGCTGTATTTGGGGCAGATCGTGAGGTGACTTTTTGCCGTGAGTTGACTAAGACGTTCGAAACGGTTCGTAAAAGCACACTTGGCGACTTGGTTGAGTTTGTAAAAGCTGATGACAATCAGCAGCGCGGTGAAATCGTGGTGGTAGTGGCTGGCATGAATGTCGCGCAAGATACCGATGATATCAGTGTTCATGATAAGTTATTAGAGCGTCTGTTAGAAGACCTGTCGGTTAAAAAGGCGGCGGCATTGGCAGCTGACATCACAGGTGTCAAAAAAAATGCGCTGTATCAACGTCTGCTTGAAATCCAAGCCTAGTACGATGATGCACCACACTGCTCACAATAAAATGTAAAAATGGGACAAATAAATTCATTGAAAAGGGGTAAGCAATGTACGATGTAATGGCAATAGGTAATGCTTTGGTTGACCACGAATACTTGGTGTCGGATGCGGCATTAGAAGAGATTGATTTAACAAAGGGCAATATGACGCTGGCAGGTTTTGAAGAACAGCAGCAATTGCTTGCTTACTTCAAACTTTCTGAGATTGATCCATCAAAACAAGCAGGTGGCGGTTCAGCTGCAAATACCATGTATGCTTTTGCCAGTCTTGGTGGTAAACCTTTTTATGCGTGCCGCGTTGGTGATGACGACCAGGGCGCGTTTTACCTCAGAGACTTGCATGAAGCTGGCGTTGCCACCTCAGATAAGTCTATTCATGATGGCGGTGTGACGGGTTCTTGTGTGGTCGCGGTCACCGAAGATGGCGAGCGCACCATGCAAACCTACCTTGGTACGTCAAGCGATATCACAGCTGACAACGTGGATTTTGATGCGCTGACGCAAGCAGACTGGTTATATATAGAAGGCTATCTGGCCATGTCTGAAAGTATCCAACCTGCAATGACACAATTACGTCAACAAGCAGGCATTCATGGCGCAAAGATTGCTGTGAGCTTTGCAGATCCTGCTGTGGTAAAGTTCGCCAAAGACGGTTTGCTCAATATACTCGGCAACAAAGTAGCGGTGATATTTTGTAATAGCGAAGAAGCCAGATTATTCACGGATAAAAAGCAACTTAAAGCGGCGGCACGTGCCCTACTTGACTATTGCCAAACAGCGGTGGTGACCGATGGTGCCAATGGTGCCATCATCGCCCATAAGCCTGATACTGAGTCAGATATCGAAGTCTATGAGGTTGCGACTCCTGTGGTGGCCAATGTGATTGATACCAATGGCGCGGGTGACAATTATGCGGGCACATTCTTGTATGCACTGTCTCAACACTATACCTTGCCAGAATGCGGACGCCTTGCCAGCGAAGTATCCGCACAGATCATTCAGCAGTTTGGGCCACGCTTAGCCTCACAAGATTACAAAGACATTGCTCAACGCGTGCTTTCTGCTTAAAATCGAGACACGTGTTTCTCGTCC
>NZ_VXCU01000016.1:0-17113 GCF_052850615.1 Psychrobacter sp. 1176_08
ACTAATGGGCTTATGGTTCTAGGTTTATCGTTCGGGCTGATGGTTTCAAGTACAGCAATGGAGCATGTAAAGCCTACAGCACAAAAAATATCAAAAGCAGAGGCAGAGAAAGTTGAGGCAACTAAATACCTAGCTGAACAAGGGGTAGCTAAATGGCAATATGTACTTTCAGTTAGATATAGACTTGGCTCGGGCGTTCCTAAAGATCGTGAAAAGCATCTTTACTGGTTAAATAAAGCCATTGATCAGGATTATATATTTGCTCAACTTGAAATGGGACAAATTTATGAAGCTGGTGATTTTGTTCGACAAAACAAATCTACGGCAAAAGAATGGGATGGGAAAGCTTGCGATGGCGGTTATGTATATGGCTGTCAATCATATAGGCGGTTGAATGAGCAGGGTTACTGATTTAACAGAATAAAAACCGATTGTTGGTATTGTTGTTGGTATTGAGCAGATTATAAAAACTACAAGGCATAAGCAGTAAGGGTTACGACCGCCAGTTTGGTTCCTTGTGTAGGAGTCATACTCAATATTCAGTCACCATACTAAAAAAACCTAGCAGCAACCATCGCAGACAAAACGAAAATTAAACCGCAGACACCAAGTGACCTAAAGATAAAACGCTTATTACTCAATGCTAATCCCCTTTTATCTTTGTGGTTATTCAATCAATATACACTAAGTGTTGTGTAGTGCCAAAAAAAATCGAATTACTCACTGCAAGTACAGAACAGCTAAAACCATCTGACAGCCTATCATTGACCTATAATCTATTGTAAGTATGCCTATGACAAACCAATTTCACTGGTTCGGTTCCCTAGTGAGGACTTAAATTTTCAGTTGTAGCTCATCTTTTTTTAGCCTCGCTATCAAGCCCCTTACTTTATATATAGAGATTGGTGGCTTTTATTTTATGCAGGATTAACGAGAGCAATCGACGATAGGGCTCATTACTGTAATCATCGAGATTATAATCAAAGACTCGCTGATCAAGATCGTCATAACTTTTAATTTTTTGATCTATATTTATTTACTAGTATAATTTGTCAACTTTTGCTATTTTGGCTGTCCAAGCAATTTACCATATTAAATACAGAAGAACTATCGAATCTCGATAACTTAAAGATATTCTTATGTTCGTAAAAATATAAAAACAGAGGACTGTTGAAGTCAAATAATAATATGTTATTTAAAAGCTAAAAAGACTTTGGCATAACTTCAGGTTTAGTGATTCCAGCTTAATAAAATAATTGGCTGGTACACTTATCAACAAGGATTGTTATAATGTATACCTTTTTGGCTTTAGCGCCTATTCTCGTCGTTTTCTTGTTACTTGTAGTCCTGCGGCTACCGGCAAAAATATCTATGAGCGCAGCTTATCTTGCAACGGCATTGCTAGCTTTTTTCGTTTGGCATGCTAGTGGCGCTCAAGTCGCTGCTGCCACTGTTAACGGTATTATTGTAGCGCTCACGATTTTATTCATCGTATTTGCGGCTATCTTGTTACTCAATACCTTAAAAGAAAGTGGTGCCATCATCGCCATTCGTAAAGGTTTTATGGATATCTCGCCTGACAGACGCGTTCAAGCAATCATTGTGGCGTGGTTATTCTGCTCATTGGTGGAGGGCTCATCAGGATTTGGTACGCCATCTGCTATCGGTACTCCACTATTATTGGCGCTAGGTTTCCCAGCAATGGCTTCTGTTATGGTCATGTTGATTATCCAGTCTACGCCGGTGTCATTTGGTGCCGTTGGCACACCGATATTACTTGGCGTTTGGTCTGGTATCAGTGATAAACAAGATCTAGCTCAGTCTATTGCGCCGACCTCTGCTGAAAATTATCTCTTACAAATTACCGCTAATATCGGGCTGTTACATGCATTAGTAGGCTTTTTAATTCCGCTAATTTTAAGTGCATTTTTGACGCGATTTTTTGGCGAAAAACGCTCTTTTATCGAAGGGCTCAAAGTGTGGCCTTTTGCACTCTTTGCCGGTCTCAGCTTTACCATTCCCTACTTTTTGGTGGCTAAATACCTAGGTCCTGAGTTTCCATCATTAGTAGGCGGTTTTATCGGTTTACTGATTGTACTTCCTGCGGCAAAGCGCGGATTTTTAATGCCGAAAGATATCTTCGATTTTGCACCCCGAGACGACTGGGACAAAGATTGGCTAGGTACTTTGGACGAAGAACAATATGATGATTCAATAGCACCAAAGTTTACTTTAATAAGGGCATTTTCTCCTTATATTATTGTTATTGGGCTATTAATTGTATCTCGGGTTGTGACACCGCTGAAAAACTTTTTGGTAGGGGACTTCACAACGATTAACCTTGCCAATCTTTTTGGTACGACTATTTCTAGTAAAATACAACTCGCTTATTCTCCGGGTACTATTTTAATTATTACTTCATTACTGTGTATATTGCTGTTTAAAATGAACAGACAAGCGGTAAAACGTAGTTGGATTAATTCAGCAAAAACTATGATTGCGGCAGCGCCAGCTTTATTGTTTTCGGTGCCGATGGTACAAGTATTTATTAATTCAGGTTCAGCCGCCGATGTCGCCACTTCGCTACCAGCCATGCCGATATTATTGGCTGAAAGTGCGGCTGGGGCGTTTCAAAATGCATGGCCGCTAGTCTCGCCATGGATTGGCGCAATGGGTGCGTTCATTGCAGGTTCCAATACCATCAGTAATATGATGTTTTCTTATTTTCAGTGGTCAACTGCCAGCCAAATTGGCCTTGATAGCAGCCATGCTGCACAAGTAGTAGCACTTCAAGCAGTGGGCGGTGCAGCGGGTAATATGATTTCAGTACATAACGTGGTTGCCGCGTGTGCAGTGGTCGGGTTAATAGATAAAGAAGGCTACGTCATTCGAAAAACCTTGCTCGCCATGATTTACTACGTCATTCAAGCTGGATTGATTGGTATGGGTATCATTTTTGGTGATTTTTGGTGGTGGATTTTGGCTATCATTTGGCCAGTAGTATTTTTTGTACTAATGTCGCTGACCAGTAGAAAAAAGGCAATTAATTAATATTTAATAGCTACACTAAAAAATCCTATGAACTCATCATTCTGACGCCATTGTATTATCTATATTAGATTCAGAATGGTTAGTTACAGTGACTACATTACAATTACTAAATAGTTATCAAGGAAAACCCCGTGAAAGATTTAAGCAAAATTACAAATATTGAAGACTTGCGCCAAGTCGCTGAACGTAAAGTACCCCGTATGTTTTATGATTATGTCGACTCCGGTTCATGGACTGAGACCACCTATCATAATAATGAGACTGACTTTGACCGTATAAAGCTGCGCCAGCGTGTGATGATCAATATGGAAGGACGATCGCTTGCTACTGAAATGCTGGGGATGCCTGTCAATATGCCCGTAGCGATCGCGCCAACAGGCTTCACGGGTATGATGTGGGCAGATGGTGAGATTCATGCGGCGCGCGCGGCTGAGAAATTTGGTGTACCGTTTTCGCTATCGACTATGAGTATTTGTTCTATTGAAGATGTGGCGACGCATACTAGTGCACCGTTTTGGTTTCAGCTGTATATGATGCGCGATCAGGAATTTATAGCCAACCTAATTCGCCGTGCCAAAGAAGCCAATTGTTCAGCGCTTATCTTGACCGCCGATTTACAAGTATTAGGGCAACGTCATAAAGACATTAAAAATGGTCTTTCTGCACCCCCTAAACCAACGCTTGCCAATATTTTAAACTTAATGACCAAACCGCAATGGTGCATGAATATGCTGGGTACTAAACGGCGTACTTTTGGTAATATTGTCGGTCATGCTAAAAATGTCGAAGACATCTCTTCTTTATCAGCGTGGACGGCAGAGCAATTTGATCCTGCACTTAGCTGGGATGATGTCGCGCGCATCAAAGATATGTGGGGCGGTAAGCTCATTATAAAAGGCATTATGGAGCCTGAAGATGCGATCATGGCCGCACGTAGTGGGGCTGATGCACTGGTGGTTTCGAATCATGGTGGGCGTCAATTAGATGGTGCACCATCTTCTATTGCTGCGCTAAGTGATATTATACAAGCGGTTCATGCTGAGAATAGTGATATCGAAGTATGGTTAGACAGCGGTATCCGCTCTGGTCAAGATGTCTTAAAAGCAATCTCATTGGGTGCCAAAGGCACACTTATTGGCCGCGCGTTTCTTTACGGACTTGGTGCTTATGGCGAAGATGGTGTACGTCGTGCGCTTGAGATCATTTATAAAGAATGTGATATCAGCATGGCATTCTGTGGTCATACTAATATTCAGGAAGTAACAGATGATATTCTGGTAAATGGTACTTATGAGCAACTCAAATCTGCTCTGCCTTATATAGCACCTATGCGCTGGTGACTCTCGAATCATTGTTCTCATAAGAAATGTTATGAGAAATGACTTTGGATAGAAGAAATCAGTTTTCACTGGTTCTATTAAGGTATACCCCAAGGGAACCAGCTATCTCACCCTCTAAACCTATTAACAGACCACTTAAAATAGACCGCTATAATGGAACCACTTAAAAGATCCTAATAGCCATGGGGGTTTTCTCGATGCAAAACATTAAGAAGCAGACCGCAATATCGAGCCTAGACTTTAATAATCTACGCAAACTCATGGATGCCTTAATTAATCTAAAAAAAATTGATGATCTAGATTCTCTTGATACAGATTACAGTTTTGAATGGCAAGAAGATGCCAATGAGATGATTGATGGCATCAATAAGTACGTAGAGCAAACATTAGCTAGCCTAGAGGCAGAGAGCTACCAAAATGCTCACTGTAGTCTGACTTCCTTGAGAATTCGCCTACAGAATTTAAATGGCACAATAGATGGGATCACTAACGATGTCATCTTAATGAATTGTGATAATGAAGAATTCACTTGGCCACCATTGAATGAAGATTGTCGTATTCTTGAGTGATGGCGCGAGCCCTAATACTCTAAATAACCCCTAATTGGACGCTTACTAAACTGTGATGCGTTCTTTTTTAGTCGATTAATCATCTCAAACTCTCATATCTTGAGCAGCTAGGTTAATCGAGCTAATTAAATCGTTGTAATTTACTTATCTAGAACCGCCCTTTAACCATTATGTATCTGATAGCATCATATCTATAATGAAGGCAAGTAAATAGTTAAATACCTCAGCTATCATCCCTGCTTTAATACTCGATAAACGGTAGCCACCCCAACACCAACGGCCTTAGCGATCTCTTCTTTTGTCATGTTGTTTTTACTAGCCAATTCTTTAATACGATTGTGTTTCGTCGTATTAGGCTTCTTACCAGTAGGTTTATAGCCACTGTTAGCCAATCCCTGCTTGATGCGCTCTCTACGCTTGTCGTTATCAAGCTTTGCCATCGTTGCCAACAAATCGATCAGCATATGGTTAATCACTGTTAGGATATCACCTGTCATACCTTTACTTACCGTATGCGTGGTTGGTAGATCCGCCACCACCAATCGTAAGCCCTTATCTTTGATACGCTGCTTTAGAATTGCAAAATCATCTTGAGATAGCCTGCTTAATCTATCCACGCTTTCAACCAGCAGAATATCGCCTTGCTCAGCGTCCTTTAGCAGTTTGGCTAATACCGGTCGATCGAGCTTCGTACCACTGAAATGCTCAATGTATTCAGCATAGATATCATCATAGCTTTGGCTAAAGCTAATCAAGTCAGACAATGCTCTCTTAGCGTCTTGATCCTTAGTGCTGGCTCTCACATAAATACGAACCGTCATAACGCCATCTCTATTACTTAGACTTAATAATGAATGTTCATTGATAATAGTAGGATATTACTATCATTTAATAGCAGAGACCAGTCTAATGATAGATAGGTTATCGTTTAGAGGTTTTATTTTTTAAGTATAGTGCAATGGGAAGATAGAACTAAGACAATTAAAGAGCTGATTAAAGAACTCCAAAGTTTTGAGGATCAAAACTTGATTGTTATGATAACTAATGATGAAGGTGAAACATTTAACTCGGTAACGTTGGTTAGCAAAGGGTTTGTAGCTAATAAAGATGATCCTGATAAATATGAGAAAGTTTATTGTGCTTTACACTTCTAAGCTTTAAGACCATCTAAGACAGTTAGTTGGTTTTTTAATCCCTAAACCCATGAAAATCGGTTGGGGGGGGGGTGATTTTTTTGTCGTGTGCAGAGAAAAACAAGTTAAAGATTTTTTTACTAGCTGCTTTAACGATAATCATTATTTAAGATAATCTCGTTAAAGCAGCTATGACTTAACTCTTAAATGTTAAAAGTTAAGGGTAAATTTGAAAAATCAAGGAGTTAAAATGACTTTACGACATTCTTCTTCACGCTTTTCGAAAATTTCATAACCTTTAGCAGCGTCAGACAAATTCATACGGTGAGTAATAATAGCTTCAGGTGATAAATCACCATTTTCAATATACTCTAATAATTGTGGTAAATACTTGTGTACATGGGTTTGGCCCATTTTGAAAGTAAGCCCTTTATCAAAAGCGTCACCAAATAAGAAACCATGAATGGGTCCTGCATACACACCCGGAACACTAACGACCCCGCCACGACGCACAGCTGCAATACATTGACGTAAAGCTGCACCACTTGACCCTTCAATTTTCAAATTGGTCATTATTGTTTCTAGCATACTGCCTTTGGCTTCAAAGCCAATCGCATCAATAACGCCGTCAACGCCGCGATGTCCTTTGGTCTGTTCAATGATGAATTCAGCAGCATCTACCTTATCGAAATTAACCGGAATAGCCCCGTACGTATCTTTGGCATACTGCAAACGGTAGTCATTATGATCTACCACGAAGATCTGCTCAGCGCCTAACATTTTGGCACAAGCTGCTGATAACAACCCCACAGGACCCGCACCATAAATAGCTACGGTTGAACCTTTAGTAATATTGGCATTAGTCACGGCCTGCCAAGCAGTTGGTAAAATATCTGATAAAAATAAAACCTTCTCATCTGACAGTGAGCCATTTACTTTGAACGGATTAAAATTACCTTTAGGAACCCGTACAAATTCTGCTTGTCCACCAGGAATCCCACCATATAAATGGCTAAAACCAAATAAAGCAGCCGGTGGCGGAATTATTTTTTTATTAATAGCAGCGCCTGGGCCTGTATTTGTAGTCTCACAAGCGGACATTAGGTCATGCTGACAGAAAAAGCAGTTACCACATGCAATAACAAAAGGAATAACAACTCTATCGCCTTTTTTAACCGCAGTGACTTCAGAGCCTACTTCTTCAACCACACCCATAAACTCATGACCGAAGATATCGCCTTCCTCGGTTGCAGGCATTTTGCCACGATACAGGTGTAAATCTGAGCCACAAATTGCAGTCGCAGTCACACGTAAAATAACATCATCTTTTTCTTGCAGTTTAGGCTCTGGGACATTGTCCACTCGCACATCTTTAGCACCGTGGTAGGTTAAAGCACGCATAATTTCTCCAATTAAGTAAAGATTGCAAAATCTCGATAAACAATAATCTGTGATAATACAAGATGAAAGTTATTAGAATCAGTGGTTTATGATATCTAAGTTAAGTATTACTCAATTATATTAGCACCTCGAAAAACAAGATTTATAATCAACGTGTGTTAAAAAGGTTGCGTGTTGTAAGTAAAAAATTGTAGTGGTCAACTAATTTAGGACACTAATAAAATTCAAACCTACATCGCCATCCCTTATAAACCTGAGTCGAGAACGGATAATAATTATAAGCGTTGGGACAACTTTTATGACCGCCAAGATCTGTTAGTAGGTGACGAATTATGGCAGCTTGTGTCAGGTGGTCAGTTTTCACTCAATGATATGGTTGATATTTTTAGAGAGGTCGGTGCTGAGTCTAAAGAAGATATCGAGAAGGCTTTAAATACAGATCATTTTTGAATCAACAGCTTAGTTATATTAAATCAGTAAATGAATCCGTCACTCTGCTCGTCTACAATGAAAGCTTCATAATCTCATTAAAAAACTATTGTTTCTCTAGGGAATTTAGAACATATAAAAAATGCCCCCCTACTACTTGACGTAATAAGGGGGGGGTATCTAGCCTTTCCTAAAAAGTGTGTAACTATCATTTAGATTGTAGAAGTACTTACACGAAATTTAGGAAAGGCTCTATGATTCCTATACATTTTACTCTAAAAAAAATCAAAGGCTTTATGTCAAAATAGCGGGAGGGAATGTAGATTCTTATTTATTCCATAAGAATCTAGCAGACTCTGTTAACGCAGGAGAGTATGCACCTGAAGTGGACGATCAAGGTTATTACACGCTCCCATATTCAGGTAAATATGAATTGCGTATTCTTCAGCCACGTTCTCAAGCTTCTAGAGGGAAAACACCTGTGTATTGGCTAGAAGTATCTATTTTATAGTTATATAAGCTTAATATTATAATGCTGACCTACGCTATCACATATACAGACAGCAATACTCATGCTGAGTATTGCTGTCTGTATAGCGCACCGATCACAAATAAAATTTGTATGGTAAGTACACTGGGACTATTTTAGCGATTTGAAATATTGATACTATTAACCTCTAACCAAAGGTTCAAGTCCTCACTAGGGTACCGAACTTAATAATTCGCAAGCTCATTCTCTTGCTCATCACACACTCTCAACCCAATTTGTACGGCCTCATTAAGATCAGCACCTTCCTTGACACTATAAGGCACATTTGGCGTTAAACGACTTAGCTTTAAGCCATCTACCGCTGCTTTATTGAGCGGTATACCAACGTAAGATTCATCGGTGTAACCCTTAGGATGAAAAAACACCTCACGACCAAAGGAAGGATTTGAGGCACACGCAATCTCACCCTCAGGCACCGTAAACGGATAAGGTGTTGCGTAATCTTTACTCCATGTCTGCTCACCCACTATGATATAGCCTGAACCATACAGATCATCCTCTGTATTGCCTGAGCTGCACCCAATCATAACGATAGACGCTACTGCAATTAACCACCTGGACATATTGATTCGCATGGTACGCCGTCCTTATCACGGTCTAGCTTGGTATTTCCACATTTGAGTGCTTGTTTGGCTTGTTCACAGCTAACCATCTGCCCACAAGTGCGTGGTAAGCCTTTGCATTGAGAGCCGCCAGCACCTTTAGCAAACAACGGATGCTCTACCTCAACATCACTATAAAATGGATTATCAGTGACTGTAACTGCTGCCTGAGAAGATAAAGCAAAGAGAGATAACGCCATACTTAGAATAACTTTTTTAATAAAACCTACTTTTTTTGATACCCAAAACACTGTTTTCAAGCATTAATAATACCCTATATTTGTTCAATAAAGTGAGTGCTATATAACTAACCGTCTGATTTACACAGCAGTTTATTTATAATTTGCCTGATAGACGGGTTAGTGCCATAGTTGTTCACTGAACGTTCTGTACAGTTGCA
This sequence comes from Psychrobacter sp. 1176_08, assembly GCF_052850615.1. Lineage (NCBI taxonomy): Bacteria > Pseudomonadati > Pseudomonadota > Gammaproteobacteria > Moraxellales > Moraxellaceae > Psychrobacter > Psychrobacter sp. 1176_08. The sequence continues at coordinate 9,476 of NZ_VXCU01000016.1, forward strand.
CTGTACAGTCTCTAAAAACGTACTTGAACACTAGGTGAACAATGAACATATCCGTGACAAAAGCCGCAAAAGAATGGGGTGTATCAAGAACGACGATCTATCAGAAAGTCAATGATGGTAAGCTTTCCAGAACAGCAGATAAAAAAATAGACGTTTCAGAAATGTTGCGGGTGTTTGGTGAGCCAATTTCTAAAAAACGTACTGAACGTTCAGTGAACACTGTTCAAAGTACGCCCCTGAACAATCAAAGTGTTCAGTACAATACGGATATTGAACATCTATTAGCACTCGAAAAGCTCAAGAATGAACACCTCAGCCAACAAGTAAGCGATCAAAAAAAGTTAATTGAAAATTATCAGCAGCAGATAGGGCAGTTAAATAAAACGCTGGATAAAGCCAACGCCAGTATCCATGATTTCGCACAAGTAAGACTGCTAGAGTTTAAGCAAGCTGAAATAAGCGATGAGCCGCCACTTGAACAAGAGCAAGAAAAAAAAGACGATTCAATCGTCGCGACGGCTAAGAAGAAAAAACGGTGGTTCTTTTGACTTTAACGGATATTTGAAAAAACATTAGTGTTTAATCTTTGGTAAATAGCTCTCTAAACCTTTATTGGGCTTGTTAAAACTTTCAGGCTCTCGTTGTATGATATTAATCATTTCGCGCTTAAATGCGTCAGTCTGCATTTTGCCGTCATAACTTAGGCTTGGATGATCGTTATAGTCATTCATAAACTGCACGCTATCGACAATGGACTGGATGGCTGCTTGCGATAATGCACCGTCTGCACCCGTTAGCTTGTCTAATGTTTTTTTATGGAAACTCAGCTTTAAGCCTCTAAATCCCTTACCTCTCGATTTCTTCTGATACTCCACGCTAACACTATAGTTTGTATTCTCGTTAATGTCGTTAATAGCTGTTTCAATAACAAATTGTCGCAAATGACCGAACTGCTTGTATTTACCTTTGACATTCATTGCATGCTTAAACTCTTCAAGTGTAAAATCTTTGCTGTACTGAAACTGATTAACCCACATAACGACTAATTCATATAAACGTATTGAGTGGATACTTGATAACTCGCCGATTTCAAGCAACTTATACTTAGTAAAATTAGCTCTTAGCTGTGTCAAATAAGGCAAAATCTTTTCTGCAAAAGATAAAGAAACTTCTCCGTTATCCGGGTCATAGACAATACTACTGATAAGTCTTGTTTGAAGTATTTTGTTTTCGGGCAAGCTCATTACAATATCAACGTCATACAAACGCTTACTTGCGTTTTCCATATCACGATAGACGTTCTGCTCGTTTTTAGACTTCTTACCAAAGAACAGTGACTTTATATCATCTACAGACACTTTAAATTCAGTCTGTTTTGTTACTTCTGGTGCGTCAGGTCTGCTGTCTATCTGACTAATACACGCTAGCATTAGCTCTTTGTCTGTTTTTTGCATTGTGTATGTTGCTAAAATCAGCTCGTTTGATTGAACAACTAAATTATTTTCCATTTTTAATCCTGCTCATTTACTGTTTTTTTAAAAACATTCAAGCTATGGTAACATCAAAAACAGTTAAATAAACAGTATTTAATATATGACTGTTTTTTCTGCTCATTTACTGTTTTTTCTGCTCATTTACTGTTTTTTCTGCTCATTTACTGTTTTTTCTGCTCATTTACTGTTTTTTCTCTTTGTAAGCTATTGATATTAAAGGTGAAAAAAGGCTCTTAAACAGGATTAAACAGGATTAAACAGGATCAAATAAAAACCCTTAAAGAAACGGGTGATAAATTTTTTTGTGGATAAGTGAAAAATCATCATTTAAACCACGTAGCTTGCCTAAGTAACTTATCCCTCAGTAATCGTTTTTTAAGGATTAGATTAAGGACTAAATCCTCGGCTAGGTGAATGCGCTTTATTAACTTGATATTGGTAAGACTCTAAACCACCCTGTAACGCTTTGTATTGGCTTTCAGACAGCTCTTTGCCATATTGCTCAGTAAACGTCTCTAAAGTGGCTTTAAGCGCCTCTGAGTAGGTTTTACGCTGGGTTGGTGGTAAAGAGTTAACATCACGCAACGCAAGTTTGAATTGCTGACAGGTTTTATCCAAGGTATCTGCTAAATATTCTTTGGCAACGTCTCTTGCCTCAACTGAATGACTATCATTATTGATGTAATGGTTTAACCCTTCTATGTAGCTAGACGATGAGATGATGTCCCGAGTCATTCTGCCAACCTCTCCCGCGCTACCGCCTAGCTTGTCGATAATGCTGGTATTAAATGCCGCTCGTTTTTGATCGATATTGTCTCTGAAATCTGTAAAATGCTTGGTAAGCGCTAGATACTGCTCACGTTCAGCGTTAGGATCACGCAACAGCTTGATAATGGCTTTGTTGTTTTCAACCAGCGTGTAATCAAAACGTTTGGCCACTTGGCGTAAGTGCGCGGTAAATTCCACGGCTTTATCGTGGTCCTCAATACCATGGCGCTGTGCAAACTCGCTAAGTAGTGCCACTTGACGCTGATCAAATTTATCAGGGGCGTCAGCCGCGGTTTCTCCTTGCGCCCAGTTGATGGCCATCGCCTCACGATGACGTTGTATCAAGCGCATCGCTAGGTGCAGCTTCATACGTTCAGCATACTCAAAGATTCTCTCATCTTCAAAACGGTTTGCTCGAGTGTCTCGATCAATGCGTCCTTCTTGTCGATCAAGTCGAGCAGCTCTTGCTCGTCGTGCGTCGTCATCGAAGGGACTAGGGGCTGGTCTTGCACTTCGCTCAGTTGCTTTGTTAATTTCAATATTTGACTTTCCGATAGCTTCAGTGATTCCCTCAATTGCTTGTTTTGTGTCGTCAATTCTTTGTGTGAGCTTATCATTTGCTTGTGCTGTGCCATTAATTCTTTGTTTTGTGTCATCACATCGCTTTGGTAGGTTTTCGCATCGTTTAGCTGCCCAAGCAATGCCTGATTTTGCCTCTTCAATGCATCGTTTTGTGTCGTCAACTCGAATTGCCGTTCTATGAGATTGTTTTGTGCAGTATGTAATGTAGTATTCTGAGCTTCCAGAGAGGTGTTTTGCAAAGTCAGCTCGTTGTTTTGTGCCTCCAATGCTGCCAGGTAGTCTTGCATTTTTCTCAGTTGCCCAAGCAAGTCCTTTTCTAAGTGCGCTAATTCGTCGCTCATTGTCTGCCTCCTGTTTGATATGGTTGTCAGCCACCAAGTTATTACGTGCTTTGATGGCGCGGTTGGTATTACCTTTTTCGGTTGTGATGCCTCGGCGCTCCATTGCTGTCGCCTCTACCCCCATTTTAATGGTGGGCTGCTGATCAAGCCCCTGATCCTTGTAACTGCGCGCATCCATCAGCGGTAGATGATATTCGGCCAATACCTTATTGGCGGTATCTACCCACATCTCACGAATACGCTTAATCTCCTGCATCGATGACGGCAGATCATGCGCCTTACGTTTTTTATTGGACCACTCAAACGGGGTCTTAAGCTTTGGATCAAATGCCAAGGTTTTATTTGGTCCAATGGTAGGCGCTCGAGTAGTGACTAAAATATGCGCGTGAAAATTACGGGGATCAGGGTTTTCCTCATCCTCACGCAAATACTTCGAGCTTGGCGGTACATTGGGATCAAAAGGCAACTTCATCACCGGACGATGGATACACACATCCGCAATCACATCCATATCGTCACAAAGCTTTTGGGCAAAGTTGATAGCCAGTGAATGGCGCTCTTCCTCAGACAATTCATGAGGCAAATTAATCAGCCACTCACGAGCCACCCGACTGTCCGAACGTGTCTCTGCCGCTTCGGCAGTATTCCAAAGCGTCTCCCGATCCACACTCACACCCAGCGCCTTTAATGAAAATGGTAAAACGATATCGCTGCTCATCACCCCAGACTTTTTACTATAGTCATGGGTCTTGCCATATTTGGCATCATCAAGCACATCGCCAGCACGATAGGCGGCACACGCCACAGCCGACTGTCCTGCTTTTCGAGAAATTACCTTTGTTGCAATGTGTACCATCGTCATAAAGAGCCACCTGCTATTGTTGCTTTTTGCACACCACCGCTTTTTGTGGTGTGCGGGGTTTGGGGTTTCCCCAACGAAGAAGGATTCAAAATTAAGATAGTAACGAAGTGGATAGATTAAATTTTGAGTCGTTACTTCGCCCTTAGTCAGGGAGACGCCACTATTAAATAATAAACTAAGCTATCTAAGGTTTCGGATGTGGTTGTGTTAAAGCTTACCACAAGTGATTGAATGATAGTGGGGTGCTTGCTATGCTGAGTGAAATTTAATCGATAAGGATAACTCTGATGTCAGTATCTAATAATAAAGCGCCTGTGTCTATTTTTGATAATCAAGATTCTAATGAGTTAAAAGAGCGTCAACGGTTGGAAGAGTTAAAACGCCAAGCTAAGGTTCAGCAAGTAAAGTTAGAGAAACGCCTGAACAAGCAGAAGATTTTAATGGGTGCGTTTTTAGGTCAGGTGTTGGCAACTGATGGTGAGAGTGAGCAGATGATTCGAGAGTACTTTGCGATTCATTTTCCAGATTTTTTAACGAGAAAATCGGATAAAGAATTGTTTAAAAGTATGATTGAAAGTTTGGGTGGCGATATGGGCTTGGGTGAGGAAGAGGGTCCATTTGTAGCCAACGCAAAAGAAAATAATCAAGAGGATTTTGATCAAAATACAGGTTTTGAAAGCAATCAACCTAGCAGTAGTCACCAAACGCAATCTGACTCTATGGCTAATTATGGGGAACAGGATTCGCTGCTAGATGATAATAGTTATGCTACTGGTGTAAATAATCCAGATTTGCGTGGGCAATAGGTAATGATGTTAAAAGTGCTGTTAAAGGAATCATCTAGCAAACAAGAAAGACCATAAACACTGGACGTACAGCCTACAGTTTGGTTCTAGTATAGGAAACTAAAAAAACCTAGGGGAGTTTCCTAAAAACTGTGTAACTGCTTATAATCCATTAACAGGAGAATAAGCAATGACTAAACAAAACGACATTAAAAAACTGGCCCAGCAGATGGCTGGTAGCATGAAAAGCTGAGAGCATCCTACATTTTGTGTAATTATTGATGAAAGCCACATAGCTGTTACACAGAATATAGGATGCTCTCCATTATTAAGCTTATATACCTATAGAATAGATAGTTCTAGCCAATATGGAGGTGTTTTTCCTTTAGAAGCTTGAGAACGTGGCTGAAGAATACGCAATTCATATTTACCTGAATATGGAAGCTTGTAATAACCTTGGTTATCTAGTTCAGAGGAATATTCTCCTACATTGACAGAATCTGATAGATTCTTATTAAATAAATAAGAATCTACATTCCCTCCCGTTGTTTTAACAGAAAGCTTTTGGTTCTTTTTGGCATAAAATGTATAGGAATCGTACTTACTACCCTTTAATTTCCCATAATAGTTAGCTGAACTAGCGCCTTTTTTAAATTGAACATCAACAGTTTTAGCCACTGCATCTGAAGATGCGGCCATTACTGTAGGACTTACCATTAGAACAGGAAGCGCAATTAGAATAGCAGCCGTTAAGTTTTTCATATTTTAAACACTCAAACAGTAAAAAAACGATTTTATCTTACTCCACACTGTCAACCTTTATAGATATGTTATATTAGTATTACTAATATAGAGAGTACGTTGGTAAGTTACTGAATAAGGCCACCTGTAACGACCCTAACTTCTAGTCCTACCGTAAACCTACCTATGGTAGTAAAAACCTGAATTTCATCACGTAAACAAAGAGAACACTGCTAAATAGTGGTGTTCTCTTATTATATTTAAAGGAAAAATTATGCGTTCTTTGCTTCTAACGACAATGTGCTTAACGGGCAGCTTAGCTCTAGTGGCTTGTAATAACCATCGTGCCGACACCACGGATCTGAGTAAGCAGCCTACAATAGAAGTGCCGGTAGCGTCAGCGGCATTTACTGCTTTTGGAAACACCGCTAAAGAAAAAATTTGGCGAATAGTGATTGAAGGAAATGAGCTAAGTATAGAGGCGAATTTCTTAAAGCCAACGACAGCAACAGTTATCGTGGAGGGTTCTGGTTCTGTCAATACTGAAGGTGTCGAATACGCGAGTACTATCAATGGACAGCCTATTGTTGTGAATATAAAAAATAACCTTTGTATCGATGACAATGGCTATCAAAATGAACTTACTGCAATATTAACTTACGCAGGCGAAGTATATCAGGGTTGTGCCGTTGCCGGTGCAATAGAAGTTGCGCCCACATAGAAGATAAGCCTAACCTATGAATAAACCATTGAAAAAATTTAGCCTAGTATTCTTACCATCATTTTTGTGGGTCGTATTAACTGGGCTAGGATTTGGCTCTCAAAGTCTATCTAATTTGATTGAAATTATAGGAATTTTTATAGTATCCGTGCTGTGTTTATTTATCCCAGAACGATTTATAAAATATCAACACCTTCTTCTAATACTCTTAATAATCACTGCCTTAGTGCGTTTTTTAACCCCATATATACCGGAATAATATTAAACCAGTTGGCTATCTGAACCGCCCCGACTATATCGGAGAGCGTTTTATTTGAGTCAGGCAACTTTGCCTGACTCATTAAGACGATCATAATATTGCTTTTCAAACTCAAAAGGTGATACATAACCAATCGTACTATGCATTATCACATGAATTACCCACGTTCCAACAAAGGTAATAACGCCAGAATCAGCCATCTGATCAGTATAACGAATAGATAAATACTGAACGCCTCTATCACTACGATGAATAACGTCTTTTGGGTTGTTTCTGTCTGCAATGGCTTGATTTAACGCTGCCATCACCATATCGATGTTCATACGATTAGACACCTTCCAGCCAACAATACTACGGACAAACACATCTATAATAAACGCAGTATAGTCAAAGTTTCTTGCTATATATTTTGATGAGTTGAACCTAAAATATATGCTTTGATATTGACATAATCAATTAGACAGTGCGGTTGATTTTGAGCTTAACTTGTGACTTTTTCAAGAGGTATAGTCTTTAATTCTATTTTTTTGCATTCAAAAACTATTTCTGTATCACCTAATAAAAATAGTGAATGTATGATATTACTATCAGGCGTTACGTCTACTTCATGTACCATTATGGTGATTGGTAATATACAACAATTGATATTAACATTCACAATACCGGAATAGATGATTTCTATTAAATCTTTGCCTTGTCTTTGCTCGATCTTCAACGAAATCCTATCATTTTCTAAATCATAATAAATCGTCTGGATTATGCCTTTATTAAGCGTCTTCTCTCTATTATCTATTCCGTTTAAATCACTTGATAAAATCGGGCTTAACTCATCCCTATGTTTAAGTATCTTAGGAACTACTTCATGATAGTAGTACGTAAAATCCCAAGTATGCTCTCCATAAGAATTTACAAAGTGTTTGATGTATTTCATTATAACTATCCTTACATCTGACCCTACCGTTAATCTAGTAGGAAGTAACTTGAAAAATTTTCATCATATAGTTCGATGCCTGTATAGCGCACCGATCAGGATTTAAACCACTTTCGAGGAAAATAAAGACCATGCAATTACTGAAAAATATAGTT
>NZ_VXCU01000017.1:0-10782 GCF_052850615.1 Psychrobacter sp. 1176_08
ACTCAAATACTCAAATACTCAAATACTCAAATACTCAAATACTCAAATACTCAAATACTCAAATTCATTTTTCTCTTACCATCATTTCATAATGTGCAAGATGGTTAGTATGCTTGAAGATATCTTTAAATATGCGTTTGTATTCATCTATAGTTGAGCTTTGGTCATCAACGTACAAGTCGTCTGGTATACAGTGAGATCCATCATTAACCCAACATATAAGAGATCTACAAATCAATTGCTCGTGAGTACATGAGAAGCATGCCAAAATGTCATTATCCTCAATCCCTCCAAGGATCTTGAAATAATTTTCAATGATACGTCGCATAGAATTTTGAAGTGTTGTTTGAGACGTTGAATCTTCTCTTAACTCTTGCCATAAAAGCTCATAAGAGCTTTTTATAGGGTTTTTATTATAATAGTTTTTTATGCTCGTAACATTTCCAACTTTTCTAAGATTCCAGAAGTTAGCTCTACAGCTGGCTTTTAGTTTGTTACTTGTATAGGAAATTTCTTTATGAAAATATACATTATGAGTCAGGACTATTAGTTGTTTTATCTTGTGGTTGCTATCATTGTTTATATCGTAAATGATATCTTTTACTAAGCTACTAACAACAAATAGGATGTTACTATCTAAGCTTGATATAGGGTCATCAATAACGATCACTCGGTTTGAATTTATCGTACTTTCTGTCGATCCACCTTTGCAAAGATGATAAAAATAAAGAAAAGTTATAAAAGAAACTTCACCTTCACTCAACGTTTCATTAGCAATAGAACCATCATTTCTCTTTAATTGATAGTGTTTGTTACTATCTGGACTTTCCACTATAGAAAATCCCGTAAACCCGAAGTAACTCAAAGAGCTGTTTATATCATCAATTGTTTTTTTAGTATTCGTCTTTTTCTGAGATAGTTGTGCTATCTCTCTATTTATTTTCTTAATGTTAGCTTCCGTCGTCGCTAGACGCTCATTAATACTCCTAATAGCACTATTAGCATTTTTACTCTCCCTATTATATTTCTTTAGATTATCCTTATTTAGTTCAGCTATGTATCGCCAAGAATTTCTTACTAGTTCTGCTTTTGAAGCACCTAATCTTGAAACCAATGCATTTTGTTTATCAATCAGGCTATTTGCTTCATTAATAATTTTCTGTAGTTGCCCGATTTCAGTCATAGTGACATCTATGTCGATAACCCTGTTAGGTTTCTCTAACTTGCTAGCTATAAGGTTTATATTTAATTGGATTTTAGTTCTAAGTTGAGCCATAAACCGTTCAAACGAAACCGAATCGAAAGCATAGGAGGTTTTAACTTTGTGAGCGTCGGCTATCTGTTGGAATGAATTGAGCAACTTATCTGAGTAGCTGGTATATGCATTTTGCAAAGACTTTAATAGATTTTCTTTGATTGTGTAGTTGTTATCAAAATAACTGTGAATATCTTCTCTGAAATTATGGTCTATTGTGTCCTTTTGACAGAATGGACATGTTTCCACATTATCTTGGAGATAGGTCGATCCTTCACGTACCCAAGAGCTGATATTCAAACTTTCTATCAGTGCTGATATGTTAATGTCACCTTTTCCTACAATGATCTCTTTCCAAATATCATTGTTCTCTACCTGATCTAGCCCTGATGAAGGGCTTATAATCTTTGGCAAAGACGAAGGAGCCTTGCCATAAAGAGTCTCTGACTGTTCTTCTAATTCCTTCAAATCTAGGAGTGCTGCTGTGCCACCCAATTCGATCAAACTTTTCGCAAAAAAATCCTCTTTCTTCCCAAGATATCCCGATAGTGGGCTTTTTAAAGCATTTTTTCTCAACTCTCCGCTATCAAACCAGACAGCATCAACGACCTCTTTCTTTAAATCTAGTAAGTCTTTTTTCTTATCTGCTAAGCTTTTTCCTAGTCCGAAACTTACTTTTTCTAAACCTTCAACTTCATTTTGTTTTTTTAAGATCAATTTTTCGTTATCTATATCGTCCTCACCAATTGTAAACACCCCGTTCAAGCTGGCATTATTGAGTATATTTTTCTCTTTAAAATCCTTATTATAAACATGAATATCAAGGGGTCTATCTGACAACCATCTTATTGTACAGTTGGGAGAACGAGTTCTTAATAGATTAGAAAGAGTGGTTTTTCCACTTCCATTGGTTCCATATATAAAGTTAATCTTACCTAAATCATTACAACTAATGCCTGACTCATTGTAGGTAGCAATATTTTTTACTTGGAAACTTTCGATCATAACGCTATCCGTATAGAAAGGTCTTAGTGTATTTTGATAAATAAAAGTATACTAAATTCGTGTAAATATAACTAAACCACCCGATGCCTCTTAAAGTTCTCAGCCTGCTCAAATATCTCTTTGTAGACCTCTTTGGAATCTACAGGTGGATAGCCCCATTCATCGAGCAATACCATCAAATCAAACTGTAGCTCAGCTTTGATGTCATCACGCTTGTTCCAGTCAGTGTATTTAGCCTTCTCATCGATGAGCTTTTTCACTTCTTTAGACAGCTCAATCAGCTTGTCCTCTGGATAAGTGAAATCGTACTTATGCGCCAATGATAGCAGAATGTCATAAAACGCTTTTTCTTCAAAGTCGATACCCATCTCACCAAACGACGCCATCTCAACCCGTAGCTCGTTATACAGCTTGATGATCTCATCAGAGAAATCACCAATGACTTCAGCGCGCAGTATGTCTTGTTCGTCACGGTCGTTATACTTCTCAACCAAAGCATTCATCTTCTTACTGAAATCAACGCCCTTCACCTTGTTGGTCTTTTTAAGCTCACCAATGGCTTTAGCGAGTAGCTGCTGTAGTAGCTCTAGCTTGGTGTTGGGCTGCTTAATCACTTCAAGCTTGGCTAAGTAGTCTTCATCGAAGATATCAATTTCACCGTCAGTGTTATCACCCAGCTTAAAGATCTCTTCAACGCCATCACTCATCAGCGCGTCTTTGACCAGGTCACGTACCTTTTGGTTCATCTGCTCAACGTCAGGTGCACCGCCAGTAGTGATTTTAAAGATAATGGTACGAATGGCTAGGTAGTAATGAATCTTATCTTTGTGCGCCTTTGTGAGTGCTTCACTACCCACACAAATATCATAGGCAGACTTCAGACGCTTGGCCAAGTCCATAAAACGCTTCTCTAGCTTCTTAGATTGCAGCGCAAAGTCAGCCGCCGCATTTAAGCAGTTCAGCTGCTCTAATGGCGTGCCGTTAAAATATAGGCTAGAGTCGAACTTATGATAGACGGTATCTAGTAGATCCAAATGGTCTTTGACCACCACGACTGACTTTTGAATATCGTCTAGGTTTTGAACCTGACCACTGGTGTAATGTGAGAGCGCTTGGTTCATCTGCTTTTTGATGCCGATATAATCAACGACTAACCCGCTTTCTTTGCCTTCAAACTTACGGTTGACCCGTGAGATAGTCTGAATCAGGCTGTGCTTTTGTAAGGGTTTATCAATGTAGATGGTATCGAGAAAGGGTACGTCAAAGCCTGTGAGCCACATGTCGACGACGATGGCGATCTTAAAGTTAGATTTGCCGTTCTTAAACTGACGATCAAGCTCTTTGCGGTAGTCTTTATTACCCAGATTGTCCCACATGCCTTTTTCATCATCCTTGTTACGAGTCATGATCATCTTGACGCGCTCCATGGGCATGACATTTTTCTTATCACTCTCTGACAAGGTTGAGCCTTCCTCACATGCTTTTACTTCGTTCCATTCAGGACGCAGCTCTATAATGTCTTTATATAACTGATAGGCAGCTTCCCGGCTGCTACAGACAAACATCGCCTTACCTTTTTGCGTTGTGCCCTCTTCTACTCGCGCTTCATAATGTGTCACAAAGTCTTCAGCAATGGCACGGATGCGGTCAGGGTCACCAAGTATGGTGGACATACTCGCCATGGCTTTTTTGCTTTTCTCTATCTGATACTCATTGGTGCCAGCATCTGCACTTTCTTGATAGTATTTCTCTACTTCGTCAAGCTGCTTGCTATCGAGTAGCACCTTGGCAGCGCGACCTTCATAGACAATACGCACCGTGATTTCATCAAATACCGACTCAACCATGGTATAGCTATCAATGACTGGACCGAAGACATCAAGGGTGGCATCAATCGGCGTACCTGTGAAGCCAACGTAAGTGGCATTGGGCAATGAATCATGCAGGTACTTAGCGAAGCCGTAAGTCTTTTTGACGCCATCTTCGGTGACGGTGACCTTTTGCTGGAGATTAATTTGGCTGCGGTGCGCTTCATCTGAGATACAGATAACGTTGGTACGCTCGGTGAGTAGGGCTAAGTCTTCGGTGAACTTATGGATGGTGGTCAAGAATACACCGCCACTTCTGCGACCTTTTAACTGTTCGCGTAGATGCGCTCGACTTTCGACACTGATGATATTGTCATCGCCGATATAGGTCTTAGCATTGGTAAAGGTTTCAGACAGCTGACCGTCTAAGTCGGTGCGATCGGTGATTAAGATAATGGTGGGACTGCCAAGCTCCACATCGCGCATCAGCAGACGTGCTAGAAACAGCATGGTAAAGCTCTTACCACAGCCAGTCGCGCCAAAGTACGTACCACCCTTTCCGTCTCGTAAAGCATCGCTCTCATCAAACTTGCCGTTTGTATCCAGCACTTTCATATGGCGCTTAATATTGTCAAACAGTTTGGTGGCTGCATAATACTGCGGATAGCGACAAACGATTTTTTCTTCCTTGCTTGATTTGTCAGGCACATAGATAAAATTTCGAATGACATCAACCAAACGTTCTTTATCAAATAATCCGCTAATCATGGTTAGTAAGGAATGGATACCATCCTTCTCTAACTTCTCATCGCCAGTCACTTTTCGCCAAGAGTAGTAGAATTCATACGGGGCAAAGAAAGATCCCATCTTTGAGTTGACCCCGTCACTGATCACGCATAGGGCATTGTATTTAAACAGCTCTGGAATATCGCGTTTATAGCGAGTGGTCAGCTGGGTGTAGGCATCAAACATAGTAGCATCTTCACGAATGCTACTCTTAAATTCAAACACCACCAGTGGCAAGCCATTGATATAGAGAATGCCATCAGGAATACGCAACTCAAAGCCTTGTATCTCCATCTGATTGACGATACGAAAGCGATTGTTATCGAGTGCCTCATAATCAAGCAGCTGGATGTATAAGTCTTTTTGGGTATAGTCCTCACGCTTCAGAAAAAAACCGTCAGCGACAAACTTCATGATGGCTTTGTTGGTGTCGTACAGATCCGACGCAGGAAGGTATTCGAGCTTATGAATGATAGACTCAATCTCGTATTCTGTGATTGAGTCATCGCGGTAACGGGTCGCTAGAAACTGTCGAAGATCAGACTTAATCAGCACATCGTCAGGATTACGATTAAGCGCTTCACCAACTGTATGTGGATAGCCTTCGGCTGCTAGTAGCTCGATAATGGCCTGTTCAAGTCTGTCTTCGGTGAATTTCAATGGTAAGTCCTTTTTATTATTCTGTATTATCTTTCTCGACAACTAATATGCCAGTCCACGGCTAAGCCAAAGCTAGATTATTCATAAGCCTTTTTCACCGGATTGAACTTCACAATCTTGCTGTAATTGACACTGTTGATACGGTCGTAATCCTCAGTAGGCTTTTCACCTTCATAGGTCAACATAATAGGATAGTACGTAGCGTTTTCAGGTAGCACTTTAAAAGCAACTTTATAATCATAATGTAAAGGTGAACCTTCCTCATAATGACCGCTATTTTCTGCACCAGCGTCACCTAATGTATATAAATTGATAAAGTCACTTTCAGGCAAATGCAGTACGTCCCACCAGCTACTTATCGTACCGAAAGACATATAGTTATTCATAAACACACTACCTATTAGGTTTTTTCCCAATGGCTGTAAGCCTTCTTGAATACTTGTTTGATTGAGACTCACTCTTCCCCAACCGCTAGAAAACTCTACATTTTCTGGCGTTTTGCTGACCATTTGAAATAGTCCATTATCTAGTTTTTTAAAGCTATACAGATCAGCTGTTGCCTGACATGCATGACAAGATACAAGCGAGCCATCTTTAACCTGAACTTTTTCGATGATAACCAAATAACGTGGCTCACCTGTTACATTCTCATAAGGTAGTACCGGATGCATTAAAGCGATCGTTCTCTCTCCATCGCTGTTAACGCTGTCTAAACCAATATTTGGCATCGACTCAACATACTCATCATTGACAGAAGCATAGCCCATACGACCACTATAAAACTCACGCATGACTTCTTTAAAGCTTAAATCTTTGATTTTGACCTGAGACATTTGAGTAGCAGAGAAAGCAGGAGCGGCAGCCATTGCAGGAGTTAATGATAAAGCACCTAAACTAAGCGCCAAACTAAGTAAAAGCTTCTTCATCTTGAACTCCATTAATGATTATATTTTTGGGATAAACGTTTACTGTCAAAAGCTATAGAACTTCCTCTACAAGCACTTCAGCATCTGAAATACGCAACTCGCCTGACATTAACTTAGGTAAAAGAGTGTCGCGGAGTTTAGCTAATTCAGTACTAGATAGATCATTAGCATCCATCTTCCCTAATAAACCTTGGGAATACGTATCGAACTTTTCCAAAACAGAAGATGGTGGGCATAAAACTAGAACCTTGCGAAGTTCTGATTGTTTGATACCAAAGACGGTGGTCCCAGTCGCTCTATTCTGAATCTCAGCTGAACCAAATTCTGTTTGAAACCAATAAAATAAATATGAACCTGTGCAATTTACTTTGTCTGCTCTAATTGCATAGAGTCGCTGACTCAATAAATAATCAATCTTTGAGTTCAAATAATACAGTTCTCCTAAAGGTGCTTCTGATGTCATGATTACATCACCCACTTCCAGTGGAACTTTCATCCATTTATCATATATATCTTTATCTACAAATCGGATAGTATCTGGACGAACTAGTTTATTGCCTTTGATGTTTTTAGCTGAGATTGCAGGGTAACCACTCTCTGCCCAATCCCCTCCAAGCTTTTTAGGAGTTTTACCGCGATGATCAATAATTACAGAAACCATTTCTGATAAATTTCTAACCCTCCATCCCTTCGGAATCCAACCCATTTCCTCAGTAAACTCAAACTCATTAGTGAATAAGTCCTGAATATCTGAATTGTCCGTTTTATCGATAGCTTTACGTTGCTCGGCACGTTCAAAGAGCTCATCAGGAATAGCTTTACCAGCTGCGCGCGCGTTATCAATCACAGGGTCAAAATCAACAAACCAGCTCTTAAACAACGCCTGCGCCATCGCTTCTAGCGTTTCGTTCATTTGGCGGTTTAGCTCGATTTTATCGTCTAAAGAACCAAGGATATGAGCAATATTGTTTTGAGTATCTAAATCTGGTTTAGGAATACCTAAATTTTCTATCATGCTTTTAGTTAAAGCATGTCGAGTTGCACCTGCACTTGCATAATTTAATAGTAATTGTTGTACTTGCGGTGATACTAGTTGATACCTTAGATATAAAGGATTAAACGAGCTTTCTTTAGGTCTAATTATTGAAACATGCTGATTAACTCTGGCAGGTAAGACCTGATTGTCGACCATGCAAACCCTAGCAACCGAGTCGCCAGTAATATTTAGCAAAATATCATTTTCTTCCACGATAACGTTTTTCAGTTTTTCAGCAGCTTCTTCCGTTATAAAGACCAAACCATCTCTTTTAAAACCTTCGTTATAAACATTTTGGCTTCTTATTAGTGTGATTTTACCTTCTTCGAGATAAACGCTACTCCCACCCCTAGGCGTTGCACCACTACCAATTTTTTTACAATGCTCTACTAATGAAACTACTTCCCAATCACTCGCCATAACCCAACACCTCCAAGTTCTGACGAATAGTTGCATCTAACTTTTCAGACTCTCGCATCTGTGCATATAGCGTTTGGCTTAGCTCCAGCATTTTAGTCTCAAACGGAATGCCATCATCTTCGATTGCAGCAGCACCGACATAACGCCCCGGAGTAAGTACATAATCATTGGCTTTGATATCTTCCAGACTGGCTGATTTACAGTAACCTGCCTCATCCTCGTACGCTTCATAACCGCCTGCTTCCTTCTCACCGCGCCATGCATGATAAGTCTTAGCAATAGCCTCAATATCATCAGTAGAAAACTCTTTATGAGTACGGTCAATCATCGCACCGATATTACGGGCATCAATAAATAGCGTTTCACCGCTACGATTACGCAGCCCACGTGCTTGGCTATCAACGGACTTGGCGGCTTTGTCTTTACTGATGAACCATAAGCACACCGGAATGGTCGTGGTATAAAACAACTGACCCGGTAGCGCAATCATACAATCGACCAGATCGTTTTTGATGATTTGCTCGCGTATCTCACCTTCACCACTGGTGGTGGTAGACATTGAACCATTGGCAAGTACAAAACCTGCTGTACCATGCTCAGAGAGCTTGGATATCATGTGCAATATCCATGCATAGTTGGCATTGCCTGTCGGCGGTGTCGGGTAGCCTGCCCAGCGTGGATCATCAACCAGCTCATCGGGCGCGCGCCAATCCTTTTGGTTAAACGGCGGGTTTGCCATAATGAAGTCAGCTTTTAGGTCTTCGTGCTGATCTTTAAAGAACGTATCGGCTGCCACATCACCCAAGTTGCTCGAGATACCACGAATGGCAAGGTTCATCTTAGCGAGCTTGTAGGTCGTGCTGGTGTACTCTTGCCCATAGATAGACACGTCTTTGGTATTTCCGTGGTGACTCTCGATGAACTTGATGGACTGGACGAACATACCGCCTGAACCGCAGCACGGATCATAGATTTTTCCTTGATACGGCTCAACCATTTCTGCGATGAGATTGACCACAGACTTAGGCGTATAGAACTCTCCACCGCCTTTACCTTCAGTCGCGGCAAACTTACCCAAGAAATACTCGTACACGCGCCCAACGGTGTCTTCTTCTGGATTGCCAATGGTATCGATGTTATTGACCACATCGATCAAGGCGGCAAGCTTACTGGCAGTTAAGCCAAGACGCGAGAAGTAGTTATCAGGCAATGCGCCTTTCAATGATTGGTTGGTCTTCTCAATGGTGCTGAGCGCTGTGTCGATTTTAAGGGCGATATCTTCTTGCTTGGCATTCTGCTGAATGAAGCTCCAACGGCTCTCCTCCGGCAAATAGAAGACGTTGTCTTTGGTATAGGCTTGCACCATATCGATATGCTTTTCATAGCCTGTATCGATCAGCTTTTGGCGCTGCTGCTCAAAAGTATCACTGATGAACTTTAAAAAAATCAGGCTAAGGACGATGTGCTTATATTCTGAGGATTCGACGCTACCTCGTAGCTTGTTGGCCGCATCCCAAAGGGCTTCTTCAAAGCGACCGTCTTTTATAGTGTCGTTCTTATTTGCAGGTGTTTTAGCCATGTTTTTTTGTTCTCTATGTTCTGAGGGGCAGTATTAGTTAAAGTTTGAATTCAGTTAGCCAGTTGTTTTAACAGGTATTTATAAAGCTAACCTGTAGAAATATCGGACTAAAACAAATCTAACCTGTAAGAAGTACAATCTTTCTACAGGTTAGGCAGTAAAAGATAGTTTCTAAATAGCGCATAGATAGCGCAACTACGTATAGATTAACAGTAACAAATCAAGGGTAACAATACTCGTTATTAGTCTGTCACTATGAAAAATTCTGGCTGAATGGGAGTTGTCAAAAATCAGCCCTAAAATCCGATAATATGTATAGTTTTTTGAGTTTTTTATACATATCCTTTTTATAGGCATAAAAAATCGGATTTTTTATGCCTATCGCTCAACCAACTTTTCTTCAATCATTTCAGTTAATAGCTCAGTCACTGTCTTTCGGTTATCAAGCGCAAACTTTTTGAATGCAATATACTTATCTTTGTCAATGTTAAAGTTTACTCGTGCCGTTTTTTGAGGACTATCGGTCACGTCTGACAAAGATAACTCATCTTTTACCTTCTTGCTGGGACGACCTGCTGCTAAGCTCATCATTTACTCCTTATCAAAGAATGTTTTAATTTCATTAACCAATGCTGTCATTTCTTGTACCGCATTACTATTCACTGACTCAGTATCAAACACGGTCTTGCCTAATGCTGCGCTATTTGGATAACTTACACGTTGCATAATTCTACTATCTAACACAGGTAGACCGTACTCTAGTAAAACTGAAGCCACATCCTTACCAATATTAGTATTCTGAATTGCCCTAGACACTACAAAGGCTGCTTTTAGTTTACCGTCAGTCATCTCTATACGCTGCTTTACTAAGTCTACTAAATCGCTAGTCGCCCAGACATCGTATGGGCTAGGCTGTACAGGAATTAATACAAAATCAGCCGCCTTAATTGCAGATAAAGCCAAACTAGTTGCTTGTGGTGAACCATCAATCACCACATACTCTTTATCAGAGACGTTTTTTAGATCTTTATCAAGCGTAGGTCTATCGAGACCTATCACTGGTACTGGATTATCTTCATCTACAGCTCGCCAATCCCGTGCACTGCCCTGCTGATCACTATCTACTAGCAATACACTATGTCCTTGCAGCTGCAAGCCACGAGCTAATTGAGTGGCAATAGTTGTCTTGCCACTGCCTCCTTTTTGATTCAACACAGCAATGACTTTCATAGAGCAATCCTAAGTTTGAGTATTTGAGTATTTGAGTATTTGAGTATTTGAGTATTTGAGTATTTGAGTATTTGAGT
>NZ_VXCU01000018.1:0-5477 GCF_052850615.1 Psychrobacter sp. 1176_08
TATTTAAAAGCATAACTAAAGAACAACTTGTGTGGATTTTTGCTGATTCAGGATGCTAAAAAATAAAGTTGACTATCTTTTCTTTTCGGGAAGATTATTAACTATAAAAATTATCATTTAAGACAGCAGAAAAACTCAAAGTTAATTCATTACGAACATAATTTTTAGCGATTTTGCCAGATTAGATGAGCCAAGTTTAGAAGCTTCTTTAAAGAGCTTCATAGCAAGATTAAACTGAAGAGTTTGATCATGGCTCAGATTGAACGCTGGCGGCAGGCTTAACACATGCAAGTCGAGCGGTAACATTTCTAGCTTGCTAGAAGATGACGAGCGGCGGACGGGTGAGTAATACTTAGGAATCTACCTAGTAGTGGGGGATAGCTCGGGGAAACTCGAATTAATACCGCATACGACCTACGGGAGAAAGGGGGCAACTTGTTGCTCTCGCTATTAGATGAGCCTAAGTCGGATTAGCTAGATGGTGGGGTAAAGGCCTACCATGGCGACGATCTGTAGCTGGTCTGAGAGGATGATCAGCCACACCGGGACTGAGACACGGCCCGGACTCCTACGGGAGGCAGCAGTGGGGAATATTGGACAATGGGGGAAACCCTGATCCAGCCATGCCGCGTGTGTGAAGAAGGCCTTTTGGTTGTAAAGCACTTTAAGCAGTGAAGAAGACTCTTCGGTTAATACCCGGAGACGATGACATTAGCTGCAGAATAAGCACCGGCTAACTCTGTGCCAGCAGCCGCGGTAATACAGAGGGTGCAAGCGTTAATCGGAATTACTGGGCGTAAAGCGAGCGTAGGTGGCTTGATAAGTCAGATGTGAAATCCCCGGGCTTAACCTGGGAACTGCATCTGATACTGTCAGGCTAGAGTAGGTGAGAGGAAGGTAGAATTCCAGGTGTAGCGGTGAAATGCGTAGAGATCTGGAGGAATACCGATGGCGAAGGCAGCCTTCTGGCATCATACTGACACTGAGGCTCGAAAGCGTGGGTAGCAAACAGGATTAGATACCCTGGTAGTCCACGCCGTAAACGATGTCTACTAGTCGTTGGGTCCCTTGAGGACTTAGTGACGCAGCTAACGCAATAAGTAGACCGCCTGGGGAGTACGGCCGCAAGGTTAAAACTCAAATGAATTGACGGGGGCCCGCACAAGCGGTGGAGCATGTGGTTTAATTCGATGCAACGCGAAGAACCTTACCTGGTCTTGACATATCTAGAATCCTGCAGAGATGCGGGAGTGCCTTCGGGAATTAGAATACAGGTGCTGCATGGCTGTCGTCAGCTCGTGTCGTGAGATGTTGGGTTAAGTCCCGCAACGAGCGCAACCCTTGTCCTTAGTTACCAGCGGGTTAAGCCGGGAACTCTAAGGATACTGCCAGTGACAAACTGGAGGAAGGCGGGGACGACGTCAAGTCATCATGGCCCTTACGACCAGGGCTACACACGTGCTACAATGGTAGGTACAGAGGGCAGCTACACAGCGATGTGATGCGAATCTCAAAAAGCCTATCGTAGTCCAGATTGGAGTCTGCAACTCGACTCCATGAAGTAGGAATCGCTAGTAATCGCGGATCAGAATGCCGCGGTGAATACGTTCCCGGGCCTTGTACACACCGCCCGTCACACCATGGGAGTTGATTGCACCAGAAGTGGTTAGCCTAACCGTAAGGAAGGCGATCACCACGGTGTGGTTGATGACTGGGGTGAAGTCGTAACAAGGTAGCCGTAGGGGAACCTGCGGCTGGATCACCTCCTTATAGACAGCATTCGGTCAGCAAGAATTCACAACAAGTTGTTCTTTAGTTTAAGCTTACGTTTTAGCGAACGTATTGGGTCTGTAGCTCAGCTGGTTAGAGCACCGTGTTGATAACGCGGGGGTCAGTGGTTCAAGTCCACTTAGACCCACCATTTATATGGGGCCATAGCTCAGTTGGTAGAGCGCCTGCCTTGCACGCAGGAGGTCAACGGTTCGACTCCGTTTGGCTCCACCACTACTTTAGTTAAGCTTAGAGTGCGAATAAATAAAATAGGTATCAAATAGAAATAAGTGATTTTAATAAGATTACTTCTTTCTGTTTTATACGGAAATTTATGACTCGACGAGAGCATAGAGACTATTTAAAAACATAGATATGAGTCTGGGTTAGGATGAGCGTGTTCACGCGCACATCTTAACCTTAGTAATCAACTCTTTAACGACATCAGTTGTTATCCCAGGGGTTGATTGCTAAAAAGAAATAAGAGAACTGAATCAAGCGTAAACATAGGTGATATCGTTATCATTAATTAGAGTGTATGACACTACTTAGTCGAAAGACTACTTGGGGTTGTATGGTCAAGTAATGAAGCGCACATGGTGGATGCCTTGGCAGTCAGAGGCGATGAAAGACGTGACAGCCTGCGATAAGCTTCGGGGAGGCGGCAATATCCTGTGATCCGGAGATTTCTGAATGGGGAAACCCACCTAGCATAAGCTAGGTATCCTAATTTATTAGGAAGCGAACGAGGGGAAGTGAAACATCTCAGTACCCTTAGGAATAGACATCAATTGAGATTCCCCTAGTAGCGGCGAGCGAACGGGGAGAAGCCGATTAGTACTAATGTAGAAGAACAGCGTGGGAAAGCTGACCGTAGTAGGTGATAGTCCTGTATTCGAAACATTAGCATTAACATATTAAGTAGAGCGGGGCACGAGAAATCCTGTTTGAAGATGGGGGGACCATCCTCCAAGGCTAAATACTCCTGACTGACCGATAGTGAACCAGTACCGTGAGGGAAAGGCGAAAAGAACCCCTGTGAGGGGAGTGAAATAGAACCTGAAACCGTGTGCGTACAAGCAGTGGGAGCCCACTTGTTGGGTGACCGCGTACCTTTTGTATAATGGGTCAGCGACTTATATTCTGTAGCAAGGTTAACCGTTTAGGGGAGCCGTAGGGAAACCGAGTCTTAATAGGGCGTCTAGTTGCAGGGTATAGACCCGAAACCGAGTGATCTATCCATGAGCAGGTTGAAAGTGCCGTAACAGGCACCGGAGGACCGAACCCACTGTCGTTGAAAAGCCAGGGGATGACTTGTGGATAGGGGTGAAAGGCTAATCAAACTCGGTGATAGCTGGTTCTCCCCGAAAGCTATTTAGGTAGCGCCTCGGACGAACACCATTGGGGGTAGAGCACTGTTTCGGCTAGGGGGTCATACCGACTTACCAAACCGATGCAAACTCCGAATACCGATGAGTGATATCCGGGAGACACACAGTGGGTGCTAACGTCCATTGTGGAGAGGGAAACAACCCAGACCGCCAGCTAAGGCCCCAAATTCCTAGTTAAGTGGGAAACGAGGTGGGAAGGCATAGACAGCTAGGAGGTTGGCTTAGAAGCAGCCATCCTTTAAAGAAAGCGTAATAGCTCACTAGTCGAGTCGGCCCGCGCGGAAGATGTAACGGGGCTCAAACTAGGAGCCGAAGCTGCGGATTTGAATTTGTTTTCAAGTGGTAGGGGAGCGTTGTGTAAGCCTGTGAAGGTGTGTTGTAAAGCATGCTGGAGGTATCACAAGAGCGAATGCTGACGTGAGTAACGATAATGCGAGTGAAAAGCTCGCACGCCGGAAGATCAAGGGTTCCAGTCCAACGTTAATCGGGGCTGGGTGAGTCGACCCCTAAGGCGAGGCCGAAAGGCGTAGTCGATGGGAAATCGGTTAATATTCCGATACTTGTTTATGATGCGATGGAGGGACGGAGAAGGTTATGCCAGCCTGGCGATGGTTGTCCAGGTGGAAGGATGTAGGTTTATAGCTTAGGTAAATCCGGGCTATTATATACCGAGATCTGATAGCAAGCTGTACTTGTACAGCGAAGTGGCAAATACCATGCTTCCAGGAAAAGCTTCTAAGCGATAGTCATAAACGAATCGTACCCTAAACCGACACAGGTGATCAGGTAGAGAATACCAAGGCGCTTGAGAGAACTCTGCTGAAGGAACTAGGCAAAATGGTACCGTAACTTCGGGAGAAGGTACGCTGCTGATGGTGAAGGACTTGCTCCGTAAGCTATTGGCAGTCGCAGATACCAGGCTGCTGCAACTGTTTATTAAAAACACAGCACTCTGCAAACACGAAAGTGGACGTATAGGGTGTGATGTCTGCCCGGTGCTGGAAGGTTAATTGATGGGGTTAGCGTAAGCGAAGCTCTTGATCGAAGCCCCAGTAAACGGCGGCCGTAACTATAACGGTCCTAAGGTAGCGAAATTCCTTGTCGGGTAAGTTCCGACCTGCACGAATGACATAATGATGGCAGCGCTGTCTCCAGCAGAGACTCAGTGAAATCGAAATCGCAGTGAAGATGCTGTGTACCCGCGGCTAGACGGAAAGACCCCGTGAACCTTTACTACAGCTTTACATTGAACTTTGACCTGACTTGTGCAGGATAGGTGGGAGGCTTTGAAGCCGAGACGCTAGTCTTGGTGGAGCCAATCTTGAAATACCACCCTGGTCATGTTGGGGTTCTAACTCAGGTATAACAATACCGAGGACAATGTATGGTGGGTAGTTTGACTGGGGCGGTCTCCTCCTAAAGAGTAACGGAGGAGTACGAAGGTGCGCTCAGACCGGTCGGAAATCGGTCGTAGAGTATAAAGGCAAAAGCGCGCTTAACTGCGAGACCCACAAGTCGAGCAGGTACGAAAGTAGGTCTTAGTGATCCGGTGGTTCTGTATGGAAGGGCCATCGCTCAACGGATAAAAGGTACTCTGGGGATAACAGGCTGATACCGCCCAAGAGTTCATATCGACGGCGGTGTTTGGCACCTCGATGTCGGCTCATCTCATCCTAGGGCTGAAGCAGGTCCTAAGGGTATGGCTGTTCGCCATTTAAAGAGGTACGCGAGCTGGGTTTAGAACGTCGTGAGACAGTTCGGTCCCTATCTACCGTGGGCGTTGGAAATTTGAGAGGATCTGCTCCTAGTACGAGAGGACCAGAGTGGACGAACCTCTGGTGTTCGGGTTGTCACGCCAGTGGCATTGCCCGGTAGCTACGTTCGGATGGGATAACCGCTGAAAGCATCTAAGCGGGAAGCCCACCTCAAGATTAGATTTCCCTAAAGAGCCGTTCAAGACTAGGACGTTGATAGGCAGGGTGTGGAAGCGCAGCGATGCGTGTAGCTAACCTGTACTAATTGCTCGTTTGGCTTGACCATACAACACCCAAGTGGTTTGTATCAAGTCTAATTAATCTATCTTGTAAAGCGAAAGCTTTAGAATAAGAAAGAATATTTCGATATCACCGTTAACCTTGATTCAGTTAGGTTATGTGGTACTTATCAAAGTCACACAAACAGACTCATATCTAACCCCCTTTGCTGACGACAATAGCACGATGGAACCACCTGATCCCTTCTCGAACTCAGAAGTGAAACATCGTAGCGCCAATGGTAGTGTGGTTCGCCCATGTGAGAGTAGGTCATCGTCAGCTC
>NZ_VXCU01000019.1:0-1330 GCF_052850615.1 Psychrobacter sp. 1176_08
TGTCCCGTCCTAAAATAGATTGATGATTTTTTAGTGAGCCAGATACCCTGAGTATCTGGCTTTTTCGCATTAAGTAGGACATAAATGACTGTCATGAACCTGAGCAGGTGTTCTCATATTCAAACTTAAATGAGGTCTGATATTATTATAGACATAAACAGACTCATCGATAAGCTGTTTAAGCTCACCCATCGTATTGCACTCATACAACAAGAACTCATTCTTCAAGATACCATTAACCCGCTCAGCTAAAGCATTCTGATAACAATCATAGCCATCAGTCATAGACGGTGTGATGTTATTTACTCTAAGCACCTCTTGATACTCTGATGCACAGTATTGAAGACCTCTATCAGAGTGATGAATCGCTTTATGCGTATAACGCCGCTTGTGAGCTGCCATCTTGAGCGCCTTTACCACCTCAGTCGCTGGCATATGATCACTTAAATGATAGCCCAAGATCTGTCTTGAATAAGCATCCGTTACTAACGATAGATAATGCACTCCTTGCTTAGAGGTAACATGAGTGATATCAGCGACCAACATCTGCTCAGGCTGAATAGGTGCTGGTGCATCCTTCGTTAGATTGGGATGCTTTTTCATCCAATGCTTGCTAAAGGTAGTCTTGGTATAGCTACGTTTGGGCTTAACCAGTAGTCTGTGTGCTCTTAGATAATCAAAAAAACCATCACGGCCAATCTTGATACCATGCGCTATCAGCTTAGGTTTAATCAGCCAATATAACTTCCGACCTCCTATGCGTGGCATTAGCATTCGATACGCTTGTACCCAGTCTTTGATGACAGCAAACCTGCTTGCTTTGTCATGCTGCCGGATACGGTGTTGATATACCGCCTGAGGGCTTACGTCAAGTAACCGACATCCTTGGGCTAAACTTATTTGTTTGTCTGTTTTAAGCTGCCAGAGGATGCCGTAGAAGACTTTTTTCTAGCATTTGCTCCGTAGTCGTTTTCAAATACTTCGACGACTTTACTTAAAATAAGGTTATGCGCTTTGGCATCAGCCAGTTCACGTTCTAGACGTTTGATGGTTTGCGCTGGGGTTTCTTTAGATGGCATAGTCTGACTCTTAGGTGGGTGGGTCCAGTCTAATTTACCATGACGTCGCAGCCATACCAATACGGTACTGCGTCCTTGTATGCCATAAATCGCTTGTGCTTGTTTGTAGGTCATGTCGCCTTTTTCTACACTGTCAACGACGGCCAATTTAAAGCCTAGCGTGTAATCTCTTTGCGTACGCTTAGCCCTTGTTGTCTCTAACTTGTCCATGAATAAGATCCTTTTTCGTAAACTTATTTCAGGACGGGACA